>NZ_CP016634.1:1402500-1777500 GCF_002741075.1 Pseudomonas putida | reverse complement strand
TATTACCTGGTGGACCGCCTGCTTTGGTTGCTGTACTGGCTGTTGTTGCTGTTGTTCAGCTATCAGTGGATGAGCTTCGTGCTCTCGCGCTTTCCCTACACCCGTCCCTGGGGCGAAAGCCTCAACGTGTACCTGTGGAACCTGGTCGAGCACCTGCTCAGGGGGGTACTCGATGCGATCCCGGGCATCGCGGTGGCGGTCTCGATTTTCTTCATCGCCCGCGGCATCAGTGGTTTCAGCAAGCGGGTACTGGAGCGCATGTCACGCCCCGGCACCTTGCGCTGGCTGACCGCCGAGACGCTCAAACCCACCACGCGGCTGGCCTCGCTGGGAATCTGGCTGTTTGCCCTGGTCATGGCGTATCCGTACTTGCCAGGGTCCGATACCGATGCGTTCAAGGGGCTGTCGGTGCTGCTCGGGCTGATGATCTCGCTGGGCGCGACCAGTGTGATCGGGCAAGGCATGGCAGGCCTGATCCTCACGTACACCCGCACGCTGCGAGCCGGCGAGTTCGTGCGCGTCGCCGACCATGAGGGCACGGTGATGGAGGTCGGTATGTTCACGACCACCATTCGCACAGGCCTTGGGGAGGTGCTGACCGTGCCCAACTCGATGATCACCGGCGCGGTGACCAAGAACTACTCGCGCATCGTCCAGGGCCAGGGCTATGTGGTCGATACGGTGGTCACCATCGGCTACGACACGCCTTGGCGTCAGGTCCACGCCATGTTGATCGAGGCCGCGCGGCGCACGCCGGGCATCGTCGAGCAGCCCAGCCCGCAGGTGTTCCAGACGGCGCTGAGCGACTTCTATCCCGAGTATCGCCTGGTCGCCCAGGCAATCCCCAGCGAACCCAGGCCCCGGGCCGAACTGCTGAGCATGCTGCACGCGAATATCCAGGACGTGTTCAACGAATACGGCGTACAGATCATGTCGCCACACTACCTGGCGGACCCAGAACAGGCCAAGTTTGTCCCCCCGGAGCGCTGGCATGTCGCACCTGCGGCACCGAGGCAGGATGAGTAGCAGCAACGCGTATTGCCTTCACACACCTCATCGCACGCATGAGTAAGGACGCCCCGTGTATTTTCGCCTTCTGCTGTTATCGCTGTACCTGTTGGTGATCGGCCCCATGGTGGCCTGGGCCCAGGCCCCGGATACCGCCCCAGGGCTGGCCAAGGACCGGGAAGGCTATGCCGATGCGTCCAGTTGCAAGGGTTGCCATGCCCCACAGGCCGCACAGTGGAAGGACTCCGACCACGCCTGGGCGATGCGCGAGGCCACCCCGGGCAATGTGCTCGGCGCTTTCGATGGCCGCAGTTTCGACGAGGCGGGGGTCAAGGCTCGCTTCTTGCGTAAGGGCGAGCATTACTACGTCAACACTGAGGGCGCTGACGGCAAGACGGCGGACTTTCGCGTGCGCTACACCTTCGGCTATCGGCCTTTGCAGCAGTATCTGGTGGAGTTTCCCGGCGGGCGGCTGCAGGCCTTGACCCTCGCCTGGGACAGTCGCAGCAAACAGGACGGTGGACAGCGCTGGTTCTCGCTCTACCCCGGCCAGCGCTTTGCGCCGGACGACGCCCTGCACTGGACAGGGCGCTACCAGAACTGGAACGGCATGTGCGCCGATTGCCACTCCACGCGGCTGCTCAAACACTACGATGACCAGCACGACCGCTACGCCACCACCTGGCAGGAGCAGACCGTGGGCTGCCAGGGCTGCCACGGCCCAGGGCAGGCCCATGTGGACTGGGCAAAGCAGGCGAACACCGACAAGCCCTACGCGACGGCAAGCGACATGCAACTGAGCGTGGATTTCAAGGCCCTGGATAGCAAAGGCCTGATCGAGCAATGCGCGTTCTGTCATAGCCGCAGGCAGTCGCTCGGCACAGGACAACAACCGGGCAAGCCACAGCTCGACGCTTCGCTACCGGCGACCTTGCGTGAAGGCTTGTACCACGCCGATGGCCAGATCGATGGCGAGGTGTACGTCTATGGCTCCTTCACCCAAAGCAAGATGTACGCGGCCGGGGTCAGTTGCACCGACTGCCACGACCCTCACACCACCCGGGTGAAACTTGAGGGCAACACGCTGTGCCAGCAATGCCACAGCCCCCATCCGCCCAGCAGCCGCTTTCCCAGCCTGCAGGCTCGCAACTACGACACCCCCGAGCACCATCACCATGCCCAAGGCTCCCCAGGCGCCCAATGCGTCAACTGTCATATGCCCAGCAAGACCTACATGGTCGTGGACCCGCGTCGCGATCACAGCTTCCGCGTGCCGCGCCCGGACCTTGCGCGAAAGACGGCAAGCCCCGATGCCTGTACCGCCTGCCACACCGACAAGCAGCCGCAATGGGCCGCGACGGCCATCGAGGGCTGGTTCGGTGCGCCAAAGCGCCCGGCCCATTACGGTGAGGCCTTCCATGCCGTCAGGGCCGGGCAAGGTGACCGGCTCAACCTGCTGACCGCCGTGATTGCCGACATCGGCAAACCTTCCGTTGTTCGTGCCACCGCCGCCCAACAGCTTGCCGAGCTCGGGCCACCGGCCATCACTGCGCTGGGGTGGGCGCTCAACGCCAAGGATGGGGCTGTGCGGGCCTATGCCGCCGCAGGTTTTGCTCGTCTCGACCCTCAAGCACGGGTCAGGCGGTTGCTGCCCTTGCTGAACGACCCGCTGCTGGCCGTGCGTGACGAGGCGCTGCGCGCGCTGGCCGACGTCCCGCTCGACGCGTTGCCTGCCGAGCGACGCGAAGGCTTCACGGCGCAGTTGGCCGATTACGAGCGGCGTCTGCGCGAGAATGCCGATTTGCCGGGCGGTCGGCTCAACCTGGCCGTGCTGCTGCAGCGCGAGGGCCGGGAGCAGGAAGCGATCGCCCAGTACCAAGAGGCCCTGCGCCTGGATGCCCATTTCACGCCTGCCCGGGTGAACCTGGTGACGCTCTACTCCAATACAGGGCAGCTCGATGCCGCCCAGCGACAACTGCGCGAGGGCCTGGCACTTGAGGGAACACCTGCGGGTGATCATGGCAATCTCGCCTACATGCTGGCCTTGCTGCTGGTCGAGCAAGGCCAGGGCCAGGAAGGCGTGAAATGGCTGGACGTGGCGGCCAAGGAAATGCCGGACAACGCGCGGGTCTTTTACAACCAGGGGCTTTTGTTGGCGCAGTTGGATCGCCGTGATGAGGCCTTGCAGGCGTTGCATCAGGGGCTGGCCTCGTCTCCAGACAATGCCGACCTGCTCTATGCCTTGATCTACCTGCACTCCAAAGCAGGAGAGCTGGAGCTGGTTGAGCAGTATGTGGAACGCATGCGCAAGGTGGTGCCGGATGATCCCCGGTTGCCGCCTATCCGGCAGTGAAGCAGACAACATAGGTTGTACGCGACAGGCATCGGCGGGCTTTTCAATGGCGAACGATCGCCTGTGGACTAAAGTTACCAGCGACTTACCGGAGCGATTGCCAGGGCGTCAAGGAGAGCGACCGTGACCATGCGTGATGAGATTGCCGAGCTGCAGGCTCGGGTCGGCCAGCAGGTGCTCGGCCAGGAGCAGACCATCGGCCATATCATGCTGGCGTTGCTGGCCAACGGACACGTGTTGCTCGAAAGCCTGCCCGGGCTCGCCAAGACACGCACGGTGAAGGCCCTGGCGACCCACCTGGATGCACGCATGAGCCGTATCCAGTTCACGCCCGACTTGCTGCCCTCCGATATCACCGGTGGCGAGATCCTCCAGCAGACCGACAGCGGCAACCAGCTTCGCTTCCAGCCAGGGCCTCTGTTTGGCAATGTGATTCTGGCAGATGAGATCAACCGGGCGCCGGCCAAGGTGCAGGCGGCTTTGCTGGAGGCCATGGAGGAGCGCCAGATCACCGTCTCTGGCCAGACCCACTCGATGTCCGGGCTGTTCATGGTGCTGGCGACCCAGAACCCTATCGAGCAGGAAGGCACCTATCCATTGCCGGAGGCGCAGATGGATCGCTTCCTGATGAAGCTGCTGATCGACTACCCCAAGGTAGAGGATGAAGCCCAGGTGCTACGCATGGTGCGTGGTGAGGACTCGCACAGCGGCTCCCCGGGCGAAGTGCCACCGATGGCCCAGGAGGCGATCTTCGCCGCACGCCGCGAGGTCGGTGGCGTGCATGTGTCCGAGGCCATCGACCGGTATGTGGTGGACCTGATCAACGCCACTCGCCATCCCGCCGACTATGACAGCGACCTGGCGCGCTGGATCAAGGTCGGGGCCAGCCCGCGGGGAGGCATCAGCCTGGACCGGGTCTCACGGGCGCATGCCTGGCTGCAAGGCAACGATTACGTGACGCCGGATGATGTGCGCACAGTGCTGCACCCAGTGCTGCGTCACCGCTTGCTGCTCTCCTATGACGCCGTGGCCGATGGGATCGGCGCTGACCAGGTGCTGGACCGCTTGCTGGACAAGGTCGCGGTCCCGGCGTGACAGGAGGCTGACATGTCAGGGTCAGTGAGCGCGGATGGTTCGGTGTATGTATCGCTCGAACAGCTGATGCTGCTGGAGCATCGTGTGCGCGACCTGAGTTTTCTCTCGCGACAGCCGTTGTCCAGCGTGCTGTCCGGCAGCCATGCCGCGCGCTTGCGCGGGCGTGGGCTGAGCTTCGACGAGCTGCGTCAATACACCCCGGGAGACGACCTGCGCCACCTCGATTGGCGGGCGTCGCTGCGCTACAGCAAGCCGTTCGTACGCAGTTACACCGAAGAGCGCGACCGTCCGACACTGCTGCTGGTCGACCAGCGCATGAGCATGTATTTCGGCTCGCGGCAGTGCTTCAAATCCGTCACGGCCGCGCAATTGGGGGCGATCGGCGCGTGGATGGCGTTTCATGCCGGGGACCGAGTGGGCGGGTTGGTGTTCAACGACCAGCAGATCGAAACGGTTCGCCCCTTGCGCAGTCGAGCCCGTGTCGAGGCGCTGTGTTCGGCCGTGGTTCGTCACAACCAGGCACTTCATGCCAGCCACGTCGATGATGAGCAGCCGGAGCAGCTCGATCGCGTGTTGCGTCAGTGCCTGGGCATTGCCGGGCATGATCACCTGATCGTGATCATCAGCGATTTTTCCGGCGTGACTGACCACACCTTGCAGCTGCTGCGCCAGCTGCGTGCCCATAACGACGTGTTGGCCTTGCAGGTGTTCGACCCCATTGCCTTGCAACTGCCTGAACAGGGCAGGGTGATGGTGACCCAGGGGGAGTTGCAGGTAGAGCTGGAAATCGCTCGTCGCCAGGTTCATCGGCCTTTGGGTGAGTTCCTCAGCGCAAGGCTCAAGGCGGTAGCCACCTTGCTGCGGCGCAGCCAAGTCCCCTTGATGATGTTCAGCACCGGTCGCGACAGCCTGGTGCAACTCAGGGCGGAGCTGGGCCGGTTATCGGTGATGCCCCGATGAACCGCGCGCCCAGCCCCAGCATCGACCAGTTGCGCGAGCTTGCGCTGCCGGCTGTGCCCACCAGCTATTGGCCCCAGACCTGGGGTTGGTTGGCCCTGCTGGGGGGGATGATGCTGTTGCTCGGCGCCTCGGCCATCTGGCGCTACCTGCGGTGGCGGCGCAATCGCTACCGGCGTGAAGCGCTGGCCCGCCTGGCGGCCTTGGCTCTGGCCCTGGAAGACCCGGCGCAGCGCCTGGCGGCCCTGCGCGAGGTCCCTGAACTGCTCAAACGGGTTGCGTTGTCGATGCCTGATGGGGCCTGCGCTGCCAGTTTGCGCGACGCCCAATGGCAGGCATTTTTGCAACGGCACTGCGCCACACCGCTGCCTGCGACCTTCGCCCAGCACCTGGCACTGCTGGCCTATGCGCCGGCCGATCGCTTGCAGGCCTTGGCTGACGAAGAGGTTCGGGCGTTGCTCAAGACATGCCGTCAGTGGATCGAGGTGCACCATGTGGCAGCTTGAATACCCCTGGTTGTTGCTGTTGCTGCCGGCGCCCTGGCTGGCCTATCGCTACCTGCCGGCCTACCGTGAGTCGCGCAGCGCGATGCGGGTGCCGTTCTTCGCCGCCATGAGCCGTGCCGTGGGCCAGGAACCCGGGCGCGTCACCGCAGGTAGCGGGCGCTGGCAATTGCTCCTGGCCTGGCTGGTCTGGGCCCTGGTGTTGCTGGCCTGTACCCGACCCGTCTGGGTGGAAAAGCCCATCGTGCGGGAGCAGCCAGTGCGCGATCTGATGCTCGCGATCGACATCTCTCAGTCCATGGCAACCACCGACTACAGCACCCCAGCGGGGCAGCGGGTCGACCGTCTTCACGCGGTGAAGGACGTGGTGCGAGATTTTATCCAGCGCCGCAAGGACGATCGCATCGGGCTGATCGTATTCGGCACCGGTGCCTACCCCCAGGCCCCGCTGACTCTCGATCACGCCAGCCTGGGTATTCTGCTCGACGAAGTAGGCATCGGCATGGCCGGTCCCAATACTGCCTTGGGCGATGCCATCGGCCTTTCCATCAAGTTGTTCGACGGCGCCACGGAGCAGGAAAAAATGCTGATCCTGCTGACCGACGGCAATGACACCAGTAGCGCAATCACCCCGGGCCACGCCGCAGCCATGGCCCACGATCGGGGTATCGTGGTGCACACCATCGGCATCGGCGATCCCGGCGCCAGCGGTGAGGCCAAGGTCGACCTGCAGGCCCTGCAGGACATTGCCCGGGTGACCGGTGGGCAGTTCTTCCGCGCCGACGACAGCGATGCCTTGCGACAGGTATACGCCACGCTCGATCGCATCACTGCGCATCGGGTCAAGACCTTGAGTCATCAACCCAAGCGTGATCTGTTCTGGCTGCCGCTGGGGGCTGCGCTGCTGCTCCTGCTGCTCGCACATGGTGTATCGGCATTGGCGGGCGTGCGCGACACCGCTCACCGATCCGATGCAGAGGCGCAAGGCTGATATGAACATCGACCTGGCGGCCTTCCATTTTTTGCGCCCGCTGTGGCTGCTAGTGATCATCCCAGGGGTGGCGCTGCCTGTGCTGTGGGCGCGACGCCATGACCTTACCCGGCAGCTTGACGGCATCATCGCAGCGCATCTGGTTGAGCACTTGGTGATCACACCGCAGGAGCGTCATCGTCTGCACCCGGTCCATCTGCTCGGGGCGATGCTGGTGCTCGGCGCGGTGGCGGCCGCCGGGCCGACTTGGGAGCAGGACACGCCGGCATTTCTGGACAACCGCGCGCCGCTCATCCTGGCCGTGGACCTGTCGCCTTCGATGGCTGCGAACGATGTGCCGCCGTCGCGTCTGGCGGCGGCCCGGCACACCTTGCACGATCTGATCCAGCGCCGTGCCGGCAGTCGCGTGGCGTTGATCGCCTATGCCGGCAGCGCCCACCTGGTGCTGCCACCGACCAATGATGCGGCATTGCTCGACAGCTTCCTCCAGGCATTGTCCAGTGGCTTGATCGAGCGCCCGGGCAAGGATGCCTTGGGGGCGATCGTGCTGGCCAAGCGTTTGCTGGCCGCCGAGCAAGTCCCCGGAACACTGGTGTTGGTGACCGATGGTGCCGATGCGACTCAGTTCCACGCCATTGGCAAAGCGTTGCAAGGCAGCGATCTGCAGGTATTGGTACTCGCGGTGGGCAGCCAGGACGGGGGTGTGGTGCAGGATGCCCAGGGCCGGCCATTGGCCGACGCGCGCGGCCAGACCCAGCGTGCGTCGTTCGACCGCGAAGGCCTCGAAGGCCTGGCCAAGGCGGCGGATGCGCCGTTGGGTAGCCTGACCTTGAGCGATGAGGATCTGGATTGGGTCGAGTTGCATGCCCAGCGGCATTTCCAGGCCGTGCAAGAAGCGGGGCAGCCGCCGCATTGGAAAGACGCCGGCTACTGGCTGTGCTGGCCGCTGCTGATACTGGCGTTGCTGAGTGTGCGCCGCGGTTGGCGGGTTCATTGGCTGGGCGGGTGGCTGTTGGCGCTGGTGCTCGGTTCGGCCGGACAAACGGCGCAGGCCGGCCCTCTGGCCGACGCCTTCTTCACACCCGACCAGCAGGGGCGTTGGGCCTTCGAGCACGGCCACTACCCAGACGCAGCACGCCATTTCAGCGATCCCTACTGGAAAGGCCTGGCGGCCTACCGCGCAGCGCAGTTCGATGTCGCGCTGGCGCAGTTCGCCCGGTTGGACACAGCGCCTGCGTATTTCTATCTGGGCAATACCTATGTGCGCCTGTCCCGGTTCGACCAAGCGATTGCCGCCTACCAGCAGGCGCTGAAACGTCAGGCGACGTTTCCCGAGGCCAGCGCCAACCTTGCCCTGGCCCAGGCTCTGCTGAAGGACCGTGACGAGCAACAGCAAGCCGGGCCACCGGACGAAAAGGCGGACAAGGTCGACTTCGACAACCCCTCCGGCAAGGGCAAGACGATCCAGCGCAGCGCCGGGCAGGCCAGCGCCGATCAAGTATGGTTGAACAACCTCACTACCTCGCCCGCCCAATTTCTCAGGCGCAAGTTCCTCCTGCAGGATGCTGCCAGGGAGGCCACACCATGAAGTACCTGTTACTGGTCATGCTGGTGCCCCTGCTGGTTCAAGCCGCTGAGCCGCAGGTCAAGATTCGCAGCCAGTTGCTCCCATCGGAAAAGGTGCTGGTGGGCGGCACGGTGGTCCTGCAGATCGACTTGCTGGTCGATACCTGGTTCAACGCAGCGCCTCGCTTGCCGACGATGACGTTGGACGGGGCAGTGGTTTCCGCCCCCAGTGGTGAAGCCACGCATTTGAACGAGCAGATCGATGGCAAAGCATTCTTCGGCCTGCGTCTTAACTACCAGATAATCCCCGAGCAGGCGCGGGGGTATGACATCCCGCCCTTGGCCATTGAAGTGCAGCCAGGACAGGGCAGTGGGCCGCTCACTGTACATAGCCAGGCGTTGCACTTCGTCGCACGTCAGCCTGCCGGCAACGCCCAGCAACACCGCCTGGTGGCAAGCCAGGTCCAGTTCAGCCAGACGCTGGAGCCCTCGCACACCCCCTTGCGGGTGGGTGACAGCGTCACCCGGCACTTGCATGTACAGGCCCTGGCGGCCCAAGCGATGTTGATCCCACCGCCGGCGTTCGCCCAGGTCGACGGGCTCAAGCGTTACCCCCAAACGCCAGTGGTCAAGCCACTGAGCGATGGGCGAGGCGGGGTCAGTGGCGGGCAGCGGGAGGACGCCGTGACCTATGTGGTGACACAGGCTGGTCGCTTCCAGTTGCCGGCCATCGAACTGCACTGGTGGGATGCCGCCACCGCACAAGCACGGACTGCCACGGTGCCCGCCCTGACGCTGGAGGCGACGGCCGACGCCGCTTATCAGGCGCCGTTTTCGATCAGCGATGACCTGCGCGCTTTGGGGCAAAAGGCTCAGATACACGTCGCTGGCCACTGGCTGCTGGCACTCTCAGCACTTGCCCTGGTTGCAGGGCTGGGCTACCTCGGACGTGGCTGGGCAGTGGCACTGCGCAGCCGCTGGCGCAAGTGGTCGCAGCAGCGCGAGCAGGCTCGTCTGGCCTCGGCCGACTACGCCTGGCGCCAGGTCGCCGGGCAGTTGTCCCTGGATCCACCCCAGCTCGGCGCCTTGTATGTCTGGCACCGCCGTGCGACGGGATGTCGTGAAATGAGAACGGCTTCCCGTCCATTACCCCTTGCTGTTTCCAAATGTTTGCTAGCTTTCTTCAGATCACGTTACGGCAGCGGCGCGTCGGACCCACGCGCTAGCGCCGAGTTTGCCCAGGTGTTGCCTGCGCTGCGCCGCGCCGTCGAGCCGCCGCATCGCACCTCGCCTGATCGACATGCCCTGAAGCCACTGAACCCCTGAGATGTGCCAGGCCCTGCATTCACCAAGGAAGTCATATGCATCTGAAGTCACCCTCGCGTTCGATGCACTGGTTGCTCACCCTGGCCCTGTTGCTGCCGGTACTGGCACGCGCCGCGGATCCGTTGCCTTCCTGGAACGACGGCCCATCGCGCGAGGCGATCATTGGTTTTGTCGAGGCGGTGAGCGACGAGCAAAACAAGGACTACGTAGCGCCGGCACAACGCATCGCGGTGTTTGACAACGACGGAACCCTCTGGAGCGAGCAGCCGCTTTACTTCCAGGTGCTGTTCGCCATGGCCGAGGTCAAGCGCCTGGCACCGCAGCACCCACAGTGGAAGAACCAGCAGCCGTTCAAGGCCGTGTTGGAAGGCGACCAGAAGACTTTGGCAGCCAGTGGCATGAAAGGCTTGATGCAGATCGTCACGGCCACCCACACCGGCATCAGCACAGACACCTTCGCGCAGAACGCTCGGCGTTGGCTCGCCAGCAACGTTCATCCTCGTACCCACAAAC
Source organism: Pseudomonas putida (assembly GCF_002741075.1). Classification (NCBI taxonomy): domain Bacteria; kingdom Pseudomonadati; phylum Pseudomonadota; class Gammaproteobacteria; order Pseudomonadales; family Pseudomonadaceae; genus Pseudomonas; species Pseudomonas putida. Next base: position 1,767,188 of record NZ_CP016634.1, on the reverse strand, counting down.
CCTACACCGAGATGGTCTTCCAGCCCATGCTGGAGTTGCTCGCCTACCTGCGCGCCAATGGCTTCAAGACGTACATCGTTTCCGGCGGCGAAGTGGCGTTCATGCGCACCTTCGCTGAGGAGGTGTATGGCATTCCACCCGAGCAGGTCATCGGCACCACCTTCGCCAGCCGCTTCCAGGACCTGGATGGCGAGCTGAGCATCCAGCGCCTCGCGCAGCTGACCCACAATGACGATGGCCCAGGCAAACCCGAGAGCATCGAGGCCTATATCGGCCGTCGGCCGATCCTCGCCTTCGGCAACTCCGACGGCGACCTGCAGATGCTGCAGTGGACCATGGCCGGGCCTGGCCGTCGGCTGGCGGGCCTGGTGCACCACACCGACGCGGGCCGGGAATGGGCCTACGACCGGCAAAGCGGGGTGGGCCGGCTGGACAAGGCCCTCGATGAGGCCAGACACAAGCAGTGGCTGGTCGTGGACATGGCCAAGGAATGGAATCGGATATATCCCTTCGATCAGGAAACACACCCATAAGCCAATACACATCACCACAGCAAGCAACGAGAAAACCTGTCAGGCCGTCGGCGTCTCGATGCTCAGGTAGTCGTGGAACACGACAAGCAACCAGAACGGAGAAGCACCAATGAAGCGCACAGGACGGTGGTTATCGCGTCTCGCCCTGACGGCGACCGCGATAGTGGGATGCTCCATGGCCTCGGCAGCGGAAAAACCGAACATCCTGGTGATTTTCGGCGATGACATCGGACAGACCAACATCAGCGCATACGCGCAAGGTGTGGTCGGCTACAAGACGCCGAACATCGACCGCATTGCCAAGGAAGGCATGATGTTCACCGACTATTACGCCGAGAATAGTTGTACGGCGGGGCGGTCGACCTTCATCACCGGCCAGACGGCCTTGCGCACGGGCCTGTCCAAGGTCGGCATGCCCGGGGTCAAGGTGGGCCTGCAGGATCGCGACGTGACCATCGCCCAGGCGCTCAAAGCCTTGGGCTATGCCACCGGGCAGTTCGGCAAGAACCACCTGGGCGACCGCGACGAATACCTGCCGACCAACCATGGTTTCGACGAATTCTTCGGCAACCTCTATCACCTCAACGCCGAAGAGGAGCCTGAGCGCCCCTACTGGCCGAAAGACCCCAACGATCCTTTCGTCAAGTCCACCACGCCTCGTGGGGTGATCCACTCCACCGCCGACGGCAAGATCGAGGATACCGGTGCGCTGAACAGCAAGCGCATGGAAACCATCGACGACGACACCACCCAGGCCGCCATCAACTTCATCGACAAGCAGGCCAAGGCCGACAAGCCGTTCTTCGTCTGGATGAACACCACACGCATGCACGCCTTCACCCACGTGCGCGAGGCGATGAAAGGGCAGAGCGGCATGGTGGGCAACGAGTATGCCGATGGCATGCTCGAACATGACGGTGATGTCGGCAAACTGCTCAAGGCGTTGGACGACCTCAAGCTGACCGACAACACCATCGTCGTCTACACTACCGACAACGGGCCGAACCAGTGGTCCTGGCCGGATGCGGCGACCACACCATTTCGCAACGAGAAGAACTCCAACTGGGAGGGCGCCTACCGGGTTCCGGCCATGGTGCGCTGGCCGGGCAAGATCAAGCCGGGCGAAGTGACCACCGAAATGTTCTCCGGCCTGGACTGGTTCCCGACCTTGCTGGCCGCAGCGGGTGACACCACCATCAAGGACCGCTTGCTCAAAGGCGCCGACGTCGGTGGCAAGAACTTCAAGGTGCACCTGGACGGCTTTAACCAGCTCGACTTCCTGACCGGCAAGGCCGACAAGAGCGCGCGTACCGAGTTCTACTACTTCAACGACGATGGCGAACTGGTATCGATGCGCTTCGGTGACTGGAAGATCGTGTTCTGCGAACAGCGTGCGCCGGGTGGCTTCGCTGTGTGGAGCGAGCCATTCACCTGCTTGCGCGCACCGAAATTGTTCAACTTGCGCATGGACCCTTACGAGCGGGCCGACGTGGTCTCGGACCAGTATTACGACTGGCTGACCAAGAACGACTACCTGCTGTTCCAAGGGACTCAGAAGGCAGCCGCCTTCTTGCAGACCTTCATCGACTATCCGCCAAGCCAGCGCCCGGCCAGCTTCAGCATCGACCAGATTCGGGCCGATGTGGACAAGCAGATCGAGGCCAAGATGAGCAAGGGCGCCAAATAGGCGTCAATCGGGACCGGATGCAGGCATAGCCTGCATCCGTCTTTCGGCCTGCGGCGACGCATCGGCGCAGGCCTCCTTCGCACTATAAGGCTTTCCAATGCCCTCAGCCGTCCGTTCGTCTCGCTCGCACACGCCTCGCCCGGCTGCCACGCAGGCACGCACCCAGGCGCGTCTTCAGCTGTGGATACCGGCTTTGCTGATGTTCCTGTCCGGCGGCGCGGCGCTGGTGTACCAAGTGCTGTGGGTCAAGCAGTTGTCTTTGGTGGTCGGGGTCGAGGTGTACGCCATCACCACGGCCATCAGTGCGTTCTTTGCCGGGCTGGCGTTCGGCGGCCTGGCCTTCGGGCGCTGGGCTGACCGCTTGCACCGCCCGGTGGTGCTCTATGCCGGGCTGGAGCTGCTGGTCGCGGCGCTCGGCCTTGGCGCGACGCTTTGCCTGGGGCAGGCCGCTGGTGTGTTTGCCCGCTTGGAGGCCAGCGTTGGGGCATGGGCCTGGATGCTGCCTTTTGTTCTCGTGGGCCTGCCGGCCTTTTTCATGGGCGGCACATTGCCGGTGCTGGTCAGGGCCTTGGCCCCCGACACCGACCAGATGGGGCTTGCCGGCGGCGGGCTGTATGCAGCCAATACCGCAGGGGCCATCGCGGGAACCCTCGGCGCAGCATTCCTCCTGTTGCCTGGCCTGGGCGTGCTGGCCAGTGCCTGTGTCGCGGCGCTGCTCAATGTCTTGGCAGCCATCGTCGCGCTGCGGGTGGCACGTTCGAGCGTCACACCGGCGCCGCGTTCGCCAACGGCCAGCCGCGCCCGTAGTGGCCCGGCACGCTTGGCCATCGCCTTGTACTGCATCGCGGGAGGTGTGGCGCTCGGCTATGAAGTGGTCTGGACTCAATCGATCGTGCAGTTCATGAGTACGCGCGCTTTCGCTTTTGCCGTGGTGCTGGCCACGTATCTGTGTGGACTGGTGATCGGTAGCGCGCTGTATGCCCGGCATGCCGATCGGATTCGTGACCCGTGGGGGGTGTTCGGTCTGCTGATCGCCACCGCCGGATTGCTCGCGATCCTTCAGATCGCGGGCCTCGGGCAATGGTTGATCGGCGCGCAGAGCCTGGCCGAACACGGGGTACGCAACCTTGGCGGCAGCGAGCTTGCGGGCATGTCTGCACGCTTCGCGGTCGCAGGGCTGTGCGTGGTGTTCCTGCCGACCACCTTGTTGGGAGCGGCGTTTCCCCTGGCCCTGCGTTTGACGGTCGATAGCGATCACGTGGGGCGCGATGTGGGCCTGGTGGTCGCGCTCAATACGCTGGGCGGCATCCTCGGCGTGATGCTGACAGGGTTCGTGCTGGTGCCGGCGCTGGGCCTGGTACGAAGCCTGGCCGCGCTGGCGATGCTCGCGGCCTTGGTGGGTGGGGTGGCAGTGTGGCGGGGCATGCAGGTGAGCCGCAGGATGCGCGTGGGCGTCGGCGTGATGGGGCTGGCCACGCTGGCCTGCGGGATACTCACGTCACCCCAACACCTGGCGCACCTGATGCCTGCGAACCGCATTGGCCAACTGGCGTTCTATCAGGAAGGGCGAGGTGGAACCGTGGCGGTGGTGCGTCAAGGCACGGGCCAACGGCAGTTCAGCCGGCTGTACATCCAGGGTGTGTCCAACACTGGGGACGCCATGCCATCGCTGCGCTACATGCGTCTGCAGGCCTTGCTGCCGCTGCTGATCCACCGGGGCGAGCCACGTTCGGCATTGGTCATTGGCTTTGGCACCGGCATTACCGCCGGTGCGATGTTGCGCTACCGCGACCTGCAACACCCCGTGGTGGCCGAGTTGCTGCCGGAGGTGCTCAAGGCTGCGCCTCACTTCAGTGGCACCTTCGACGCCATCAACGACCCGCGCCTGGATATCCGCTTGCGCGATGGCCGCCGCGAGTTACTGCGTAGCAACAGTCACTACGACATGATCACCCTGGAGCCGCCACCGCCGTCGGCGGCGGGCGTGGTGAACCTGTATTCGCGGGATTTCTACCAGCTGGCCGCCAGTCGTCTGGCCGAAAACGGGCTCGTCGCCCAATGGCTGCCACTGCCGACTCAGAACGACGAAGACAGCCGTTCCCTGGTGCGTAGCTTCATCGATGTTTTTCCTCATGCATCGCTGTGGACCACCGAGTTCCACGAGATGCTGCTGATCGGTTCGTTGCAACCTCTGGAACTCGACGCATCGCGTATCCAGGCGCGGTTCGCTCAGCCGCAGGTGGCCGGCGCCCTGGGCGACGTCGGGATTGACTCTCCGGCGGCCCTGCTCGCGACCTGGATCACCGACCGCCAGGGCCTGGAAACCTATGCCGGCGGCGCACGCCCCGTGACCGACGACCAACCGCGTATCGAGTATGCCCCCTGGGTACGGGCCAAGGAGATCACCCGGGTACTGCCTACGTTACTGGCGTTGCGGCGGGATCCCCCTTTGCTCAATGCACCGCCTTCGCTGTTGGCGCAGGTCAATGATCAGTGGACGCGGCTGAGGCGCTTCTATGACGTCAGCCTGCTGGCCTACCGGGGTGACCGACAGGGCTGGGCCAGGGAGGTGCGCGCGGTCGTCCGGGAAGACGGTGATAACCCTTATTACCGTTGGTTTATCGGTAATCCCCGCTGACCCGCCGAGCAGGAGGCTTTTATGTCACTACGCAGGCGATTGCTTTGGCTGCTGGCGCCGCCTTTGGTGGTGGCGCTGGTACTGATCTACCTCTTGGCCCATGGCCTGCTGCTGGGCCGGCTGGACCAGGAAGATGAGCAACGATTGATCGCCCAGGCCACGCAGATACGCGCATTGCTCAACAACCAGTTCGAGCGTGACCGCGATCGGTTGCAGAGCTTTGTGCAGGCCCTGGCGCCTGAGTCGGCGACCGGCGCAATTCTGCCGGTGCTGGAGGCAACCTTGAGCCGGATGAACGTCGACTTTCTGGTACGCCTCGATGCGCAAGGCCGGGTCAGCGCCGCGCAGTGGCTACCGGTAGAGATGGCGTCATTGGTCTATCTGGATACAGCGCTACACCCGAGCCAGCAGGCATTGCGCGATGAAGTGCTGCACAGGGTCGAGCGCCTGGGGCAAGCCGGTGAGGTCCTGTCCGGGCCTGGGCAACTGCTGGCCGTGCAGGGAGTGCCGATGATACTCGTCGGCGTAGCGGTCGATCCTGCCCGATCGAAGGACGCAGGCGTGTTGTATGCCGGGCACTTTCTCAATGGCACCCGCATCGCCGATTTGCAGCGCCAGCTCAACGGCGCGCTCCGTTTGTTGCCTTACCAACCGGTGGACGGCGCGCAACAGATCGCCATCAGTCCGCGCCAGGTGCTCGATGACACCCGCCAGCGCATCTTTTTGCTGTTTAACAATGGCACCGGCGAACGTCGGCCCGTGCTGGAGCTGACTCGTGATCGTTACCTGTACAAAGAAGGCAAGGCGCAGATCAATCTGTTCTTCGGCGTGTCGGCACTGCTCGCGATAATAGCCTGGTTGCTGATCTACCTGGGGCTGGAGTGGTTCGTACTGCGCAGGATCTCGCGCATGCACCAACAGTTTTTGCACATCGGCCCGGACACAGCCGGACAGCGCTTGAGCGATCGCGGCCAGGATGAACTGGGGATGCTCGCGCTAGCGGCCAACCGCATGCTCGATCGCCTCGAACAAAGCGAAGCCCGCGACCGCGCCATCCTGCGGGCCATGCAAGAGGGCTACTTCGAACTCGACACCCATGGGCGCCTGCAATCTGCGAACCCCGCGTTCTGCCGGCTGCTGGGGCTGGCACCGCAGAGCATCACCGGGCGCAACGCCAGTGAATGGCTGCAGGCATGCGACGAAGCGCGACTGCGCACGCTGTTCGAGACTTGCGAGCAGGGTGATGCACCGGCGTTCGCAGGCCGCATAAAGCGTGCCGACGGCAGCGTGGGCCATTACGAAACGCACCTGTCGGTCATCCTGGACCACCAGGCGCAGGTGCTGGGCTATCGCGGCATCCTGCATGACGTCAGCGACCACGTCGAATACCAGAACCAGTTGTACGACCTGGCCTACCTCGACGCCCTGACGCGCCTGGGCAACCGCAAAGCGTTCTACGAGCACCTCACGCGCAGCCTGGCCGATGCCAAAGGTTCGGTGGCATTGCTGTTCATCGACCTGGATCGCTTCAAGCAGGTCAATGACCGATTTGGCCATGACGTGGGCGACAGTTTATTGGTGAACATGGCCAATCGCTTGCGTGATGCGGTGCGCAAGCCTGATCGCGCGTATCGGCTGGGCGGGGATGAGTTCACGCTGATCCTGCCGGGGACCGACGAGCAGGATGCCGAGCGGCTGGCGCAGCGGTTGCTGCAGGTCTTGGGCGAGCCTGTGCAGCTCGATGAACAGGTAATCGACTTCGTCACCCCCAGCATCGGCATCGCGCTGTATCCGCAGCATGCGCAAGATCTCGATTCGCTGGTCAAAGCCGCTGACCAGGCGATGTATGAGGCCAAGCGTCAGCGTAATCAGGTTTGTTTGTACCAGCCCCTGTCCGTGGGAGGCGTTATCGAGCCGGCACAGGAAGGGCGATTTCGGTAACGGGCGCAGGCATGCGTGTCTCGCCGCCGAAAGGCAGGTTGATTGTCGCTGTGGATAACGGCAAAATTCGTACAAATTACGTGGTATGTACCACAGTACGAATCGTAGGAGCAGCGATGGCCCGGGTCGGTATCAATAAGGTGGTGGTACAGCAGGCGCGGCAGGCGTTGCTGGCTCGGGGTGAGCATCCCAGTATCGATGCCGTGCGTATCGAGCTCGGCAATACCGGCTCCAAAACCACGATCCATCGCTATCTCAAGGAACTGGAGGAGCGCCCCCCAGTGCCTTTGGATACGGCAAGCCTGAGCAATCAACTGAGCGGCCTGGTGGAGCAACTGGCCGAGCAGTTGAACGAGGAAGCCCAGGCACGCATCCGTGATGCCGAAGCCGACTTCGAGGCGCAGCGCGAGCAACTGCAGGCGCAGGTGCAATTGGCGCAACAGGCGCTGGCGGCAGCGCACCATCAGTTGCAGATTCAGGCGAGCGCGTTGCAGGCCGAATCCGAAAAACTGCTGACCACCCAAAGCACCCTGCAGGCCGAGCAATTGCGCAGCGCCAGCCTCAACCAAGCGCTGGGCGAGGTGCAGTTGCGCCTGGCCGACAAGGACGCACAGGTGCAGCAACTGCAGGTGGAGCTGCGCCAATTGCAGCAGGCCATGCTGGTGCGCCAGGAGGAGGCCACGCGCCTTCACCGGGACAACGAGCGCTTGATCGGGGAGCATCGGCAGGCGGTGGAGCAACGCACGGCGCTGGAGGCACAACTGGAGCAACGTGATGCCCAGGTTCAGGGGCTGCGCTCGATCCTGGCCCAGGCCCAAGGCGCGAGCGACGAAATGCGCCGACAACTGGAGAACCAGACAACGCAACTGGAGCACAAACGCGAGCTGTGCGGCGAACAGGCACGCCAGTTGGAGCGCTTGCAAGGCATGCTCGATGCCCGGACGGCGGCGCTGGCAGTCTGTGACGCCGCTGGACACCAGAGCGGGTAGATGAATCAAACTTATGCGCGGCGGCGGGTTCTTCCATAGACACTCGTCTGGAGACTTGCCATGAGCCAATCTGATCCGCGCAAACCCGACCAAGGACCGCATTCTTCCGAACACGCCACTCACCCGAACGATCTGGGCTTTGATCCGGACTCACCTGATCTCGAAGACCCACAAGTCGATCCCCAAGGACCGGCCAAGCCGCCCAGGGATGACGAAAAGAAAGCATGAGCGCAAAGGGCCGCAATGCGGCCCCTAGCGGTTATCGATCTATCTTCTTGATTTTTTGCGCGCTGCCAAGGCGAACGGCCATTGGTTTGAACATTGGCGCGGCACAAAGCTCAGAGATTCAAAGGTCGCATCGAGGAGCCACCCATGAGCATCGAACGCAGCATTCCCGAGCTTGAGGCGTGGTACGCCCAGTACGATGACGCGAGCTATCGCCGCGAATCGCCGGACGCCTATCATCATGAACTGATCCGTACTGCCGAAGCGCTGCGTGACGACGGTGCGATCGATTGGGACGACTGGCTGGCGCTCAAGGCCCTGGCCGACCAGGCTCATGTGCGCGCCCTCGAAGAAGCCGTGCAGGCCCATGTGGACGACCCTGACGCATGAAGACGCTGAAAATAGCCACGTTCAACATCAATGGCATCCGTAGTCGACTGCCGGGTCTGCTGACCTGGCTGGAACGCGAGCAGCCCGATGTCGCCTGCCTCCAGGAACTCAAGGCTGCCGACAAGGACTTTCCGCGCGAGGCATTGGAAGCGGCGGGCTATGGCTGCCTGTACCACGGGCAAGCGTCGTGGAACGGTGTGGCCATCCTGGCCCGCGGCAGTGAGCCGCTCGAAGTGCGCCGGAGCTTGCCGGGCATGGACGGCGACAGCCAGAGCCGCTACCTGGAGGCAGCAGTGCATGGCGTCTTGATAGCGTGCCTGTACCTGCCCAATGGCAACCCTCAGCCGGGCCCCAAGTTCGACTACAAGCTGCGCTGGTTCGAATGCCTGATCGCCCATGCCGGGACCTTACTCGACAGCGGTCACCCGACGGTGCTGGCAGGGGACTTCAACGTGGTGCCCACCGACCGGGACATCTACAACACGCGCTCCTGGCGCAAGGACGCGTTGCTCCAGCCGGAGTCCCGGGCGTGCTACCAGCGCCTGTTGGAGCAAGGCTGGAGCGATGCGATCCGCCAATTGCATCCTGATGCGCAGGTCTACACGTTCTGGGACTACTTTCGCAATCATTGGCCCCGCAACGCGGGCCTGCGCATCGATCACCTGTTGCTTAGCCCCGAACTTTCACCACGGCTCAAAGCCGCCGGTGTGAATGCCTGGGTACGTAACGAACCCAAGGCCAGCGACCATGCGCCGGCCTGGATCGAGTTGTCTGCGCCGCCGCGTCACTGATCTATAGTCAAGGGCGATGAGTGCTGGACACAAGGGACTGTAATGGCTGCAAGCAGGAGGCAGGACGAGGACGGGGTGTTTTCCGTAGCCGGCGAGGGCCGCGCCGTGGCCTTGTTCCGCCTGGTACTGAGCTTCATGGCGGTGGTGATGCTGGCCTTCGTGCTGATCGAAGGCTGGCGGATCTGGCGCGACTACCGGCATGCCTTCGTCAATGCCGAAGATGCGGTGACCAACCTGGCCAGAGGCACCGCCCAGCATGCCGAAGACGCCATTCGTCAGGTCGATGCGATCACCTCCGCATTGGCCGAGCGCATCGAGGGCGACGGCTTCGCGCACCTGGACCGACCTCGACTGCACGCTTTGCTCAAGCAACAGAAAGCGATCATGCCGCAGCTGCATGGCTTGTTCGTCTATGGCGCCGATGGCCGCTGGATCGTCACCGATCAATCGATGATCACGCCGCGGGCGAACAATGCCGATCGCGATTACTTCATCTATCACCGCACCCATGCCGACCGAGACGTGCGCGTCGGTTCGGTGGTGCGCAGCCGCTCTACGGGCGACTTGATCATTCCCATCACGCGGCGGCTGAACAATCCCGACGGTAGCTTCGCCGGCGTGCTGCTGGGGTCGATCAAGGTGGATTGGTTCGTGCGCTACTACGGCGACTTCAAGATCGACGAGCGCGGCGCGCTGGTGCTGGCCAAACGCGACGGCACCATTCTCGTGCGCCGGCCCTTCGTCGAGCAGGTCGTGGGCCGCAGCCTGGCCGACAGCGATATCTTTCGCAATCACTTGCCTTACGCCGATCAGGGAGTGGTGGAGGCCGTCGCGGTGGTCGACGGGACGCCGCGCCTGTACGCCTACCGGGCCTTGGCCCATTACCCATTGGTGGTTGAAGCTGGCCTGTCGCGCGAATCGATCATCGCGCCTTGGCGCCACGACATGCTCAAGTCGATCGCGGTATTGCTGCTTTTGTTGTCGGGGCTGGCGGCCTTTGGTTGGGTGGTGCTGCGCCAGTTGCGCGAGCGCATCGCCATCGAACGCGCCTTGCACCAGGCGCATCAGACGCTCAAATCCTTGGCCTTGACTGACAGCCTGACCGGCCTTGGCAACCGTCGCCGGTTGGACGGGGTATTCGAAGCGGAGATACGCCGGGCGCGGCGTCAGGGTTATCCCCTGGCCTTGGTGATGATCGACCTGGACTACTTCAAGGCCTACAACGACCGTTACGGCCACCCGGCAGGCGACCAATGCCTGCGGCGCTTCGGCGAACTGCTTGGCCATGCGCTGAAGCGTCCGGGCGACCTGGCGGTACGCTACGGCGGCGAAGAGTTCACGCTGTTGCTGCCCAACACTGATGCCCAGGGCGCGGTGACAATCGTGCAGGAGGTATTGATGCTGCTGCGCCGGCTGGCGATCGAGCATGCCGGCAGTCCGTTAGGGCAGGTTTCTGCCAGTGCCGGAATCGCAGTGGGCCATCCAGGACCGGAAGACATCACGCCGGAAAGCCTGACGGCTGCCGCCGATGCTGCCCTGTACGAGGCCAAGCGTCAGGGGCGGGACCGCTACAGCCTGGCGAGCAGTGCGCTAGCCAATTGCTAGCCGCATGGCGCAACGCCCAGACAAGCCATGCGCCCGCTCATCGCGCAAGATGCCTCGCAGGCGTTCATCCAACTGCTCTGGTGTCAGGATCGTGAAACCGAGGCGGGCATAGAACGGCGCATTCCATGGCACGTCGATGAAGGTGGTCAGCGTGACTGCTTGCAGACCACGGCTGCGCGCAGTATCGATCGCCTCGCGCAAAAGGCGCCGACCCATCCCTTTGCCCTGGGCGCGCTCGTGCACCGAGAGCTCATGGATGTGCAATTCGCTCCCTGCCGTCTGCGCGCAGAGAAAGCCGATCGGTCGGTCGCCATCATCCACGGCGATCCAACTGTCACCCTGTGCCAGAAAGGCCTGATGGGCTGTGAGGTCAAGCACGTCGCCGGACGCCAGCCAGGAGAGGCCGGGAAGCTGGGTGAATGCCTGTGCGGCCGAACGCTCCACATCAGGGAGCAGCGGCAGGTCGCGGGGAAGAGCAGGGCGTATGGGCATCGGGCGGTCCTTGGCCAAAGCATCCAGTCTAAAAGCCTCACGATAAGGTGCAAGGGGCAGGGGGCGGCCCGTCATCCTTTCATGGAAAAGCCCTCCGAATGGTCGAGCTGCAATGGTACCCTTGCGGCCTTCGTTGCTATCTCGGACCGTTACATGTTGTTCAATCTCGCCATCCTGTTCGGCACCCTGGTGGCCATGGAAGGCGTCGGCACGCTGGCTCACAAGTACATCATGCATGGCTGGGGCTGGTGGCTGCACCGTTCGCACCATGAGCCGCACCTGGGCATGCTGGAAACCAACGACGTCTACCTGGTGGCCCTGGCGCTGATTGCGGCGGGGCTGGTGGCGTTGGGCAAGGCGGGCTACGCGCCTGTGCAATGGATCGGCGGTGGCGTGGCGGGGTATGGCGTGCTGTATGTGCTGGCCCATGATGGTTTCTTTCACCGCCACTGGCCCCGCGCGCCCAAACCGGTGAACCGCTACCTCAAGCGCCTGTACCGGGCGCATCGGCTGCACCATGCAATCGTTGGGCGCAAGGGGAGTGTGTCGTTCGGGTTCTTCTACGCGCCGCCGCTGCGTGTACTCAAGCGTCAGCTCCAAGCCCGCCGGCATCACTAGGCTCAGGCTTTGCGGCGCAACAACACGATGAAGAACAGCCCGCCAATGGCCGCCGTGGCAATGCCGATGGGCAGATCCTGAGGCGCGATGAGCGTGCGGGCGCCGATATCCACCCACACCACGAACAACGCGCCCAGCAGGGCGCAGGCAGGCAACAGTCGGCGGTGCTCGGCCCCGACCAGTCGGCGGGCGACGTGAGGCAGCATCAGTCCGACAAAACCTATGGCACCTGAAAGCGACACCAGCACACCGGTCAACAGGGCGCAACCAACGAACACCTGCGCCCGCACTCGTCGCGGGTCGAAGCCAAGGCTCACGGCCGTCTGCTCACCGCTCATCAAGCCGTTCAACGCCCGTGCCAGGCTCATCAGCAGCGCGAACCCCGCCAACACGCACAGCGCCGGTAGCCAGAGCAGAGGCCACTGTGCCAGGCCCAGGCCACCCAGCATCCAGAACATTACCGAGCTCGCCGCGTGGGGATCGCCGGTATACAGCAGCAAATTGGCCAGCGCCATGATCACGAACGACACCGCCACTCCGGCCAGCAGCAGCCTGTCGCTGTCCAGCCGACCACGCCGGCTGGCCACCGCCAGGACCAGCAACATGCTGCCCAAGGCACCGACGAAGGCCGCCAGGGGCAGACTGAAGGGGCCGGCGAAAGTGCCGAGGAACAGCACCACCACCACCGCCCCCAGCACTGCGCCGGAACTGACGCCCAGCAGGTGCGGATCGGCCAGCGGGTTACGGGTGACGGCCTGCAGGGCACCTCCAACCAAGGCCAGGCCGGCCCCCACCAAGCCTCCCAACAGGACCCGTGGGGCGCGGATCTGCCAGACGATCTGCGCCTGTCCCCGGCTCCAGTCGCCCATTTCAGTAGCGCCCAATTGATGCATCAGGATGCCCCACACTTTGGCCAGCGGCACGTTGGCCGCACCAAAACCCAAGGACAACAGGCAAGAGAACAATACGCCGGCCACCAGCAGCGACATCAGCAGGCGATACCCCCCGGGGCTGCGCACCGGCATCAATGCGCTGCCTCGGCGAACAGCTGCGGATGCAGGGCCGAGGCCAGTTGCTCGATGGCGCCTGCGTTGTCCACCGAGGGGGTGACCTGCAGGTACGACAGCACCACGAAGCGGCGCTCGCGAATGGCCTTTACCTCGCTCAAGGCGGGGTGATTGAGCAGAAAGTCGCGTTTTTGCGCCCAGCTCGTCGGGCCATAGTCGACGATGACAATCACCTCTGGGTCGCGCTCCACCACGCTCTCCCAATTGACTTCGGTCCAACTGGCGTTCACATCGGCCATCACGTTGTCGGCACCGGCTGCTTCGAGCAGTGCCTGAGGCATGCCGAGCCGGCCGGAGGTGGTTGGACGGTCCTCGCCACTGTCGTAGAGAAAGACACGGGGTTTGTGCTGTACCTGGGCCAACTGCTCGTGTACCCGCGCGATGCGCTGCCTAAGCTGCCCGACGAGCTCGCCGGCGCGGGGTTGAACATCGAAGATCCGTCCCAGATTTTTCAGGTCCCGATACAGGTCCTCCAGGCTTGCGCGGCGCTGGGGCATGATCCAGGAGCAGGATTCGCTCAGCTCATACACCGGGATACCCAGCAGTGCCATGGTCTGCGGTGTGAGCGGTCCGCCCACGTTCATGCCGTAGCCCCAACCGGCGTACAGGAAATCGGCCTGGGCGTCGAGAAGGTTTTCCGGCGATGGGTAGCGTGGCGCAAGTTCAGGAAGGCCTGCCAAGGCGTCACGTAGGGACGGGTCGAGGGTTTTCCAGCCACTGACACCGCTGTAGCCGATCATCCGATCGCGCAGCCCCAGGGCCAGCAGCATTCCGGTGAGGTTGATGTCGTGACTCACCGCCCGCTGCGGCGCCTGGTTGAAGGTGACGTCACGCTCGCAACTGCGCACGGTGACGGGGTAGCTGTCGGCCCAGGCTGCAAAGGGCAGGGCGGCGAGCAGGGCAAGGTAAGTCAGGCGTCGCTTCATGCGGGGCTGATCCAGGTAATACGTGGGTGGGGCGCCAATGGGTGGCGATCGACCAGGGCGCGAACACCAAAGACCTGCGCCAGGCGTTGCTCGGTCAGCACTTGCTCCGGCGTGCCTTGGGCGACGATGCGCCCGGCATCGATGACATAGAGGCGGTCACAGAAGGCCGCGGCCAGGTTCAGATCATGAAAACTCGCCAACAGGCCTAGACCAGTGGCACGCAAGTGTTCGAGCAAGGCCAGTTGGTAACGCGGGTCGAGGTGATTGGTCGGCTCATCGAGGATCAACAAGCGCGGTTGCTGTACCAACGCCCGGGCCAGCAACACCCGCTGTTTCTCGCCTCCCGAAAGCGGTGCGAAGCCTTGGTCGGCTCGAGCGTGCAGGCCCAGTCGCTGCAGACAGGCGTCGATCAACGCCTGGTCGTCATGGCTGTCGAACCAACCCTGGTGCGGGGTTCGACCCATCGCGACCACATCGCGCACACTCAAGCCGAAATCCTCGGGGAACTCCTGCAGCATCACTGCCACGCGCTGGGCAACCCAGCGAGGGGAGCGCTGCCAGATGTCTTCGTTCTCCAGCAGAACGCGCCCCCCATCGGGCCGGGTAAAGCGATAGGCGCAGCGCAACAGGCTGGTCTTGCCGCTGCCGTTGGGGCCGATCAGGCCGACGAACTCACCCGCGTGGACGTGCAGGTCGATACCGTCGAGCAGCCGCTGACCGCCGGGCGAGGGGGCCCAGTGCAAGCTTTCCAGACGTAAGGTAGGGGATGACATGCAGACCAACCGTACCGGGGTGAATGAAGCCCGACAGGTGAAGGCGCGCAAGGGCATCGCGGGCAGGCTGCTGCCCCAAGACCGGCCCGCGCCCGCCCACCGCGGGTGTTGCCAAAGGAGGTGACAGGCCGGTCTCCGGGCTTGCGAGGGGCTTGAAGCATTCACCTTCCCATGCCGGTGGCACAGTGGCGTGTCGAATGCATCGCTCGCTTACCGTTGCGGGGGCAGCACCGGACTGATCGCCCAAGGCGACGCACCGGCTTCCCGTTTAATCCCCGGCGCGGCGGCAGGGGACACCTGAAACTGGGGCGCATCTGAGCATTAATGGGCGGGTCAGTCAACCGAACGGGGCGGGCCTTTGCGATCGCGCGGCTGATTGTTACGCGATGTTACCCATTACCCCAGTTCGGCTGCCGCCTTCTGGCTGCAAAGGGTCTTTCGAAGGAAGAAGGCAGGGCATGGTGTTTGCATTACTCAGACGACGACCTCAACTGGAATAGACCATGAGTTCTCCACTGCACTGCTGCACCGTCTCGCCAGTCGCGGGCAACCTCGGCGTCCTGTCGGCTGCTGCCAGTGGGCTGGAGGGATTCGTCACAGGTGTTGGAGGTGACATCGACCTCATACTGGGACGCGCCGGCGTCAACCCCGAAAGCCTGCGCCAACCAACGCTGAGCCTGCCGCTCACCAATTACTGCCAGGTGCTGGAGGAGGCCGCACGCCAGGCCCACTGCGATAACTTCGGTTTGCACTACGGCCTCCAGTTTCAGCCCCAAGCCTTGGGATTGCTCGGTTATGTCGGGTTGTTTTCCAACACGTTGGAGGAGGCCCTGCGCAATTTCGCGGCGGCGTTTCCTTACCATCAGCACGACACTTTGATACGGCTGGTCGACTGCGGCGAGAGCTATCGCTTCGATTATCAAGTACGGCACAGCGCCATTCTGGAGCGCCGACAGGACGCCGAACTGACCATGGGCATGGCGCTTAATCTGATACGTCACGTGCTGGGCAAAGACTGGGCGCCGGTCGCGGTCAGCTTCGAGCACGCTCGGCCACAGGATTGGCGGGTGCATCAGCAGGCGTTCGGCGCGCCTGTCTATTTTGATCGTGGGTGCAACTCGATGCTCGTCCCCAAGGCCGACCTCAAAGATCAGCGGATGCCGGAGCGCGATGCCAATTTGCTGTTTCTGGTTCAGGACGTACTCCAACGTCTGGGGGCGCACGATCAGCGACGCAATCTGTTGGATGAGGCGGACGCCCAGGTGCGCCTTGCCCTGAGCGGCGGAGAGCCGTGCCTGGAGAGGATCGCGCAGGCGTTGGAGCTCAGTTCGGCCGGGTTGCAGCGCCACCTGCGCGAGGCAGGCTTGAGCTTCAGTCAGTTGGTCGAAAGGGTCCGCCGGGAACTGGCGGTGCACTACCTGCGACAGCCCAAAAGGCCGGTGTCTGATCTGGCAGGGCTGCTCGGGTATTCCGAGGCGAGTGCGTTCTCTCGTGCTTTTCGCCGTTGGTTTGGCGTAAGCCCCCGGCAATGGCGTAGCGAAGACCATTGAACCGAAAATTGACTTTGCATGTTGAACACACCCTTGCAGGGTCAAGTCTTGGTCTAGACCAATCGCTAAGATCAAGTTCGCAAGCCCCGGATACCTCCCGGCAGGCGCCTTGATCGAGCAGAGCAGGGGTGCCAGGCCTACGTCGCGGTAATCAACAGAGGACAACAACATGTACAAGAGTCCTGAGAACGCCCGCCATTACTGGAAATCCCTTCAACGCTGGCGCGTTCAGATATTCATCATCACGTGGCTGGCCTATGCCGCGTTCTATTTCACCCGCAAGGCATTTTCGGTTGCCAAGCTGGGCATTGCCGAAGACCCCAGCTTTACGCTCGACAAAGCGGCCATGGCCAACCTCGACGCGTTGTATCTGGCTGCCTACGCCGTGGGCCAGTTTGCGTGGGGCGTCTTCGCTGATCGTTACGGTACCCGCGTTGTCGTGCTCGGTGGGCTCGTGGTGTCGGCACTGGCCGCACTGGCCATGGGCACCTTCGCGACCTTGCCGATCTTCGCCAGTTGCATGGTGATTCAGGGGTTGGCGCAATCCACGGGCTGGTCAGGGCTGTGCAAGAACATTGGATGCTTCTTCGCCACCCGCGAGCGCGGGCGCGTGCTGGGCTACTGGAGCACCTGCTACGCGTTCGGCGGCCTGGTCGCGACGCCGTTTGCCGGCTGGTGGGCGTACCAGATTTCCCATGATTGGCGCATGGCGTTCATTTCCTCGGCGGGCGTCGTGCTCGTGGTTGCCGTGCTGTTCTTCCTGTTGCAACGCAATCGCCCGCAGGATGTAGGTTTGCCTGCCGTCGAAGATGAGGGCCAATCGGCCGGGCGAGCCGACGCCCCTCGGGAAAACTACTGGGCGGCGCTGCGCAAGGTGCTGGCCAACCGTACGGTCCTGGTGCTGGGGGTTGCGTACTTCCTGCTCAAGCCAGCCCGCTATGCAATCCTGATGTGGGGGCCGGTGATCGTCTATGAGCGGATGCCGAGTATCGGCAAAGTGGCCTCGGCCATTGTGCCGTCCGCGTTCGAAGTCGCAGGGCTGGTCGGCCCGATTCTGATCGGTATCGTCTCCGACAAGCTGTTCGGTGCTCGACGCATGCCGGCCTGCGTGATCAGCCTGATGGCGCTGACCCTGTGGTTGATTTTGTTCGTACCGACAATGCAAAGCGGCAACATCTACCTGGTCGTCGGCTTGCTGTTCATGATGGGCATCACGCTGTATGGCCCTGACTCGATGATCAGCGGTGCCGCCGCCATCGACTTCGGCACCAGCGAGTCCGCGGGCACAGCCACAGGCTTCGTCAACGGGTGCGGCTCAGTGGGTGCGATCCTCGGCGGGCTGCTGCCGGGCTATTTCGACACCATCACCGTGTTCTTCGTCTTCACCGGCGCAGCCTTGCTCGCCAGTTTGCTGTTGGTGCCGTTCTGGAACAGCCGCCCAGCAAGTCAAGCGACTATCAGCGAGTTCGAGACGACGCCTGGCGCTGTCGCCACATCCACGCAAAGCACTCGATGATCCCACTGTCATTTCACCGGGCGAAGGTTGAAAAGGCCTTCGCCACTCGACACTGCACCCTGGAGGTGGCCGATGGCCCTCGCACTGTTTGACCTGGACGACACTCTTATCGATGGCGACTGTGCCAGCTTGTGGAGCGGCCATATGGCCGCGCTCGGTTGGGTCGACGGGCCGAGCTTCATCGAGCGCGACCGTGAACTCATGGCGCTCTATGCGCAAGGCAAGTTGGCCATGGAGGCCTATATGACCTTCAGTCTCTCGCCCCTGGTGGGCCGCACGATAGAGGAGGTGGCCCAGGCAGTTGATCCCTTCGTGGAAGACGTCATCACCCCGCGCATACATGAGGACGCCATTGCCTGCCTCGCGCGACATCGCGAAGAGGGCGACCGTCTGCTGATCATTTCAGCGTCGGCGCACTTTTTGGTGAGCCGTATCGCCAAGCAGTTGGGTGTAGAAGAAGTACTGGCGATTGACCTTGAACACCACCAGGGCGCTTATACCGGCAATACCCGCGGGATATTGACCTACCGGGAAGGCAAAGTGGCGCGACTTCAGACCTGGCTGCAGGAGCAGGGTGAAGGGTTGGAAGGCGCTTACTTCTACTCGGATTCGCGCAATGACCTGCCGTTGCTATCGCTGGTTGCCAAGCCGCATACGGTCAATCCTGATCCTGTGTTGCAGGCGCATGCTGATGCGACGGGATGGCCGGTTTTGCAGTGGCAATGATAGTTGCTAAAGGGAAAGATAGAAGGAGTAGTTTATATAACTCAACAAAATGACTATTTAGCGTAGTTATTCCTTAAATTCATATAAGTCAGAGTAGGGTATCTCTCTCGTGATCGCTAACGCTCAGTGTCGCCGACTAGCGTTCACGGGTGAGCTATCGCCGGTTGCATAGGGAACCCACGCAGCCTGTTTAATGAGCCACTTTCCAGGATAGGTACTTGAAAGTGCCCAATGAAAAGTCTTGAGACGAAGGTCAGGCAAGGCGAAAACAGCCGAGGAAAGGTCGGAGTCGCGCTCGACTTTACGGGTTGTAAATGAGCATTCCGAAGCTGTTCGCTATGGTCAATGCGGCGATCGGCATGGAAATCTTGCACAAAAGCTTCATTTCCTGCCGGATCAGCATCAAGGTACATCTGGTGAAACCTGCACGCTTGACGCCGACGCACTCAAAGCGGCTCACCAGCACCTGCAGTCATTCGTCAGACTCAGGCCCTGGCCAGATTCGTTTAAGCGGTACCGGGAAGGAAATTTTCCGATCCGGCGCTGATGAGGCTGCTGCGGTGAACGCTGGGCAACGTGGTTATCTATTACAAGGAGCGAGGTTCGCAGGATCCATTTGTGCTGCGTTACATCGCTGAGGTCCAGGCCGGGGCTGCAGCTCACTGATTGAGCCAAGGTCCGGCTTCAAATCTGCTCACCCACGGCCCCGGTTGCCCATACAAAAATGCGCATAATGCGTATTATGTTAAACGACAGGCTATGTGATAAATGTTCATGAGCCTTGTAAGGTGCTGATTCGACGAATCCGGTTTGGATGACTAGTCTTGCAACGGGCCATGTATTTCTTGTTCATGGCGAGACCTTGAATGAGGTGTCTGCCAATGAAGCTGGTTCAGTCTCATTTCTCGTCAGGCCAGCGCGTGCCAGTGCTTGTGCAGGATGGTTCAGCGGCGCCCTTGCCCAAGCTGGTCCCATTTATCTACGTCCAGCTCAGATTCAAGCATCGTGCCTACAACACCGTCGCAGCGCACCTGCGTGCGATCCAGGCTTTCTACACCTATGCCGAAAGCCGGGGGCTTGATATCGATGAGGCCATCATGGCCTGTCACTTCGAGACGATTTTGGCACTGCTGGACGGTTACACCCTCTGGCTCCAAAGCGGTCGCCAGGCGGATAATCTGGTCGCCCGAATCGGCACAACTGCAACGGCATCTCTGCCACCGATAGATCCGCACACCCGTGACCAGTACCTGCGGCAGTTGAAGCAGTATCTGTCATGGTCTGTTACACGATACATCCCGCGCGCTCGTCAGAATTCAGCCACTCAAGCTAACCTCGAGGTGGCATTTGCAGATGTTGCCGACGTCATTGAGCGACGCTTTGACAGCCATATCACCAATGTTCGTCCCGACCATGCCCGTTATCGCAGCCTGACCGATCCCCAACTCCAGATCGTTCGCACACTGATTCGTCCGGGTGCTGTGGGAAATCCGTTTCCCAAGCGATTGCAGTTGCGCAATTGGCTAATGATTGAATTGTTGCTGGAAACCGGCATGCGTCGTGGAGAGCTTTTGAAGCTCTACACCACGGATATTAATAAGGGTTCTCAGCACGCCTATGTCACCATCAATGACCGCGAACATGACCCCGCCGACCCACGTGCTGAAGAGCCTGCGCTGAAAACCCACGGACGAACCGTAGGTATTTCTGCACAGTTGTATGAGGTCTACGAGCACTACATCCAGAGCGAACGGCGTCCTCTACGTGACGGCAAACCAATGAAATTGCTGCACCGCTATCTGTTCATCTCTGACAGAGGCCGCCCGCTGTCGATTCGCGCATTGTCTAACGTCCTCGATCGGCTGTTTCTGACCATTGAACTGGCGCATCCGGGGTTGTTGCCTACTCTTTCTGCGCATGACTTTCGCCACACCTTCGCCGACCGTTTCTTGGCTTACCTGGTCGAGCAGCGTGGGCACGACCTGGAGCGCGCCACGGACGAACTGCGGCGAGTCTGCGGTTGGGCTGAGACTTCGGCGATGCCACGTCGTTATGCAAGTCGTTATCTAGCCGAGTCGGCCAACCGCCATAACGCGCAGCGTGCCTCGGCAGCTTGGGGCCGACTTGACAGTTAAGGAGGTTCGTCGTGCCTAAATCAGCCGATCCCAAACAGGCATCACCCTCCTCCTCTCTTTCGGCCTACGTATTCGAGGGCCCGGCTCTGGTTGCGATTCGAACTCGCACCAATGATCAGCCAAAGTACGTCGATACCCGTTTGCCGGTGTGGACGTGGTACGACGGCGGGCTCGCAATGACAATCGATTGGGCTGCGCTTCAATTGAACTCAGAGCTCATCGAAATTGGGAAGGGCTTCATGGCCTACGCACTTGAGAAATACGCGCCTCGAACAGCGGCAATGTTCGCAGACTCCCTTCGCTCTTTATCTAATACGAACCTAGCGACTGGGCTCCCTTGGGAATCCGCTGAGCTAAGCTCAGCTCTTGAAAAGTTAAAAAAATCTAGAAGAGCTTTGGTAGGATTTCGGGGGTTTTATCGTTGGGCAAACGATAGAGGAATTAATGGGTTCGACACAAGATCTTACTTAAAAGTCAAGGATGCAAGATCGGATCGGGTTGATCCGTATGCGAGGATTTTTCTCTCGCAGTCTAGCTTAGAGCTCGATGAAGAAATTCGGTTGCTAAAGCGCATCGGACGAGATTTATCATTTTGCACTTGGGAGGAAATCCAGCTTAATATGGCGCTTCACTTGGGTTTCGAACTCGCACCAAGATCCATCCAGTTCCGTTCGCTAGACATTGCCGATTTTGAATTAATTGAAAGTGCTGATCATGAGACATACTATACTCTATGGCTCCCCATGGCCAAAAAGATCGGCCAGCGCAGGCCTGAGCGGCGCCCCCGCAAAATAACCACCCGCCTGGGCGAGAAAATCTCACGGCACGTTTCAGAAATTCAACGCCGTTTTGGTAGCGACTGTGAACCATTATTCGTCAATCCTTGTGGACGGCGTCTCTCGGTTCTTGAAATCGGTTCAGGCCTCAAACACGAGTTGCGTGAAGCTGGGATAGATAGGCCGAGTCAAGTAACCATGTTGTTGCGTCATCACCTCGGGCAAGGCTTGGCGGATCAGGGAACTCCGGCGGACATGATTGCCGAACTGCTCGGACACAACAGCACGGTTGCAGCGCGTGCTTACGTAACGGCCACCCCCAACATTGCCCGGGTCAAAGAGAAAGCACTAGGTAAAAGCCCGGTCTATCAACGCATCATGCGCAGCTTATTAACTGGGGAAATCGTCCAACGCCGCGACACAGCTCCTGAAAGAGCCGTCCGCGGCGTCATTGATACGCAATACATAGGCGATATTGGTGCCTGCGCCCTGCCCGTTCATACCCACTGTCCCTACAACCCGATATACGCGTGCTACACCTGCAAGAAGTTCCACCCCTTTGCTGACGGGCGCCATGAGCAGGTAAAGGATGCGCTCCAGAGGGAGGCCCAACGGTTCATTGATATGGCAGAACTGGCCGGTGACCTCATTCACAACCGGCCCCTCGCCCAGCATCAGACAACCATCCTAGCGGTAAGCGCTACGATCGAGCGCTGCCGGCGACAAAATGAGGATGCTGCAGATGACGCTGTCTAGAGCAAGTCAACGCCTCGAAGGTTTTGTTACACAGGAACAAGCGATTTTCCATTCGCTACCGATTTCAACACCGTGGGCGTCATCGTTATGGGGCGTTGGAGGCTGGTTACCACAACGGGGAAAGCAAAATACGCTCACCTTCGAGACGCACCGGCAAGCACTCGAAAAAACGGGCTATCCAACTCCGGCGAAGGGCCCACTCCCTCTCGTTTTCCAAGATTTTAACAAGGCCCTGATTGTGTATTTACAACGCACCCGGAGCCTGAAGTTTTCGATGGTGGCTGCATACAATATTGCCGTCCGCCGGCTCTACAATCCCTTGTTTGAGCGCGGTGTATCCGACCCCACACAATTGACGCGAGGAGACTTTGATCGCGTCGTAGGATTTCTCCGTGAGAGCAGCTACAAGAATCTCTATGATGCGATCTCTCACCTCCAAGTAATAGCGGATACGATTGATAATATGCAATTAACCGAGATCGCCATCCACTTTGAGCATGATATAAAGCCAGAAAAACGCCGACACGATTACATTTCATTGTACGATCCTGATCGAGTGGTAAAACAGCGTAAATCTGATGATAAATTACCTTCTCGTGAGGCGATGGAGGCATATGCCGTATGTTCGAACAATCCACTCAGTGACGGCGAAGAAATTCTGCTGCGCGTGATCGATTTATTGATCGCGACTGGACAACGAGGTAATGAAGTAGCAGTAATACCCTATGATTGTTGGGTCGAAAGGCCGATCAAAGGGACGACAGGAGAAGTAGTTGTCGACGCCCATGGCAAGCCTCTGGTCGAATGCGGGATTAGGTACTTTGCGGAAAAGCAATTTCAATCCCGAATTCATTGGTTTGCGGAAAGCGATGTCCCTCTAGCTAGGCGTGCAGTCAAGCGACTTAAGTTACTGACCCAGGAACAACGCGAAATAGCTAAATGGCAAGAAGATCATCCAGGGCGGCTCTGGGACTACTCGCCCAAGAAGGAAATGTCAGAAGCTGAAGTTTTTAGCTGGCTTGGATTCAGTCAGAATCGCGATGCGTCTCGGAACCTAAGTGCGTACTTTTCAAGAAATGGAATCCATCCTAGCAAGGCGCGGAGGCGACATTACTTAGCCGGCGATATTGAGAGTTTTCTGGTCCCTAAACTTCATGATCATGCCGCGCTTACCGAAAATGTCAGCGGTAAGCTTCGTATAGTCCTAAAAACGAGTGAAACACTTGCCATCGCATTTGAAGGACAATTTCGATTGGGGGGGCGTGAGGCCAATGTGTTCCGTGCCATCCCACGACGAGTGATGTTGGTTGACATTAACCGAGCGCTCGGCGCGGATCCGCGATTCTCGTCCATATTCTCGCGCCGTTCATTATTTGAAGCTGATGGGACACCGATCAAGCTGACTAGCCATCAACCGCGCCATTGGCGAAATACTATTTACCATCTTACTGGGATGAGCAATGTTCAGCAGGCGCTGGCTCTGGGGCGAAAACGCCTCGACCAGAATGTCTATTACCAACACACAAGCATTGAAGAAAACACCGCTACCCATCAAGAGTTCTTGGCGTTCAATAGCCATCGCGAGCGTATCGACTTTCTACATGCGGGCATAAGAGATAAGCGCATTCATGGCGCTTTGACCGACAGTTACCATGCTTTGCTATCAGATAAAGGGACAATAACTGCAGAAGCATTCCTCACCGTACACGCCACGGCGCTGCATGTGACCCCTTTCGGAGGTTGTATCCACGATTTCTCCCAGTCACCCTGCCCTAAGCATCTTCAGTGCTGGAATGGCTGCTCGCATCTACATCTGATGGGCACTCCATCGGAGCGGGTCAACCTTGAAGAACAAGCTAAGAATCTGACGAAGGTAATATCCATCATGCGAGACGCAGGGAACGGAGAGGCAGGCAGCGATGTATGGCTAGCAGACCAGGAAGACAAGCTCAACAATTTAAAATCTGTCCTTGCACGCGATACCAGTGGAGGTGTGCAACGCGTGTTTCCAAATGGGCGTCCAATCACGGTTGCGGACTCGGACAAACGACACAGTTCGGTATCAGATGACTAGGGACAACTATGGCGCGACGACAGACATTGAGGGGCAGCACTCTTGACGAAGCAATAGACGCTCTCCTCGCCCAGATGATTAGCTCAGGAGTGGAGCTCGCTCCCATTTCCCGACCGGAGGTGCAGCGCCGACTGGGCCTGACAAGCCGAGCTACGCTAGGAGGTGAGCGTGGAGACAGAATTGAGGCCGCCCGTATTGTTCAAATGAGAGAAAGCGGGAGGGATCCGGATGGTGCCCGCCGGCGCCGAAGTCTCGAAGAGCGTATTGCAAGTCTTCAAGCGGAGAATGCTGCGTTGGAAAGACAGCGAGACAAGCTTTTCGAGGCTCTGTCAGTCATAGCACACAACTGCCTTATGAACGGTTTGGACGTTGAGTCAGTTATGGCACCGTTGAGAAACAGCCGATAGGTCAGCTTAGAGGTCTTCATATCGACTACAGATTACGGCATGGTCACCTGCCAGCAGTACTAGACGGGACTGCCTCAGCTCTGACGACTACACATTGCGGTACACGTATCCTGGCTACTTCGTCCCACGCGCAAAGCGTTGACATGTGCGCCAACCGCTCGTAGAGTTTGGCTGGTAGCCCTTGAGGCACTTTAGCTTTATCTCCCCTAGAGGGATCTGCAAAGCCCGGTAACGACCGGGCTTTTGCCTTACTGATGTGTTGCTCTGAACTCTCATAAGACGTTCCCTCGTAATCACCCTTTTATCGCTGTTGTGTTTTAAGCCAGACGCAGATTGCTCAGGGCGATCGTACTCGGCCTCGGTTTAATGCAACAAGCTATCTACGAAATCCAGCGCGATCCACAGGCCTGCTGCTGACTTACCAGATATCGTGTTGGCGTCTGGTGCAGTGGTCATATACGTCAACGCAAAGATGTATCAATGAACAACCCGAACGAGATCATGCTGATAGGCCACGCGGAGACAGTACTGCCCAATCTGATTGATCTCGCGCTGATGAACTGAGTCTTCTTGCCGTCTGTTTTCAATGCTTGACAGCCCCACCCTAGCCTTCCACCTACCGCACGTGTCTGCTCGCAAATGAGGTTGGCCTTGATTACTTTTCCAGGCCAGCATATTCGGTAATTGCGAGCCCGTTGGCCGCTCTTAGTGCGGCCAACGGGCCTTCGCCCTTGCTTTATACGCGCGGTTTAGTCCCTGTTTGGCTACTCGAACAACTCCTTGATCCTTTGGTGGGCACCGGACATATCTGACCGGAGCAAATACTCATTCAGGGCCAGATGGCCATCCACGCCTTTCGCTGACGCCACACCATGCACGAAATCTGGCGTGTGAATAAGCCCAGGGAAGCAGCCGACTGCAAGGCTTCGACCATTGCGCTGCACCATCATCGGTACTGATCCCACCGCATCGAACCTACACTGGTAACCGTCGAGTACGAGGCTGGCGCGCAATTGCGACAGTGTCTGCCACTGCTCCTCTAAGGACGCACAGCCAGGCTCTACGCCATCCACGGCGTACTTCAATAGCGTGGCTCCGAGATGCCTGTTGAGACGGCTCTGCAGGTGTTGATTATGGAAGTGATTCAAGCACTCGGTGCAGGACGTTTCACAGTCGCAGTTCTCTAACAATTGGCGGGTTGCCTCTAGGATCTCTACGATGTGGCGGGCTGCGATCTCTGCGTAGCCAGCTCCTCCTGAAAGAGTGTCATACAGGAAGACTTCCAGTACACGCGCCTCCCCCTGCACTCCGGGATCGATCCTGAAGCCCGACCCGAACTCTGAGGGGTCGAGATCCAATTGTTGATGCCGGCTTGCCGCTAGCCTTAGCGCCTCAGCTATAGAGTGAAGAGCATCCTCAAGGATTTGCAGGACCACAACCTCGGCCGTATTCGTAACCAGCGGCGCTTCAATTTTCAATCTGAGCAGTAGCAAGTCAGTCTTGAAATCATGACCTAGGAGGACTTGCTCAAAGCGTCCGGAGCACTGTGCAGGTGTGCCTTTGGGAGCTAGCAACTTGTAAGGCCGGTCATGTGCGCCGAGATGAGCGTTGCGGTCAGACACAGAAGCGTGGCCGCATTCAACGCATACTAGGAAGCCACTAGATTCGGCCCCCTCTATGCCCCGGTTGACTGTCACCAGCGTCTGGTCAACTGCATGGGTGAAACTCGCCTTCGGCCCACAGGGGTGAAAGAATAACTCATCAGGATTAACAGGCTGCGGAAATTGCGCCATCGTTGCGAAGGTAATTTCCTGCTCTCGATCGTTTTCAGGCAAGTCTTCAGCTTTTTCCGGGCCGAACACCTCCGGCAAGATCATCATCTCTGTGGCAAGCACGCCGCCGCATACCGGACATGGATCTTTGGGGTCGGATGGCATATTGGGGTTGCGGACGAAAGTGCAGGTTTTGCAATGAACATGGCGCTTGGCATTTTTGAACAGAGGTGCCGCGCGATTGACCACATTCCCTGGCAGGTCGGCGAAGACCCCACCGGATCGATAAGTATGTCGATCGATCACGATGAGCCGTCCTGGGGCATATTCACTCAAGGCTTTGCTGATCGACTGCTGCGGACGTTGGACAGTCTGAATTTCCAACCTGCCATTTACCTTGGCCATGCTCTCCACCAAGAAGCTGCACAAATTCGTTGGAAACGCATAGGTAGGCAGTAAGCCGTGGTGGAAAAGAAACTCCAGCAATTCCTTTTGCTCAATTTCAGCGTCGGATGCATTGCTGTCATCGTCATTGACCTCATCTACCTCTTGCACTTCGCTCTCGTCGGCTTGACTTAACGCCTGTTGCGGTAGCTGCGCCGCTAGCTCATGCAACCTCTGCATCAAACCATGAACGGTCTCTTCGAGCCACTCCATCAAGGTGACCCCTTGCGTATCGAGACTCGGCGGGAGCCATGCCAGCACGGACCTTTTTAAAGGGCCATTGTCCTGAAGCACGTTACTCGTGATCCATGCCTTGAACTGCTCGAGATTAAGCCCGGAATCGTTACCGCCAAAAAAGAAATCATGGGTCGCACCCAGTGCCTTTTGCAGCAATGCCGTCTTGGATGATGGCAGTACCGGATTCTTGGCCATGACTTCATGGAAGAACGTCTGGAACAAATAGGCGTGGACGTGACGACGAGCAATCTTGGCGTTATCCACCTTGATCTCGGGCGTGCGAGGTGGTCCGGCCACTATGTACCGGGGGTTCAGGAAATAGTGACTGTCGTGCGGGCCGTTTTGTGAATAGGTCACTACCGTGGAAACGGATGCACCTCGGCGCCCCGCCCGCCCAGCGCGTTGCTGATAGTTTTCTCGTTGAGGAGGCACGTTGCGCAGAGCAACCGCTACCAATGAACCGATGTCGACGCCTACTTCCATGGTCGTCGTGCAACTGAGCACATCGATCGGGCGGTCGCTAGCATCGATCAGCACATCCTGGAAACGCAGTTCATAAAGCTCCGTGGTCGCATGCACTTTGTTTCGATCACGATTCGACAACTGTGCCGTGTGCTCTTCCACGTTGAGATTGGAGAGCCTCGCACCTGGCTGCAATGCCTCCCATACCGGTTCGCGCCAGAGTCCCTTGCGGGCGGTTAGATATTCACTCATGGCAGGATCCACAAGCGTGGCACGATCACTCCCGCACGCCAGGCAAATTTTGCCTGATAATGCGAGCGGTGTGACGGCCGTGCACTGGCCGCATTGCGCCCAGACGTGATCGAGGTTCACCACTAAGTTAAGTGAGTTAGGCGACAGGAACCAGCCGCCGTTTTCCTCGTCGGCCAAGTGATTACGCAGCGTCGCTTCGATGACCTCTAGTGTTGCCAAGTGACCGGGCAGATGGGTGGCGAGTGCCTCTCTCAGCGCTTTGTCAAACTTACCGTTGCTGCTCCACGATGGTTTTCCATATCCCGCCGCTTTGATACGCAGGATACGATCAATCGATTTGTCAAACGCAAAGTCCTGCAGCAGCATTTCTATCCAGCCGATGGCCAGTGCTCGCAGGTCCTGGTCCGCGATTGTTACACCCGCCGCAACGAGATCTTGTTTGATTTTCCTCAGCTTGGTGGTGACTGGCTCGACGTAGCCAATGGTGGTCCCAGTCAATGAGTAGTAGCTACTGCACAGCAGCTTGAGCAAAGCGATGCGATAGCGTGCTGGCAACTCTGGAGGCAGACCGTTTTGTTGTAGTGCCTCTTCCAAATCAGAGTCGCAATCGCGTTTGTACAGTGCAATCGCGTCGGCGACCTTGCGCGCGTCAACGCCATCAAACAGCGGCAGGTCAAACTCGCTGAGAACTGCTAGAAAACCTGTGTAAAGCACTTGCGTAGGCCGCGGTTCCCGCGAAATATCTCGCAGTTTTTGGCAGGCCAAGGCAATCGCTTGCCGGAAGACGTCCAATTCGATGTCGCGAGGAATGTCTCGTGCCAGACGAGCCGCTTTCTGCCGGCCGTCCGAAAAGATAAGGACCTTGCGCCCACCGTTCGGGTGGCGGGCATCCACGACCCTGCTCTCTGGCTGCCTGGCCATCTGGGTTCGAACCAGAGTAGTAAACGGTGCCTCCCCCTTGGTCACGTGGTCCATGATCTTTGAGGGTTCATCTTTACCATTGCGGATCCTTCGCGTGCAGACGGGGCAATTATCGAAGGTAATTGGTTCCCCTATTGGCGTTTTGTCCGGCACTCGCACCCTGCGAAACCCCTCGACCCCTTCCTGGCTGGTCGAGCTCATGATGCCCGTCGAAATATGCAGCCATTTGTCGCGGTGACGGCTTCGCGGGTGCGTCGTTTCCTCAACAAAAATATCCACTGGCATCAACGCCGCCGTACCCGCTTCGGAGAACGGGCCATTGGGTTGGTGCCAGACGAAATCCATGGCTGCGTTCACGTAGCCGCGCACGAAGGCAGCACCGCAATCACGATGGGTCAGAAATTCAAACACTCGACCTTTGGACTCGCAGTTGCATTGCGTCGAGGGCTTGGTGCGCAGGCTTCCCAGGACAGTTGAGCCCTCGTGTTTACCGTGACGACTGGAGCAATCAGGATCAATGCATGCATAGAGTCCCGGCAAGCCGCGGTGAAACAGGTGGAGCCGCGTCGGTAATAAAACCCGGCCATCCGCACGTCGTTGGGCGTAGCTTCCCAGCGCCAGCAACGCATCGGTGGCCTTTTCTGGGCTGTTGTCCTGCGTCCTACCGAAGAGTTTTTCGCCGAGGTCATCAAGCTTTTCGGCTTTGCCTGAGACCAGCTCGATCAGCCTCTCCAAGGGGCCAAACTCAGTGAGGTTCTCGAACAGCCAGTTCCGCAGCCCGGCGTGATCCGAGCCTTGGAACGAGTCCCAGCCGAGTGCTCGAGCCAGGTCATTCAGCGCACGCATCGCTGATGACAAGTCGTTTGCCGCGCGCTGAAACGCAGGCAGATCCAAAGAGGCCAGCGCTTGCATTTGCGCATCGGTGATGCTGCGGTCACCGGGCCGGAGTTCATGGGTACCTTGAATGACGCGAAGTCGACGCGGCGAGCTTTCTTGTAAACCGGTCAAGTCGCGGGCAAACCGCTCACCGTTGTACGCTGCAGCCTCCTCGCTGCCCAGACTCGCACTGGTCAGAATGCAGCGCATACGCTCGCGTGGGATGTCCAAGCGGGCGCAGAGTCGACGAATCAGCAGCGCGACCTCTGCCCCACCCGCTCCGCGGTACATGTGTGCTTCATCGAGTACCAGAATGAACTCGTTGCGAACATCACTTTTCAACCAGTCCTTGGTCTGTTCGAAGATGTCCCGCTCGATGGGACGCATTAGCATATATTCGAGCATTGAATAGTTGGTGATTAGCAGTTCGGGGCAGCGCACCTGCATTTCGTCACGCGTCATCAACTCACGGTCACCAGGCTGCGTGAGGAGTCGCCCTTTCCAGTTTTTGGAAATGAACTGTTTGCCTTGCCGCTTACCCGACGAATAGGTCTTGGTCTGCACCGAGTCATCGGCATAAAAGCCCACGAGATCTTTGCTCGGCCAGCGGCCGATCCTAGCCAACTCGCCCTGGACTGCCGGGACGTTGGCGACCCTTTTGTAGAATTGCTCGAACAGCGGCTTGATGAAGCGTTCATCGCGGCTACTTTCCCGCTTGCCCGGGTAAGGCGTGCGCCCGGTATAACTGCCAAAGCGAATTGGCAATGTCCGGCCCTGCTGCAAGATACCCGCTGCGTCGGCGTTGCCAAAAATGCGACGAATTCGCGCCAATTGGTCATTGACTAGTGCGTTCATGGGATACAAGAGCATGGCCCTGCACCCGGGCATTGATGCGGACTTTGGCCGCTCTGCTCCCTCGATTGCCAGGGAGCCAATCACTGGCATGAGAAAACTTTCGGTTTTTCCTGAGCCCGTACCAGTCGCGATGACTAAGTCCGCCGACTCATCACCCAAGAATGCGCTCAAGGCCTGCGCCTGATGTTCATAGGGGCGGGGATAGAGTCCCAAGCCCATCCCGGACAAGTCGTTCAACACTGAAGCAGCCGCCGGCGGGATGGCCAAGTGCTGATAAGCTTCACCTGTTTTATAGACTTGCGTGGCCTCCACGTAGGGGGTCTGGGCGATGGTAGCATTGGCTTGCAAAAGCGCGTGGCGCTCCCTGACCAGTCCTTCATCCCGGATGTGATATTGCGCCTCGATATACTGCCGCAAGCTTTCGGTGAGACTTTTCGCGGTCTCGTGCACCCCGACAGCCTCTGCCATGGACGTGTTGTTCATTAGATCCTTCCTTGTGCGCCGCCGCGCTCGACCAAAACAATGCCTAATCCCTCAAGCGCACAGCGCACAATGGGGAATGTTTCGACTGGTATTACATGGATTTTCAACCCGGCATGATCACTCTCGGTTCTAGGTAATTCCCAGCCGAGCAGCAGTGCCTTCTCCTGCTCAGGCGGAAGCCGGCGATACGATCGCAAGGTCACAAACCGTGGGGAGCTTTCTATTTGCATCTTACAAGGCCGGCCCGCTTCGAGATCCAGATAGAAGCGCAGGCGACGTGCGTCAGATGCCTCGATGGATGTCAACTGTTCAAGCCGACCGCAGTGAAACTTGCCTATGAAATAACTCACTATGTTCTCGGTTCGACACTTGGCCAGGAAGTGTCCGGAGTTACTGGGCTGACTTACCAGCTCAGACCAACGTCCCTGCACATACGCGGATACAGGCGCGACATCCGTTGGACAAGAGGTAAAACGTCTGGACGCTTGCATGAGAAAGTTAGAAGACCAGGTTGCCAATCCCTCAAGAGGCGCACCGATCCAGTCACTCGGGTCGCCCATATCCAGCCATCCCGCACAGAGTGACGTCGGTATCACCCGCACTCGCCCGAGTGCCCTAGCCTTAACGCTTCGCGGGAAACGCGGTGAGGGTCCGCCACCCAGTACGACCGCGTAGCCGTCCTGAGACCTGATCGCTCGTGGAGGAGGAGGCAACCATCCTTTTTCAACCCGAACCAAATCGCCGATCTGCTCTAGGCTGTCGAGAATGCTCAGTACGCCAGGTTTGGCCTCCGTGTCATCCAGCATCCCTGGCCAAATTGGCCCAAGATGTTTTCGGGTCAGGCTGGTCAGGCTGAGTGAAGCCACAGGTGTCCACGCGCCCCGATTTTCGGTAGGCATCGCGCGTAGGAAGCAGGCAGCACGGAGACATTCCGCGATAGCGGCGATCCGCAGACCTTCGCCTTGGGTGGTGCAACTTAGGCCATTGGCCAAGATGCTTTGTGCCTCGTGCCGGGACAGTGCTTGCCATCTCATCTAGGCCCCCTCGAGATGCGAAGTTTCAGCCTGGTGTTGAGCCATGACCTGCTCTGCCAGGCGGGCTAAATCGTCGACCGGACCGCCTGTACTCTTTGCCCAAGGCAGTGCCCATGCCGTTAAAAGAGCATACAGGTCCCCTTCCTCGCTGCTTCCTGCAGCAGTCCGTAAGCGCAGATAGGCTCGTTCGGCGCATCTTCTCCAAAGGTTGCCCGGCTGAAAGCCCGCCTCTTTCAGCAGTTCCTCCAACTCCGCCACGAGAGCACCGGACATGCCGCTGTCGAAGCCCTCAAGTTGGTCCCATGACTCTTGCGCGAGATGACCATACTTCACATTGATCAATCGGGAAGTTACGCCACGCATGGGAAGCACATCGGTATCAAAAACCGGGCCGAGTTCGGCAAGTGTGCCACCGCCTGGAAATGCTGCGGGTCCCTGGGCCCACGAGGCGACCAGCGCAAGTCGGGGGTAGACGGACATCGCTAGTTGACGGCGGGTAATCACCTCGCGAATGGCTGAGCCATAGACTTCAAAGGCGGAGCGATTTGCGCCTTTCAGGGCTAGGCAGCCTGAGGTCTCTCCCACTATTTCCAGGCATTCCGCCGCTGCCTCATCCGAGACAAGGCCGACAGGGATGCGCCACTCGTGGTAGCTTGATCCACCCACGGCCGCAGCCAGTGCGTCAGCGACCACGTCCGCCAACGACCCGGTAAATTGGATCAACTGACCGGCGGCAAGCGCGGCTATGATTTGACGTGCAACGGTCAGTGCTGTCCCTTTGACGAAACCGCATGCTTGTAGGTTGGTGGAGATCAAATCGCACGCAGTCTCCACGCTTAGGATCTCGACAAGTGGCCCCTGAGGCTCTGCTTCAAACAGACGAACCTGCGACGTAGGGGGTGACTCGCTCCTTACTGTACCAACGCTACTTTGCAAAGTTTCCAGGCGTTCTGACAGCCGCGCTACAGCTTCTGTGGTCTCTACCCAAGCCGTTTCGCGTGCAGTGATAGGCTTTAGCCGGTTTTCGATCGCACTGAGGTGTGCCGTCATCTCATCCCAAGCACCTGACCGCTCAGACAGCACCTTCACTGCTTCGCTCAAGGAACGGATGTCGTCTTGGGCTGCTTCGTCGGAAGCACCGGCGCGCATGGCGTTCTCTTCCAATGCGCGGACGGTCGATACCAACTGCTCATCCGCGGCAAGGAGGCGTTCTGTCAGTGCGCGAAGTTCGGCGAGGTCGCGCGTCGACTCAGTGGCGCGCTCCCTGATGTCACGCAGTTCTCCAGCTAGGTTGTCATCCTTCAAGCGCAGTGCATTGAGCTGTTCGACAAAAGCATCATCTGTCGCTTCAAGGCTCTCAACGCTGTCCTCTAGAGTGCCGACGCGATCCGGCAAGGCTTCAAACAGTCGATCACGCGCCACTATGGCCGCAGTGCGGAATTTGCTCAGTTCTGTCTGAGTGTCGGCGTGGTCAGCGAACCCACTAAACGCGATCAAGCGCTCTACCGTCTCGCGTGGGGCATCCGGGAAACGTTCAACGAGCTTCGCCAGAAAAAGCGGGCCCGCATCATTAGCGGGCGGCAATTTGTCACCTGCGGGGAAATCTTTGTGCAGATGATTTCTCGCCCACTCTACCCAGAAGTTGGCGAAGGCCTTCCAATCGGCTTCACTCTTCTGGCCACCCAGTGGATGCAATAGATGACTGATGAGTCGCTTTTGCTTGGCTTTGAAGTCAGTGGGTGTCCCGCTGCGAAAACCGTCAATGGCGGTCATCCGGTCATAGCAGGATTTTCGATAGCTATGCGGTACTTCCTCAATAAACTCGGTAAGGGACTGCTGGTCGAACGCCGAGATCCGAACTCTGGCCTCCTGGCTGTAGTAGTAACTCATGGCGAGACACTTTTTCCTGAAGATTTGACCTCAAAACCGCAGGCGATAACGTCCTTGATCAAGGCACGGTAATGCGGAATTAGCGGAGGTTGTGGTTGGAGGGCGCCGAACGCGTAAACCAACTGGACATCGTCGGCGTCAATGTGGGCCGGCGCAGAGCACTGCAATTGCGTCATAAAGCTGCGCAGCCGCAAGCGTATAGATGGCCCGAGACATGGCACAGCGATGTCCGACGGGCACTGTGCGCTACCACGTAAACGCAGCCTGCCGAAGCCGCCTAGGTCGAGGTCGACGTGGCATGCAGCATCAATCAAACCGTCAATAACGATCGCTTGTAGTTCTGGCGTAAACAAGCGCTGATGCTGGTTGTGAGGCGCGCTCAGATCACTTGCTGCCAGCTCGTACTTGAGGCCAGTGGCAGCGCGTTCGAGGTAAACAGAGCCCGACGCACCAGGAGGTATTGACAGGTATTCCAGTCTCATCTGATTGAGCCTGGCCAAGGCGATACATTCCTTGCATCGGGCTCCTTCGAAGGGCACGACCAAGCGCACGCCGGCGGTGTTAGTGAAAGCCACCTCCACCCCAGGCAAATCGATCGCAGCGTCGACGTTGAAGGTCGTCGATACGTATTTTTCAATCTCCGACGTACCAGCGTTGGCCACGTGGAACTGCTGACGGCTGTCAGGTATCAAGGCAAATAGTGCCGGATCTCGATCCACTCCTGTTGCCGAAAGCCGATTCTGCCCGCTCAGCAGTAACATGGTTGGCCCGTTAGCGGTCTGCCCTACCGGCATTCCTCGGGCTGTGAGGATGATTGCGGTCGAGGCAACGCATTCGGCGGAATTTAAACTGGAACTCTGGGTCAAGAACGGCCAAGCGATTGAAATACTTGGCACGGCCCCATTGATGGTCAAGCCGGTCAAGGACTCCAGCCATTCTGCACAGGCATCGGAAGGTGACGTGGGCACCGTAATAAGAGCTAGGTTCCAACCCTCACGACTGTGAAATTTATCAGGAACCAGTTCCTCTGGAAAATTCAGGTTCTCCGGTGCCTTCCACAACAGAGCGTAGCTACCGTCCGTTCTGAGCTCCTGGGCTCTGGGAAAGCCCGGCGTTCTGTCCCCTGCCAAGGCCGTAAATACTGCGGCCCCGAAGGTGGGCAATCCGTGACAGGTGCGCTCTACACCATCGGTAAAATGCCGATCGGGGGTGCCTTGGAACGACACGATGCGAAAACTCTCTTGCGAAAGTTCCGCAGTCACGCGGCGGCCGTTCGGCATTCCGCGCATGTCAATCTCTTGAAGAATCCCATTGCCTACGTCCAGGGTGAAACTCGCGTCGCAGGGCCGACAAGACGGTAGTGTTAGTTCCAGATACCAGGCAGCGCGGTTTCTCCCTCTCTCAATTTTCAGCCGTAGTTCCATACTACGCATGGGCCGCGCCGACAATGCGAGCCCGGCTCCATGCTGACCGTGCAGGCCTGGCACAAAATTATCGCACTGTGCCGAGCCGAAACCTGGCCAATGAGCAAAGCACTTTTTCTGCTTGATCCCAGCCCGATGTAATACCTTTGCGCGACAGATCGGGCACACATAACGTCCCTTGCGTGTGGCCTGCTCTGCTGACTCAACCTGGTTTGTTAACGTATTGACGGCGTAATCCAAGGCCTGCCTCCTTGCATCCCTTAGTGTCCGAAAGCTTTCGCCTTCTCGTTATTCAACTGGAACTCGGGGCGCAGCAATTGTGCTTGGCTACCAAACAAAGAAATTAGGTCCGATGACCGCCACCGCCGGTAATCGGGGACGTTAGCGGCCCGTTGGATCACCCAGCGATCCAGCGCCTGATCTGCGATTTGCTTCACTGTCTGAAGAGACCGGATATCCGGCTTACCCTTGCCTGTTTGTAGGATCTTCGTCGCATTGGTTGCCAGTTGGCAGATAAAGACTTCGCGTTGGATGCCGTGACGCATCAGGTCATCCTTGAAACCCAGCGCCTT
Organism: Pseudomonas putida; assembly: GCF_002741075.1. NCBI lineage: Bacteria > Pseudomonadati > Pseudomonadota > Gammaproteobacteria > Pseudomonadales > Pseudomonadaceae > Pseudomonas > Pseudomonas putida. The sequence goes on along the minus strand of NZ_CP016634.1, from coordinate 1,731,351 downwards.
CAGGGCTGCGCGGGTGGTGCGCAATCGCCAATTCGGCCCTTGGCCGTACGCGTGATGATCAGCATAGGTGTGATCAATGTGGCGCAGATAGTCACGCAGTTCCAGGAACAACCAATCAGGAATATGGAAGTGTCCCCAGCCGCCGGTGTAGCCGATTGATTTAAGGTACTCTGTGCCATTGATTTTTAGACGGTTGTATACCGAGGAACGGCCCATCGAAGACGTGGTGATGACGGCCATCAGGCGCGCCCGCTTCTCCTCCTGAGAGATTATGCCCGTGGTGGCTCCGTAGGCATGGGCGAAGTCGTTGTAAAGATCACGACTTCGAAGCAGGCAAGCGATCAGTTTGCCGCAGAGCAAGGAGTTGTAAGGAGGGAGCGCTCCGAGGACGTAGGCATCCATGATGTTGACTAAGCGCGCGCCTCGATCATGCGAGTTCCAGCCGATGAATTTGTCCCGCACACCTAGGTTAAACACTGGATCACCCACGGCAATGATGCCCATTAGCTTGCCATTGGATTGATCCCACACCAGATAGCGCAACCGCCTGCCGAAGCCGCTGGACACCGGGACGGACCACGAAAGCGATGCCAGACGGAATAAGTCGCTCTGCCAGGTGCCCGACGAAACCCGCTCCAGGGCAGGGGAAATTTTCTTGGGAATCACCTCGGTACCTGAGGCGAAATATTGCATCAGTTTCGCACCCGCTCGAGCTACAAAGTTGCTGCTGGCGATGAGGCGCTCCTCCCGTTGAGCTCCATGCAACACCCGGATCGCATCCTTGTCATTGCCGGGCGCTCGCAAGGCACCCTCATCAGTTCTGGTGAAGCCCAGAGTATGCAAGTGTTCACGGAGTTTTCGCTTGAGGTTCGCCTCCCTCGGATTAACGCCCGCGATAATGATGTTGCCCTGTGACATCTACGGCTTCCTGCTCACTGTCATGCTGCATTGAATATCGAAATTTATTCATGACGCATGCGATGGTTCATACACTGTGCACCTGAAAAGGGATGTCAGTGCATTCCTGGGAATATTAAACTCCAGCTTCTATCGGGCGCGCTCTGCGATGCCTTGGTCAGAATAACGTCAAATATGACTGGGAACGGCATCAGGTACTGCTGGGCAGTGATGTGCTTGGTGCCCGTGGACCTGACGAAGCTTTCACTCAGAATACCGACTTTCTCCGCTAGGCGGCGTAAAGGTGCTCCATCGCGTGGATGATTCTCATAACCCTGCCCCACTGCAAGGTTCCCCAAGTACCAGAGCTGTCGACGAATCTCAGTGCAGGTCTGAGTCATGCCTTTCTTCCGAGAGTGTAGTGCGGGCATAAGCCTATAGCCTGGGGATGGCATTGCGCCAGCCTTTTTCGCCTGTGCTTCTCCTCTCCCGCTGAATGGTGCGATCAGGCGTCAGCGCTGGTCCTACTGTGTCCAACCTTGATTTCGCTCGAATTGACTCTCGGGAACCTCACAGGCACGGTGTTATTGGTATGTTGCAGAGCATGATCAAACACCTCAGCAAGCCTGGATGACCTGCAAGGCGACATTGCCTCTACTGGCTTGCCGCACACAAGATTCCCGCCCGTCCCTCCAAGGTTATACGTCCGGAAATCGCTGCTGCGGTGATCTGGCATGCGCAGATCATAAAGCTCAAGGATCAGGCACTCATGCAGCGATATAACTGGACACGGCCACATCAGTACAACGGTTCTGTGCCGCCGACGGTTGCTGAGGAAAAACTCAATTCCGTGTCCGGGAATGGTTGACCACTACAGATGTAAACCCCTACTGGCTTCAAGGGCTGTGAACCGACTCCCGCGTCCCTAGAGACCTCCGAGCATTACAACTGAGGCTATTAGAAGGTTGCATGAGCAATGACCTCCGGGACAAACCACACTGTTCAATTCTGAGCCTGTCAGGTTCTACCCGATTTCCAACCAGATCCCAAAGCATGTTTGAATCGCCCCTGGTTTCGTAGACACCTCCAAGCCTCATAATGAGGCCCAAATAGGAGGTGCCATGAGTCGTCAGCGTTACCCCGAAGAATTCAAGATCGAAGCGGTCAAGCAAGTGACCGAGAAAGGCAAACCTGTCGCCGATGTCGCCCAGCGCCTGGGCATGTCCGTGCACAGTCTTTACGCCTGGATCAAGGTCTACAGCAAGCCCCAAGAGCAGCGTCAGCAAGACGACGATCAGCAGGCCGAACTGCGCAAGCTACGCGCTGAACTCAAGCGCGTGACGGAAGAGCGAGACATCTTAAAAAAGGCCGCCGCGTACTTTGCCAAGGAGTGCGGCTGAAGTACGCCTTCATCAAGAAGCACTCGACTGATTACCCGGTGCGGCGCCTTTGCCAAACCCTCAAGGTGCACCCCAGCGGCTATTACGCCTGGCTGGCCGAGCCTCAATCTGCCCGAGCAAAAGAAGATCAACGTCTGCTTGGCTTGATCAAACACGCTTGGCTGGAAAGCGGAGGTGTATACGGCTACCGCAAAATTCACGATGACCTGCGTGAGCTGGGAGAGGAATGCGGCCGAAATCGAGTCAGGCGCTTGATGCAGGCGGAGGGGCTGCGTTCTCAAACGGGCTATCGGCGGCGTCCAGGGTTCTATGGTGGAAAACCAACAGTGGCCTCGCCCAACCACCTCGCGCGGCAGTTCAAGGTAAGTGAGCCGAACAAGGTCTGGGTGACAGATATCACTTACATCCGCACCTATGAAGGGTGGCTCTACCTCGCGGTAGTGCTGGATCTGTTCTCACGCCAAGTAATTGGTTGGTCAATGAAGCCAAGGATGTGCAGCGACCTGGCTATCGACGCGATGTTGATGGCTGTTTGGCGACGCAAGCCTCAGCAGCAAGTTATGATTCACTCAGATCAAGGCAGTCAGTTCAGTAGCTCGGATTGGAAAAGCTTTTTGAAGGCCAACAATGTAATCAGCAGCATGAGCCGGCGGGGAAACTGCCACGACAATGCTGTAGCCGAGAGCTTTTTCCAGCTTTTGAAGCGAGAGCGAATCCGACGAAAGATCTACACAACCCGTGAAGAAGCCCGAAGTGATATTTTCGATTACATCGAGATGTTCTATAACCCTAAACGCCGACACAGCAGTGCTATGCAGCTGTCTCCAGTAGAGTATGAGAAACGCTATTTCCTGAGCTTGGAGAGTGTCTAGAAAACCAGGGGCGATTCAGTTTTTTTTGAAAACAATTATCCATTACATTTTGGACTGGGACGGTTAGAGGTCGGGGGTGAGACAACTGAGGACCGCGGGGAAACTGAATCTATGAACACCAATCTATGAACAGTTGCCTTAATCTGTAGAGTATTTAGCCTGTAATCTCAGACTCGGGAACTGCTTATGAACATCTGACATCGCCCACTTGTTAAATAATGTTTCTACCGCTTGTGCTTCTGCTGTTGTCCGTTTCCACTAACCCCCGTTGAGATTTTCACAAAACCCGTTGCTGCGCCAATCGCGTTTTGAGTGGAAAGTCCCCCTCCAACACCCTCAAGCCCCTGTATTCCGGGCGCCTCAGAACACCGAACGCCCTGATTCGGCCTGATCATTCAACGAAATGAGTGGAAAAATTCTGACGCTCAGCGGCTGCCTCGAATCGGCGCCATCAGTGCCTTCAACGCACTCCAAAATCATTCAACCAGCAAAAAGCAAAAGGCTCCGCCCTGAAAGCCCGGCGGTGCTAGAGCCCTCGCCAGGCCTGAACCGTCGGCCCAAACCGTAAAGCAGCCAATATTTACCTAAATGCTCATATAGCGGCGTTTTTCAAGGTAGTTGTCGCGTCAACCATCCAGCTATGCAGCTTGCTTCTCGTGCTGTTGATCCCGATCAGGGTTCAACAGCACCGTCCCAATTGGCTCCCAGTTACGGGTGCGTCCTGACCATCGCTCTGGATTCCTGCATCGAGCCTGCTCATACAGCTCATGGCGCAGGGCAAGGATTTGCCTATCCTGACCACGATGACGCTCTGCCGGTGTGACGAAGCGGATCCGGCTGTGCCGGTGTTCGTGGTTGTACCAACGGATAAAATCACGCACCCAACATCTTGCAGCATCCAGGGTCTCGAAACCCTTGGCCGGCCATTGCGGACAGTACTTCAGCGTTCTAAAAAGAGCCTCCGAATACGGATTGTCATTGCTGACACGCGGCCTGCCCCTCGATGGCGTAATGCCTAACTCATACATCTTGCTCAGCAAAGTGGTCGACTTCATTGGCGCGCCGTTGTCCGAGTGCAGTACCAAGGGCTCTCTCAGGCATTGTTCGCTGATCACGCTCCTTTGCAGCAACACTGCGGCCTTGGCGCCGTCCTCATCCTCATGCACCTCCCAGCCGACGCTCTTGCGGCTGTAAATATCCTCGATCAGGTACAGGTAGTAGTACTTTCCACGCACCGAAGACGGCAGGTACGTGATATCCCACGACCACACACGATTCGGCGCATGAGCCGCATGCGTTGTTGGCTCGGCATTACGTCCAGGGCGCTGAGCGCGTCCTCGGTGCTGCCTCTGCCCGGCAGCTCGAAGCACACGATAGAACGTTGACTCCGAGCCTACGTAGATCTGCCTATCGGCCAGCCTCGGCACGATCTGGCTGGGTGGCAAGTGAGCATATTCGGCGCTGTTGCACAGGTTGAGAATTACTTTCCGTTCATGCTCGTCCAGCGCATTGGCCGGGGCTGCACGAGCGGTGGTAGTGCGAGCATCCGCCAGTATTTCCTGGGTTTCAGTCCAGCGCTGCAACGTTCTGAGCGTCAATCCAACTTCTTGGCACGCCACCGATTTTCGAGCGCCGGCATTGATCGCTTCTGTCAGCCACGCCACTAGCAGTTGCCGTTCCGGCAGAGCGGTCAATTGTCCTCGTCGTCTACTCCCCAGTAGTCGTTGAGCTTTTTTCGCAGCACCAGTAACGCGGCTGTTTCAGCCAGCGCCTTATCCTTGCGGCGCAGTTCGCGCTCAAGCTGCTTGATGCGTTTCTGATCTTGGCGGGCCTGCTCCCGATCGACCTTGGGCTGCGCTTTTTGAGAGGCCATCCCACTCAGGAAGGCTTGCCGCCAGGCAGCAATCTGCTCGGGATATAAGCCTTTGCGGCGGCAGTATTCACCCAGTTCAATCTCGGACAAGCTGGCACATTCGGCGACAGCCGCGAATTTCATTTCTGCCGACCAACTCTCGGTCGGGTGTTTGGGATCGGTCACCACCACACATCCTTCGGCACTGGCTCGTTTGCGCCAGGTATACAGCGACATTTCAGTAACGCCCTCGCGCCTGGCGACTTCGGCCATCGTCAGGTTGAGTGGAGGGCCCAGCATCTTGAGCAGTTCGGTTTTGCGCTCAGAGGAATAGTACGGCACAACGGCTCTCTTGCCGCCCCCGGGGTATGGTTTCAGGTAAGTCTGGTGAGGCGACAACTATCCTGACACCGGGGGTCCCCTTGATGCGTCAACCCTACTACCCGACCGCCATTCACAAGATGCTCATCAAAATGGCATTGGCCATGATGCCAGATGATGACCATCGCCAATTCAATTACCTGAAGCCCTGGCTTCTGAGCAAGGATCACAAGCCTGGCTTGAGTGGGTCGGTGCCGATCATCGAGTGGGGGATTAGCGGAGGCGTCAATCCGAACAAGATCATGTGCATCGTTGCCAAGGTGAAGGAGGCGTTCAAAGACTCGGCATACCGGTACCAATTCATATGCCAGTACGGGAATTTCCAGTACCAGCTTGTGATCCCGCTGCCTGAAGAGTGTGGTCAACGTAAGGATTTCGTCTACGCGCCCTTACTGCTACCTGATGAGCATTTTCGAGTATTTGGCACGTCCGACTACCAGGAGAAGCACTTCAACTCCCCAGACCGTGTGCGTGGGGAAAAGCTCAGCATTCTGCTCCAATACACCAGCCGATATTCCGACGCGCGTGTGCAGGAGAGTCCTGCTGAATAGATTTTCAGCCACGATCTGGCAGAGCTTGGCGTGCCGTAGCGCAGCTCCGCAGATCGACGTCGGCAAGGTTGAGATAGACTGCGCTATTCGTCAGCACAAGGCACGCATGGATGGCTAAGAGAGTCCGCTATTACGCAGTAGTGTCCGGAAATCCCGACGGCATTTTCAATACGTGGGAAGGTGGAGCGGCGCCAGCAACCCAGGGTGTCAGCAACTCAAAATACAAATCGTATGCGACCTTGGAACTGGCCGTTGAGTGGTATCGCCGAAACGTCCCCCAGGACTGTCGATACCCCTCACCCGTTTACCATTTTGACACGAATGATGTTGGGCCAGCCCCGACCGGAGAGGCTTCCCAAGCATCATTGGACGGCATGGCCTCTGGGACGCATGTAGTTTTTACCATCTGCAATCCTGAAACCAACGAGCCCCTCTACGTTGGCGAAACAAAAAACCTTGAGCGCAGCGTACATCGTCATCTGGGAGCTGCAGGCCGCAAACGCAATGGCATCTCTGCCAGAATCGCAGCGCTTCTGGCTCAGGGGATCAGACCAGTATTTCAGGCTGTCGAGCGCTACGACACAAAAGAGGACGCCCTAGCGGGCAAGAGCAGGCTTGTCAAACAGTACGTCCAGCGGGGGCTTGCACTCTGTAATCGAACTTTGGAGCATCGGGAAATCCAGGAGTTGTACCTAAAGCCGGTGGTACGGTTGGATACCACCATAGGCGATGGCCCCTTTTTCCTAGGCTCCTACCATTATTCCTCGAGAGCATCCTTGAAATGCGGGCTTCGGGCCTACCTGAATCGAGTACCGCCAGGGGATTTATCGAATCAGATAGCAGTGGAGAAGCTCACCCTTCTTTGGGCAGCCACCTCTCCAGAGGTCGAGGCGTTTGGCTTCTCGACGATATCGACTCAGGGTGGTATTTGCCTGCTTGCCGAGCTGGTCAACCATACCATCGTGGAGTTCGATTATGTGCGAGCGATTGACTTGATTCCGTGACAAAGATGCTGAATGCATTGCGACGGGGAGGCAAGGCACATCATTTGGTGATTGTTCACCGATGATCAGCTGGAAAATCACTGCAGGTGTTTTTTTGAAATTTTGGCGTTTTTGTTTGTATTCAAAGCGTAAGCGCAGCCAAAGGCTGCGAAGAAGGCGATCCCCCTCAGCCCCTACGGGGCTATGCAAGTGCAAGCCAGACAACAGAGGACAAATCTGGAAACCGTCAAAAGCAAAAAACGAACCGGCAAAACCGTCTGTGATCCTGGCAGATCACTTGCGCTTGCACATCACTCGCTTTTTTCTTGTCAAATATAGAACTCCGTCTCGCGAAAAATTTTTCAAGGGTGTATGCAGGAAAATAGTTTAAATACAGAAAAAAGCACTGAAATCCTAGATTAAACCAGTGGAAAGCTCTGCAATTGCCATCTGCCAGGCACGGGCGTGTCGCCTGCTCAGGGGGGAGCCGGGTCTCAGCGTTGAACACCTGTGATCCCTCTGCTTGGTCGGAGGCAAGAGTGGCTGTGGTACGCTCTGATGCTCTACGTCGGGTCTTTCTGCCGCAACTGATGTGCGTGGGCCCTTCCACCTCTCCTTGGCCAGGAGCATTAATGTCGCTCAAAACAGGATTCGCCACTGTACTGAAAGCCATTCGCCTCAGCCGCGGGCTCACGCATAAGAACATGGCGGGTGCTAGCAGCCGTGGCTACATGCTGAAGCTGGAGCATGGGCTTTCAAGCCCAACGGTCGACAAGATGATAGCCATCAGTGAATCGATGGGGGTGAGTCCTCTGACTCTGTTCACATTGACGTTGAGCCTGGATAGCGACCAACCTGTTGATGCCCTCGTGCAGCGGCTCAAAGCTGACGTTGCAGACCTCGAAACCAAGGGCGTGCTCAAGAGCCTTGGCGTCTCGTCGCTTCCAGATATACGCGTGACAAGTCCTGCTCTTTCCCGCCGGCACAAAGTTGCCAGCAGCGCCTCTCAAGCCGAACTGTGCTTCGCTGAGTAGTAGGAACCACCGCTTTGGAGTTAAAGCCCAAGCTCAATTGAGAACAGGATGTCCCTGAGTTCAGGGGGCACGGCTTGGTCATCGACAAGGCGTTTGAGCACGTGGTAACTCACGTGAAGCCGCAATTGCTGCCGGACGGGTATGTAACTGCTATCCGTGCGTGGCACATTCGCATGAGGCAGGGCTCGCTCAAGTACTGCGAAGGCGATGGCTCCCACGTCTTGCTCGTAGATGCGAGTCAAGCTGTCCAGGCCGGGTTTCCGGCGGTAGTTGGTCACTGCATCAGTCACTATCGACGTGAGAGCCTCGCGATAAAACGCAGCGGCGCAAACCCACACCTGCGTCTCCTGTTCAACCTTCAATCCCCTGCCCTCATGGCATTCATTCGGCCCGCAATATTCTGCGAAAGCGCGCTTGAGCGCCAGGACGCCAGTTGCACCTCAACCCTATCGGAAACCATGAACATGCACATTCAATTGGATCTGAACCACAACGATCGCGACGCGCTGCTGCGCCACTGCCAGGAGTTTGTTCCTTCGAGCGGAGACGCCCGCGAAGATTCCCGTCTGGCCGATGCCTTGGAAGCGCTAGCCGTTGCGCTGGAGCAAGCCCTGCTCATGAAGCATGAGTGACGTCCTGGAACGCTGACTCCGCAAGGGCGATAAGGTGGGCTACCGTGTGCCTGCCGTCATTGCGCCCCAAGGCCTCAATATCTGGCAAAAACGAATGAATGAGCCAGTATTGAACGACAGGCCCCAATCGTCGCGGGTACAAATGTCTTCGCCCAAGCGATTAGCGGGGCGCTAGCGACTCCTGGGATTACAGGAGCATCACCACTTGGATAGAGAAGCGTACCGGAGAAATCTCCTGTGGCGGCTTGCCGACGCGGCGTCCAAGTGCGCGCGCAACCGTGTTGAGGGATTCGAGCTGCTCAGGCAGGCCAGCGCCCACTTACACCGCCTGCACCCAGACCATGTCGTGATGACGGCACAAGAGCTGGAAGCCAATTTTCGCCACCCTCTTGAAACATGGTTGCCGGATGAAATTCGTGGGGAGCTCACCGGTGTTCTCCTCGCTCCCTCCAATGTCCCTACCCGCACGTGCACAGAGCTGTTGCTGGAGTTTAATGCCCGGGAGCAGTACGAGCAGACCCAGCAACTGATTCGGCGTGTGAGGGACATTTGTAAGGCCATCCCTGCGGGTGATGAGCTGTACCGAAGCTTCCGGGAGTTCTTGGTACTGAACGGCAAGACAACCCGCCACCCACTTCGCGTGTTGTTTCAGCCTCTCGACCTTTCCGTGGAAGACCTGTACCGGCAACCGGAACGCCATGAAGTGCTCGCCGGCAAAATGTACCTGTGCCCTTCCTGCCACTGGCCAATGACGATCACGCAGTCCCACATAGCCTGCCCCTCGCAGTGGTGCGAGCACGCCGGAAGCATCTTCGACCTGCACCGCCGCCAGGTCATCAATCGGTTGGATGGCAATACTCTGAAGGGGCAGGTGGTCAGCGATGAAACCTTGGTGCTGCAAGATGCTTACTGGAAGTTCACCTTGCTACCGGGATTGCTGGAAATTCAGCTCGCCAGGGGCCTGCGCGCGATGGGCTTTCTTCCCATACTGTGGCCGGATGTCGATGAGGCGGACGTGCGCATCGAGGTCGGTGGCTTGCCCCTGGATCTGGACGCCAAGGTGTGGCGCTACCCCGAAGCCCTTGAAGCACACCTGCAGCCTGCCAGTCGTGGGCCAAATCGTTGGATTGTCATTCCCGACTACCAGACTCGATCTCTGTCAGCACTGAGAGAGCGTTTGGGGCCATACATCCACACCTACAGCAGTTGCCTCAATGAACTCAAGCGCCGAGCGTGATCGTGTCGAGGCCGGCTGCATCCTCTTTTTGGCCATCGCATGCCGCGATGTGAGTAAAACACCGACCATTGCAGATGCGGCGGCGCTGGCTTCAGGCCAATTGGCTCACTGGGGAGGGCTTCATGGTCTCACGAGGGAGGAGCGGCAGTCCTTGGCTGTTGCGCTGCGCTTCGTGCATCCCGAAATTACAGAGCCGTGGATCTTTCTGTACACCGCCCAGAGCCTGATGCTGCAGCCTCACTGTTACTTCTTGCTCGTCGATGAGCCTGACTTGGTCAGCCTCACTTTTGATCACCGCTACCAGCTGGCTGAAGTCTTGGACGCCAGCGATCTGATTCAAGATTACCTGCACATTGTTCGCCGGTACCAACCTCCTGTTCGCAAGAAAATACCTATCGATAGAGGCTTTGACCTGCGGGCCAAGTTTGGCGAGCGCTATCAGTACTATTCGTTTGATCAAGCTGACCTTTCAGCCTTACCGGCACCTGATCAAACACTGCCGATCCCTGTCCGACCGGAAGCTCACTCGGCTCACTGGAGTTACTCGGCGCTCAAAGAAATCGCTGAGCAACTGGATGCTTCGCCTCGCTTACACGGCAGTCATCTGAAGAGCTTACAGAACCTCTTACGACGCGAGCGCAGCATGGAGGCTGCCGCGGGCATCTTTTATCGGGTTAATGCGCCTACTGGCTCTGGCAAAACCGTATTGATGGTCATGATGGCCATTGATGCTGCTCGCCGAGGGGAGTCCGTAGTGCTGGTGGTGCCTGGTCTGCTAGAGGTCGAGGGATTGACCGCCGAGTTGAAAAACTCGCTCAGTGCTGTCGCTCCACACCTGACCGTGGCGCCTCTGCACGGCGAGCGTCGCCTGGCTGAGATTGCTGCACGGCAGTTCGATACAGGTGGCCAATCACCACCCTATGAGCATATTTGTCTACTACAGGGGTACGCCACCGATAGCGTACCGATCCCCTCCTCCCGGGAGCCTTGCTTTGGACTTCGCTTAGTGGAGTCGACAGGTCAGGACAAAGAGCGCATCTCGAAAATTGCCCACTGCCCGTTCCTCTTCAAGTGTGGGAAGACGTCGATGCTTGCCGGCGCACTGAAAGCTGACATCGTGGTCGTGAATCACGATGCACTCCTTGCGGCCTCGACCAGCATTCCGCTCGAGGACAGTGACCGTCTAGGCACAAGACGCAGCTACCTGGAGCTTTTGCTTCGGACGAAATCAATTTTCCTGGTGGATGAGATCGATGGGCTGCTTAGCCGTACGATCAAGAACTGCACCACGTCCCTGGAACTGGGAGGAAAACGTCACGACACGGCACTTGCTCGCCTGCGGACGGAGATTGATAGTCGTCCCGGTATCCAAGGCATGAAACAGAGCAAGTTCAACGTCTTGAAGTGGGCGCTGACGTTCACTGCGCAAACCCCGGATGAAATCCTCGACCTATGTGACGAAAAGCATTTTCGGTGGCCTAGCCATGGCATGCGATGGCCTCAGTCCGAGGACAAGATGTTGCAGCATACGCTCCAAGTCGACCCTGACATGCTTGAAGCCCTATACCGCCTGAACGATCGGTCAGTACCGAAAGAGTTGCATGACTTGCATGACAATCTGACCTACTGGGGCATCAAGGAAGCCCGAGCTCCGGCAGACGTAATCCGTCAACTGACCAATATCCTCAAACGACTTTCTGACGCGGGGCACATTCGCAAAGCGGGAACCAAATCGGGAGATATGAAGGCTGCGCTGATCCTGCGCGGGGCATTGGGCCTTGTCCAGGAGCAGATAGCGATACTCCACCGCCACATGCGAGATTTGCTTTGGGCTGACGTGCCAAATGCGCGCGAGGTGGAGAATGCCTTGGAGGGAACTCCCCCAATAACGCTTGTTCGTAACGGGCCGCTCCAGCACCCTATCTGCGGTTTCAAATACCAGGCTGGGGATCATGGCCCAGCAACCCTGCATGTGGAAACGCTCAAGGGTGACCCACACGCCACTCTGCAGTTTCTACCCAACCTCACTTCCCTGGCTTTTTCAAACGCACAGCGCGTTTTCATCGGGCTTTCAGCCACCGCGCACTTTCCGGGTGCGAGCCGTTATGACCTGCCTGCGACCGACCTCATCGATGTTCCTGATGCCGCGGGACAGATTTCTTTCTGCAACCTGCCAACGACAGCTCAGATATCCGGTAGTCGACCCAGGATGCGAAAACGCAAGGTGAGGGATCTGGCCGAAGAGCTTGCCTTGTGTTTGCCGCCAATGATGCAGGCTCAAATGAAGGAAGACCCAACCCGGGGCCGTTTTGTCCTGATAACAAACAGCGACTCAGATGCCGAGGTACTTGCGATAGCGCTGCGCCATGCATTCAGCAAGCAAGAGCCATCAGAGGACTTGGGGCGCCTAGGTGAGCAGGTGCTATGGATTCGGGGCAAGAGTGCTGCTGCCCGAGCAACGGAAATGCCGGCAGATTGCGCCATGTTTCATCATGAACTACCTGATTTACTGACCGGAGAGCATAAGGACAAGCGCTTTCTGGTGAGCTCGCTGTCTCCGATTGCACGTGGCCATAACATTGTTCATCCCAACGGTCGTTCCGCCATCGGCGCCATCATCGTGTGCGTTCGGCCGCTTCCGCCCTCTGACAATTCTGCTGACACCTTGGGGCATGTGACGTATGACAACAGTAAAAGCTTGGGTTTCTACAGGACGCCTGGTGAGGCCATGGTTGCGTCCAGGTCACTGGCTTACCGTAATCTCAATGCCATTCGATTCGCCTTGCCCAATTTCTCCAGCCAGCCGGAGAACATCCGCCATTTCACGATCATGAACATTCTAGTCGACCTGGCGCAGCTGGCCGGTAGGGGGCGCCGTGGTGAAACGCCAATCACTTGCTATTTTGGTGATGCGGCGTTTGTCGATGGCAAGACATCCTGGGCTGATTTGCTAAGGGCTAGCATCCAGCATATGAAGAAAAATGGGGAATGGGATGACTTCTGTCAGGAGCACGCAGGCATGGCGGGGGCAATGCAGCAATACATTCGATAAGGGGAGCATGCGTCAATGACCACAGAGCACCTTCGCACTAATCTGTTCCGATTCGATCCTGCTGAGCTAGGGCATGTCTACCAAACCGTGGTTGATCCGGAATTCTACGACGCCTGGCGTGCGATCGAAGCGGTCGCCCCATTCAAGGACAGGAATCTCCCTACTCGAGGCTTGCAAGAAGTGCTAGCCGTGATTTCCAGAGGGCCAGTGAAGGCCAACTCCAGACCGTCAACTCGGTCGGATGCTCCAGCGTTGCTTATGCTCAATGAGATCCCCCTCTCCATACTCAACGACGCACTGGAGATGTGGGGGGAAGAAGTGCTGAAATCCTACCGCCACAGCCTCCCGGGTGTTGCCAAACAGCTTGTCATCAAAGAGTTGATTCCGCTGCAAGCCAGCGCACTCTTCACGCCCACTGCCACCAATGGCAGTGCCTACGCTGTCGTGCCATGGCTTGTCGGACAGCGTATGGCTGCCAAGCTCATGAAGACCGAGCCAGGCGCGCCAGTGAAGTTATTCGAGACAGCCGATTATCGGCACAACAGAGACGGCATGACGCTTCTGACATGGGACACTCCCATTTTGGCGGCCGAAGACGGAGAGATCGCCCACCATGCGCTCGACTTGAAGCTATCCATGCTTCCGGGTCATCAGAAGCCTTACCTAGATTTGAGGGTACATATCAACAGAGTGATGCCTAACTGGGTGGGGAAGAAGCTTCACGCATGGGTGAATTCGAATAACGGGATCGTCTGCTGCAGAGTCAAAACGCCCCCAGCGGTTGATGGGAAGTGGGTGACCCACTACGTTCACCCCACCAGCCGCATCCTGGGCTACCTTGGGTTTGATCCCCTGCCCGCCATCGTTGAGGGAAGCATTCCGATAGATAGCTGTATCCGCCCCATTTTTGGGACTACTCCCTCCAAATCCGCGATTGGGGCTGGCGCCGGCCCACTTTTTTTTGATGAAGCCAGCTTTCATCTCACCGAATGCGTACCTGGTACCAAGCCGATGTTGGCGCAACGGGTGATTTCGGCTTTCCGTCGGAAACGGTTGGTCGGTGAATCGACCTTGCCAGGTTTACCGGTCATGGTGCTTGCCTCTTCTGCTGACCTTGTCATGCGTCTTCATGAGGCCACCAATGCCCTTGCAACTCAGGCCAAGCTGTTCAAACGCCTTGAGGCGCCAAAGTTTGAGCTCAAGCGCCTTTCGGTATCCGACACGGCAACGCATCTACTCCAGCCCTGTGAGCACGATGCCAATATGGAAGCGTGGTTCAAATCAGAGGTGCTTCCTGAAATCCAGCGTACTTCGGCGCAAGTGGTCATCGTCGAAACCACGCCAGAGTTGGCAAGGAAAAAGGTGGGTGATCCCAAACACAAGCTGCGTGATCTGTTCGCTCGCCATGGTGTGCGTACCCAGTTCATCTTCCATCCCCCCATCAAGCCCAGGCGAGCTCAGCGAGGGAAGCCGGATGCAGATCATCAGTCGCTGAACGCATTGATCGAGTGCATTCGGTTGCATGGACTGATTCCGATGCCACTGCCGGAAGCACCGCGATTGGCCTCAAATACCATGATTCTATCCGTGTACCTTGAGCGTATTTCAGATGGCGGCGGGTATGATCACCTTCCGGTCATCACGCGCATTGAAACCGGCAGCCAGAGAGCGGAAGTTTTTTGGGGGAGCCATGAGGATGGCGCGGTGGGTCGGTGGTATCCGTATGGCGAGGCTGTTGCCCTCATCCATAGCACCAAAAAGCTTCTCAGCGAGCAGGAGGTCAAACGCTTGGTCAATCAAGCCTTCCTTGCACCAAGACGTACCCTGGAACAGCCGTTGATTGTGTGCCTCGACAAGGGCCTGGCTCGAATCTACAAAATGTTGCAGGACGCTCCAGCCGGGGATCTTCCTCCGGTACCGAATAATGCGGCCGTCGTCAGGGTACGTTGCGATGAGAACAGCGCGCTGGTGACGGGCAACCATTCGAAATCGCCAGCTACTCCGGCGCATATTGGCAATCATATAGCTCTATACAGCGCTGAGGACGACAGTCGCGTTCACTACGTCGTCTCCCCATCCCGACATTACAACAAAGAGTCCTCCCATCGTAATGCCAACCGATACAGTGCAGATGAGGGGCTAGATAAGCCGTGGCACCAACTTGGCGTGACTGAACTAGTTGTCCTCCAACCTGGCGATTTTCTGAATGAAGCCGTTGTGGCAGAAGGCATTGGTCTTCTATGTCGCCATGCTCCCCTCTGGGACTGGTACATACGATTGCCGGGCCCGATGCATCTCGGGAAGAAGATCGCAGCTGATCATCCCTATGTTGAAGCACATAGAAGCTCATTTGCGTAATGTGGCCGTGGCGTTGGTGTCGTGAGAAGACCTGCGTCCTAGTGGCTTCAGCCGCGACAGCTGAAGCCCAGCTTAGCCTGACAGACCAATGCTACTGGCCATCCAGTTCAGCATTGTTTTGAGTAATCCCTTCGTCTATTCAGCTTGGCCGGCCTCGAAAAATCCGTAAGAATGTCATTTGGCCATTACTTACTGTACGGAACACTCATATGCCACGGAAGCGCAAAGGGAGCGGCGGAGGGCCGATCGCTCTGTACGCCTTGTTGTTCGTCGTTGCCTTATTGGCACAGATTCCAAAACAGGTGTGGATCGCCATTGGGGTTATCCTTGGCATTGGCGTGCTGGTATGGGCCGTCAGACGCGCCACCCGGGCGAAGCCCTACGTTCCTGAAGATGACATTGTTGCCGAGATCGCTGCGGCCTCTCGACAAGCGACCTCTCCCACTGTAACTGTCCAGTTCAGTACCAGTACCAGTACCCGCGAGCGGGACTTTCATACCGTCCAGATCGGATCGTCCAGCGATAGTCAGAACTATGCCATCCCAAAACCCAGTGCTAAACCCACGGGGGTTCGTTGGCTTATTGAAGGTGAATCCATCAACGTGGCTGGATTGGCCATCCCCGGTGGACTGCTCTACATCACCGAGCGCGCGACACAATTCGGCCAATCTGAACCGTCCTTGATCGATGCCACGCTTCGTGTCGCCCGCTCACCGATGAACCTCACCGAGCGACAGATGCCCTACTGGCCAAGCTACCGGAGCATCACACCCGAGGCGCGGCGAGCGTATCTGCAATGGTTGGCAGGAGGTCGTCGCCAGCCTGCTGATGCGGGTTACGTGTTCCTGTTTTTCTATGGGCTTGAGCGCCGCGCGCTGGTCGATGCACCGACTGATCCTCAGGCTAAGGCAGAGATCCCAGCTATCAAGGCCGAGGTCGAGCGCTTGCTTGGTCTCTACGGCGACAACAATTCTTTCCGCAGCTACGCTACTCGCTTCCTCGCCCATATCGACACGGGTTCTGTTCAACCTCAAAGCTACATGAGTGAGCCCGGCGCCATTTCCGCAGATGGTTATGAGTTGCCGATGTCACTGCGCGTTGCGCTGGGACAGATGGCCGTGGACAAGTATCCGCTCAATCCGGGCTGGGCATTGGCCTGGGCGCTTGCAGAACCGAACATTTCCAGGCGTACACCCGTGACCAGGTGTCCTGAGCAATTCGCAGCGCTCTTCAAAAACGAATTCGCGAAGCGCTACCCCAACGGCATTGTGCTTCCTCAGAACAAGACCAAGCTGAAAATTGCCTATCGCCCTGCTTCTGCCGGATTGAGCATTCCGGCAGTGGCCGTAGGTGACCTTCCCGATGTTGCGGCAACCTCGGGAACGCGTAACAAGCTGCAGGTCATTGTCGAGGACTGCACCAACGTACTTGACGCTTACAGTCGGTACTTGGGGCGCAATCCAGACGCCGGGGATAGCTTGGAAGCCATCCTACAGTTGCCAACAGAACTTTGGCCTGCTGAAGCAAAAGCAGAACTCGAACAGTTGGAGCAACGCGTCGGGGGCGAAACCATCTGCATGAGTTTCGGTGAGCTGGCAGGCCGCTTCAAATCTGCCGGCGCGCTTTCACGCGACAAAGTGATCGCCCTCGCTCGGGCGTTGGAGGGCAAGCGGATCGGATTGGAACCCGACGTGCTGTCTGGCAGTCGCACGCCCAAGGCAGAAGACACCATCGCGCTGTTCGCTGCCGACTCTGACGAAGGCACCCTTCGCTCTACCGATGCTTACAGCGCTGCAGCAGTGACTTTAGATCTTGCCAGTGCAGTCGCTGCGGCAGACGGTGACACCTCGCTTGAGGAGGTGAATCTGCTGTCGGGCCACATTGACTCGTGGGATCACCTCTGCGTTGCGCATCGTAAACGCTTGAAGGCACACCTCCAGATTCAACTGAAGCAACCACCCACGTTAGCCAGCCTCAAGAAGAAGCTTGAGCCTCTGACGATCGAGGCCAAGCGAAAAATTGCCAGCTTCCTGGCCCATCTTGCGCAAGCGGATGGCGAGGTCACGCCACAGGAGGTGAAGCTGCTCGAGCGCGTTTATAAATCGCTCGCCCTCGATCCGCAATTTGTCTACAGCGACCTCCATAGTGCAGCTGTTCGCCCCTCTCATGCAGTGGAAACTACCGCTTCGAGCACGGTGACTCAGGCGCCGGAAAGTGTTGGCTTTGCCCTGGACATGACAAAAGTTGCTCGTCTACAGCAAGAAACGGCAGAAGTGTCGGCGCTACTGGCCAGCGTCTTCGGTGAGGAAGCAGTCGTTGAAACACCTAGCGCCTCGGAACCCGGAGCGCTCCAAGAACAGGAAGGCAGTACCGCCGAACAGCTTGCTACCGTACATGGCTTGGACGTCGAGCATTCCGCGTTCCTCCGTTTGTTGGTTTCTCGGACTGAATGGAGCCGCGCTGAGCTGGAAGACGCCGCCAGTGATATGGAACTGATGTTGGATGGCGCCCTGGAACGGATCAATGACACAGCGTTTGAGCTGTTCGAC
The DNA here is from genome assembly GCF_002741075.1 of Pseudomonas putida. Classification (NCBI taxonomy): domain Bacteria; kingdom Pseudomonadati; phylum Pseudomonadota; class Gammaproteobacteria; order Pseudomonadales; family Pseudomonadaceae; genus Pseudomonas; species Pseudomonas putida. The sequence continues at coordinate 1,713,553 of NZ_CP016634.1, read as the reverse complement.
ATGCCCGTGACTGAAGGCGACGACCCCATCGAAATCAACCCCGACATTCTGGATGAATTAGCCCTATGAGTAAGATAAGAGCCAAGGATCGCGACGCGGTCATTCAATCGCTGCGCGCAGGTGTTGTGCCCCGTGTAGGGCAGCACCTGATCCAGGTAGGTCGAGCGGGTGAACTAGACTCGCTGCTCAAGGATGTGGATCGTCTCGCAGATGGCGGCTCCGCATTCCGCGTCGTCGTTGGCGAGTATGGCGCGGGTAAAACCTTCTTCCTCAACCTGGTTCGCGGCATCGCCATGGAGCGCAAGCTCGTCACCATGCACGCCGACTTGAATCCTGACCGTCGTCTTCATGCTTCGGGTGGCCAGGCACGCTCCCTTTACTCCGAGCTGGCCAAGAACATGGCCACGCGTACCAAGCCCGATGGCGGTGCGCTTCAGGGTATTGTCGAGAAATTCATTTCCCACGCTAAAACGGAAGCCAAGGCCAAGGGTGTCGACAGCGAGGTGGTCATTCGTGAGTACTTGGCGGAGCTCACCGAGATGGTCAATGGCTATGACTTTGCCGACGTCATTGCCGCCTACTGCCGCGGCTTCGAGGAAGGCAATGAGCAGCTCAAGGCTGACGCTATCCGTTGGCTGCGCGGCGAATTTTCCACCAAGACCGATGCCCGGGCTGCCCTGGGTGTGCGTACGATCGTCGACGATGCCTCCGTCTACGACCAGTTGAAATTGCTGTCTCGGTTTGTGCGTCTGGCCGGCTTTGGCGGCTTGATGGTTTGCCTGGATGAATTGGTCAACCTGTACAAACTGGCAAACACCCAGGCGCGGAACGCCAACTATGAACAGATCCTGCGCATCCTCAACGACTCGTTGCAGGGCTCCGCTGAAGGTCTGGGCTTTGTCTTGGGCGGCACACCAGAGTTTCTGATGGACACGCGTCGGGGGCTGTACAGCTACCCTGCCCTGCAATCGCGTCTTGCAGAAAACAGCTTCGCTAAGTCTGGCCTGGTCGACCTTTCTGGGCCGGTCATTCGGCTCAGCAGTCTGACCCCTGAAGATTTCTACGTGCTGCTGCAGAAACTGCGCAATGTCTATGCCTTCGGTGAGCCTGAGAAGTTTTTGCTGCCAGACGAAGCCATCCCCGCGTTCATGGCGCACTGCAACCAGCGCTTGGGCGAGGCCTATTTCCGGACACCACGCACGACCATTACCGCATTCATCAACCTGCTCGCGGTGATCGAGCAGAACCCTACAGCGGATTGGCGAACATTGCTCGGCGCCGTGGAGCTGTCTAGAGATGAGGGTGGGCAACAAGATCTTGAAGTCGAGGCCGACGATGAGCTCGCCAGCTTCAAGCTCTGACTCTTCTTCGTTTGAGCGTCTACACCCCGAGGTTCAGCAATGGATCTGGTCACAGGGGTGGACGTCGTTACGTGATGCCCAAGAGTGGGCGGTACCGGCCTTGGTGGGTGCTGATCGCGACGTGATCATTGCAGCGTCTACCGCGGCAGGTAAAACAGAGGCTGCATTCCTCCCCATCCTGACCAACCTCCTCAATGACCGCGAGCCCGCTGGCGCAGTGCTGTATATCAGCCCACTCAAGGCACTGATCAATGACCAATGGGACAGGCTCAGCCGGCTGTGCGAGCGGCTAGAGCTGCCCGTCGTTGCCTGGCATGGTGATGTGGCAGCAAGCAAGAAACAACGGTTCCTGAAATCGCCTGAGGGCATCCTGCTGATCACGCCGGAGTCCCTCGAAGGCCTCTTCGTAAACAGAGGCTCGAGTTTACCTGGGGCTTTTCAGAACCTGCGCTACATCGTCATCGATGAGCTTCATGCCTTCATTGGCAGTGAGCGCGGTAAGCAACTGCAATCGCTCATGCAGCGGGTTGAGATCGTCGTAGGCAGGGCTCTGCCTCGCGTAGGACTTTCCGCGACGCTTGGGGAGATGTCGCTGGCCCAAAAATTTCTGAGGCCGGCTCGCCCTGATGACATCACCATCATCGAGTCGAAATCCTCTGGCCAGGAACTCCAAGTGCAGGTGCGCGGCTACCTTGAACAGCCCATGCAGCAACTGGTGGCGGAACACCTCACAAATGCGTTAACAGATGAAGGCGCCGATAAGGCCGACACCTCAGGTACCAAAGTGGCTATCGCAGGCCACCTGTACAAGGTTTTGCGGGGGCACAACAACCTGATCTTCCCCAACAGGCGCCAAGAGGTTGAATGGTTTGCCGACCGTCTGCGCTCACTGTGCGAGAACGATGGAGTGCCAAACGAGTTCTGGCCGCACCACGGTAGCTTGTCCAAGGAACTGCGCCAAGATGCCGAACGGGCGTTGAAAGCGGGAGATCCTCCAGCTTCTGCCGTATGTACTACCACCCTTGAGCTGGGTATCGACATCGGTAACATCAGGACGGTCGCACAGATCGGCTCCCCACCCTCTGTGGCGAGCCTCAGGCAACGGCTTGGCCGCTCAGGTCGTCGACCCGGCGAGCCTGCCATGCTCAGGGTGTACTGCCGAGAGCGCCCCTTAACGGATCAGTCTGATCTCTCCGATCAGTTACGTGAGGGCCTTGTCCAAACGGTTGCCATGATCCGCTTACTGATCAGTGGATGGTTTGAACCACCACGGTCGGGAGGCCTGCACGCCTCGACGCTTGTACAGCAGTGCCTGTCTTCGATTGCTCAGCTCGGCGGTGCCTCGGCCGCCCAATTATGGGGAAATCTCATAGCAAGCGGCAGCTTTGCGAGCGTTACCAAACCTGATTTCCTGTCTTTGCTCAAAGGGATGGGTGAGAAGGAGTTGATCGTCCAGGACAGCTCAGGACTTCTACTGCCAGGCGAACTCGGGGAGCGGTTGATCAACCACTATGAGTTCTATACCGCTTTCACGAGCGATGAAGAGTTTCGTTTGCTCCGTGATGGCAAGCCACTTGGCTCGCTGCCCGTGAGCAAACCCCTGACCAAGGGGCAGCGCATCATCTTCGGCGGAAGACGTTGGCAAGTTCAAGATGTCGACCTTGAAGCGAAGGTGATCGTGGTCACACCGGCGCGGGGCGGCGAGCCTCCTCAGTTTGATGGTCTCGGTGCGCAGGTGGATGATCGCGTCAGGCTTGAAATGCGAAACGTACTGATGGAAACCACCCCTTGTCCCTTCCTGGACAAACACGCTCAAGCCCTACTGGAGGAAGCTCGGAGTAACTTCCGTGCCCTCGGCTTGAGTGCTGCGGCGATTGTTGGCTCTGCTACCGTAAGCCACGTGGCGACCTGGCGGGGGGATTACACCAATGATGCGCTGGTCTTGTTGCTCAGGCATGTGGGCATTCAGTGCGAGAACAACGGACTCTTCCTGGAGGTTGCCTTCGGTGAGGAAGACACGTTGCGAGCGTTGCGCGTGGTGGGTGAAATGGACGTTTCGGACGAGGAGCCCATCTTGGATAACGTCGAAAATATGATCCGAGAAAAATGGGATTGGGCCCTTCCCCGCTCACTCCTGATGAAGTCATTTGCCTCAAGCCATCTTGATCTCCAAGCCGCGGTTACCACAGCTCGACTTCTTGCTCTGGAGGCGTAGAGAGGAATGCCCACAGCACTACTCTCCTACGATCCGTCGCCCATTTTGTCGAGGTCGGCTTCTACATTGGCAAGCTTTAGCATCAACTCAGCTTCTCTCAACTTCGCTGCGGCGGCCTCGGACAGGGCATCACTAGCCTCTTTAGCCTTGGCTTCCAATTGCTGAGAGAGTAGTTCCCTAGCACCTTCTGCTCGAGCAGTCGCAGCATTGGCAATACCGAGGTCGCCACGCAGGGCTTCCACGTCCTCACGACGCTGTGAGGCTTCCCTGGCATGTTGGCGATTCTCGGCAATGAACCGCTCGTTATCCCGAATCAATCGGGAGATCTCCTCATGCTTGACCATAAGCGTCTGCTGAAGGACGGTCAGATCCTGCTGCATTAAACCTACAGTTGCAGACGCATTTGAATCAGCGCCTGCAACCTGAGGTCACTATTATATTTTGGCGGGAAGAACCCCAGTGGCTAGATATTCAAGCATGTCAGGATTGTCCAACACAGCTCTGTAATACAGATGTTGCCAGCTATTTAAGGTGGGATCCTCGTGCAGTGATCGGAATAGCTCTACCGATTCCTCAATGGTCTGGTTACCCTTTCTAATCTTGGCCGCATGCTTGAGTATTCGCATACTCTCTCCCTTAAAGAAGCCCGCAAACCTACGTTCAATGGCCAGCTCTCGAATGTGGGCTCGCACTACTGCTCGCTGTTCGTCCGAGAGCCAATCCATTAATTCGATTGAGAACGTCGGTGTATCATAAGGCGGGTGGATGACGATACGTAAGATTTGTCTTTCTACAAAATCGTCAAAATACGGGTGCAAAAACAGCCTCGACTCCCTGGCAGTGTGAGTTTTCTCAAGCTTCTCTTTTTGACAGCTGTCACACATTGGGAAGAGGTTGACTGGCGTGATGCTGAAATGGGGGTATTTCCCCTTTGGCAGGTAGTGGTCGAGTGTGTTGGGCTTGCCAAATTCCCCACATGCAGGGCAGAGGTTCAGTTCATGGTCATTTAGGTCGTCTAGCACAATGCCTTGGGCGCTTCCAGGTGCTGGGTGAGTATAAAGATTCTTAAAGCTCTTCTTCTTTGCAACAGGGATAGCCGCCCACGTTGGGACGTGTGCCGGAGAGCCATTATTATCAAGGTATACCTGGGTTCGCGCCTTCCACTCCGCTTTAATGCCCGTGAAGTACAGGGCATTTGATCCGCCCTGCCTTTCTCTGACCACATCATCGACAAGCGTGACGCTACAATGCTGCGGCGTTGGCAAGCGCATTACCATTGTTCAGCCTCCATTGAATGGATCTGAATGATTAGCTCTTCATTAATGTGACCCTTCAACGACTTTATTAGCTCATCAGCAGTCATGCTCTCCAATCGCTTGCTGATCCATTGTTCAAATGGCTTGGAAACTGATTTATCCCCGAAGACATACGACGCAATTCGTTGCACGTCGCCACCAAAGGTTTGGAATGGTGGATTCTTAACCACAAGCTTATCTTCAGTGCGTTCCAGGACATGAACGCAGTCGGAGGGCATTTCTCGTACAATCGATACCGAATGTGTTGCGAGAACGGCCCTAGAGTTAAATTTATCCAAGATTTGCTTCAGCATATCAACAAGCTGCACTTCAAGGGAAGGATGCAAGAACAGCTCGGGCTCATCAATTAGAATCAAGCTGTTCCGTTTGATAGCGCCTAGTAAATTAATAACCAAATACGCAAAGAGACGCTGCCCTGAGCTCAGCGCCAAAACTTTTTCCCCTTTGACGAATGCCAGCCCAAAATCTTTATCGATGCTTTTAGCTAGAACATCTGAGTCCCACATTTGGATGGTGCTAGGCGATATGACTGCAAACTTTGTCTCTCTAGCTCTTGTTGTGATGACCTTGAATGGCTCTTCAACATCGCCATCGCTGACGAGATCATCAGAGTTGACCCGAGGCTTGACCTTGAGAGCTATTTCATCGAAATCGATTGCAGCCTGAAGGACGCGAGTCGCAGTTCTGACCTTCTGGCCCCAGTGCTTAATATGGCGATATCGTTGATCATCTGCCACGCAATCAAGCATCGATCTAACGGTGTCTTTTTTGGGGATTTCTCTGGAAAGAGAAACTGATGAGTTCGAGACTTGTTTTGACTCATTGGCAGGTCGCGATGCAAACCTACCCCTCAGACCGAAATACTTATAAGCATCTCGATCTCTGACCTTCGACTCCTCCATATCCACGGGGAAAAGTTCGAATGGGCTATATGAAGCGACAATTAGGCGGCTGATACTCTCTGGCATGTCGTTGTGACGCCGCCGCTCCTTTCTGCCATCTGCAAGCCAAGCATCAACCATTTGATGCAAAAACTGAGATTTACCTGTGCCGTTCGCTCCAATAAGCACATTAATTTCGCGAGGCAGACCTGTTGTATCTTTGCTAAATTTCAAGCTCAGCGATGACTGATTGTTGAAAACATCCTTAAATTCAAAAGGGATGTCGATTGCAGTGATGGATGACTGGTCTAGCACCTTCCAACCATCGCTGAAAGATTCGATGCTACCTCGCTCACGCTGCAGTGAATCTTTGAAACCTGCAGATCTTATTAGTTTTTGTACTTCAGTGGAGTCTTTGATATGTACAAGATAGCTCGCATCGCGAAGCAAATCGGCAACCTCAAGTGCTCCGCCTTTAGAGAGCGCCCCTTGCAGCTGTTCATAAAATGCAATCTCACCAGGAATTGATATATAATTGACATGAGGTATCGGAAAGTGCCCATCCCAGTTTTCGCTCAACAGATTATCAAAATAGCGCCTGGTATTTTTGATCCCATCTACGAGAATGCGCACAGGTGCTAGTTCAATGCGCTCTCCCCCGATCCTACAGGAAACGATAAATGTGGTTTCATATCCGAAGTCGTTCCAGTCGTTGGAAAGTAGCTCTAGGATATCCTCTGTGCCTGCAGGTAAGGCATTTGTGCGCCGGCTAGGTCGCCCATTGTAAATGACCTTCAAAGCTACTCTCCCTAGTGTTGGTAATTTTTTGTCCTGATGCCCTGCTATAGGCCTTGGCATCCGCTCGCGCGGTACCTTAAGGTAGTGGCTTTTGGATATCAACGCTTGACCTAGCCTGAACATCTGGCAGCCAGCGTTAGCTCAGAAATCGAGGCCTCGGGCCTCTACTCAAGGAGATGCGTTGTGAGGGAGACATTCTCAAGGCGGCACGGCTTCTCGAATACTGAAGAGGCAGAAATCACAGTCAGAGAGGACGCTCCCGTAGAGTTGCGCAGCTTCTTCGTCCAGCTGTGCTATGACTGCGGACTGACACCCTCTACTCTCCGAGGCATAGTGTGCCAGGCGCTAAAACGGCAACCCGATCGCAACAACTGGAGCGACTTTCCCAACGTAGACAACGAGGTTGAAGACCTCCTTCAGGGGTGCAAGTGGTTCAAGGTGTACGACATCATCGAACGTCTGCATGACTACCTTGCAGAGACTCGTTACGACCGGGATGTGTACAACCACTTCGTTACCGAGTTGAACGACTACTTCGTCGAGTTTGGCATCGGATGGAAGCTGGTCGCAGGGCGGCTCGAGACACGGGGCCCTGAATCCTTCGAGGTGATCGTCAGGAATGCAAAGGATGCTGAGCACAATGCCGGTCACTCTACGGCCAGCAAAGAGCTGCATCAGGCTATAGCTGATTTGTCCCGCCGGCCTCAGCCAGATCCTACTGGCGCCATCCAGCATGCAATGGCCTCACTTGAGTGCGTAGCCCGTCAGGTGACTGGTGACGTGAAGGCCAACCTAGGCGATATCCTAAAACGGCACAACACACTTATCCCTCCGCCGCTCGATCAAGCAGTCGCTCGGGCTTGGGGGTACGCCTCTGAGAATGGTCGTCACCTTAGAGAGGGACGTGAGCCTTCCTACACGGAAGCTGAGCTGATCGTTGGCTTATGTGCGTCCCTCAGCAACTATCTCATTAAGAAAACACTGAGCGCACCGCAAGGTGAAGATTCGGAATCAATTTTCTAGGTAAACGGACTCAAGGGCGACACATGGCAGTTTCATCGAGTATCCGGAATCAGCTCAGAACGACGCTGCACCATGAGCTTGGGCATTGGCTGGTAGCCCGCCATTTCGGTTTCAAGGCTGGTGAGGTCAGCGTCCGGCTTGAGGATCAGCAGGTTTTGGGGACATCCCTTATCGAACCCTACTCTCCAGTTCCGCTGGCAGACACAAAGCAGGTGCGCAGCCACATTTTCAACCGAATGGTGGTGCTGTGTGCCGGGGTAGTGGCAGACATCCAGTCGCGCGGCCCAAGAGTCAGCCAAGCGGTCATAGACAACGTCTTCAACGAAGGTGTGATGGATGAAACAGGATTGAATGACCGTGGAAAGGTGGAAGAATTGATGTTCATCCTGGTCAGCATTGACCATGAAGCGTCTTCTGATACGGACGCGAATGACAGCCGATCGCAAAAAATTTTCAGCGAGGCTTTTGGTCAGGCGGATGAATTAATTAAAGAATTTTTCCCTAAGCTTGAGTTAATGGCGACGCTCCTCAGGCAAGGCAGAGAAAATGCAATCCGGTTCGAATTCCCATACGAACGGGTGGTTCGCGCTGAATTAGATGCAATTGCCCAGCTATCTAAATGTCAACCGAATGCCGAGATCTCCCCCTGAATCTTCGCTGGTGTAGTCGACCACCGAACGCCCAGTCGGCAGTTGAGGCCGTCTGGGCGCCGTGAGACGCACCTTGAGCCTAGGCCGCCCGCCGTTTCAGATCCTGGATGTTACCAGAAGCAGCTCGCGGGAAAGCGTGCCTCCCCCTAGAGCTTTACTGAACCGGAGCTCGTCAGGGTTTACAAAATTGTTCGCGGGACAGGAAAGGCTTTGCCGCAGGAAAAGCTGATAGGCCTAGATCTGCCTGTCATGTGTAACCGTCCGGCCAACTCACCTTCCTGACCCCGACGCCAAAGGCGATGGTGTCCACCTAATTTAAGTGGACACCATTTCTAGCCTTTTAAGCGGGTCTTTCCATGCAGTCACAACGCCGTTCCTATTCAAAATCCTTCAAGGCCCAAGTTGTCCAAGAGTGCGCCCAGCCCGGCGCATCGATTGCCAGCGTCGCGCAGAAGCACAGCCTTAACGCGAACCTCGTACATAAATGGATTAGGGTACTCACGAACAAAACTATGGCGCTGCAACCTGCTTTCATTCCAGTGCCCTTGCCGCTAGCCGGAGGACATTCGCAGGCAGCTTCATCAAGTATCTGCATTGAAATCCAGCACCCGCGTGGCACCGTCAAAGTGAACTGGCCGACCGAAAGCGCTGTCGCCTGTGCCACCTTTCTGCGAGACCTGTTGGAATGATTCGGATCGATGCCATCTGGCTTGCCACCGAGCCTATGGACATGCGCGCCGGTACCGAGACCGCGCTGGCCAGGGTGATCGCGGTGTTCGGTGTGGCGAAGCCGCACTGCGCATACCTCTTCGCTAATCGCCGTGCCAACCGAATGAAAGTCTTGGTGCATGACGGTGTGGGCATTTGGCTGGCAGCGCGACGATTGAACCAAGGCAAGTTTCATTGGCCCGGCATCCGTCACGGATCGGAAGTCGAACTCGATAACGAGCAACTTCAAGCCTTGGTACTGGGTTTGCCGTGGCAGCGGGTCGGCGCAGGCAGCGCGATCACAGTGCTTTAGCCCCTGCCATTAGCCCATCGGTTTATCGCTGTTGACGACCTGCTCTGACACAATCAGCGGCATGACTTCCTCGCCCAATCTCGACCAGATGACACCGGAACAGCTGCGCGGCTTGGCCGAACAGGCTATGCAGTTGCTGTCCCAGGTCGACTCCATGAGCCAGAAAATCCAACGCCTCGAAACGGTCAACGAGCAACTGGCTCATGAAATCGCCATCCTCAAGCGACACAAGTTCGCCAAGCGCAGCGAGCAACTGAGCCCCGACCAAGGCAGTCTGCTTGATGATCTGCTCGATACCGATATCGCAGCTATCGAAGCCGAGCTGAAGGCAGCCAATCCGCCGGCCGCACCGGCCGAGCCACGTCATAAGCCCAAGCGTGCACCACTGCCGCCGCAGTTTCCGCGAACCGTGATCCGTCACGAACCAGAGAATACTCAGTGCGTGTGCGGCTGCCAGCTTCAGCGAATCGGCGAAGACGTCAGCGAGAAGCTCGATTACACTCCGGGCGTGTTCACAGTTGAGCGGCATGTGCGTGGAAAATGGACGTGCCGTCAGTGTGAAACACTGATCCAGGCGCCTGTACCGGCCCAAGTGATCGACAAGGGCATCCCGACCGCAGGCCTTTTGGCCCACGTGATGGTGGCGAAGTTCGCCGACCATTTACCGCTGTACCGGCAGGAGAAGATTTTTGGTCGGGCCGGACTGCCCATCGCCCGTTCGACACTGGCGCAATGGATCGGACAGAACGGTGTGCAGCTCCAACCTCTGGTCGATGCGCTGCGTGAGCATGTGTTGGCCCAGGGCGTGATCCACGCCGATGAGACCCCGGTTCAGATGCTCGCACCAGGCGAAAAGAAAACCCACCGCGCTTACGTGTGGGCCTATAGCACCACGCCTTTCTCGGCCCTAAAGGCCGTGGTCTACGACTTCAGCCCCAGCCGTGCCGGCGAACATGCGCGTAACTTCCTGGGCACGTGGAACGGTAAGCTGGTCTGCGATGACTTCGCCGGCTACAAGGCCAGCTTCGAGCTGGGCATCACCGAAATCGGCTGCATGGCCCATGCACGCCGCAAATTCTTCGACCTGCATGCAGCCAATAAAAGCCAGTTGGCGGAGCAGGCGCTTCACTCGATTGGCGGGTTGTATGAAGTCGAGCGACACGCCAAGGAAATGAGCGACGAAGCCCGCTGGCGATTACGTCAGGAAACAGCGGTGCCCATCGCTGAAAAACTGCATGAGTGGATGTTGGCCCAACGCGAACTTGTGCCCGAGGGTTCGGCCACGGCCAAGGCCCTGGATTACAGCCTTAAACGCTGGGTAGCGCTGACGCGCTACCTGGAAGATGGTGCTGTGCCCATCGACAATAACCAGATCGAGAATTTGATCCGGCCGTGGGCGCTTGGGCGCTCGAACTGGTTATTTGCCGGGTCGCTGCGCAGTGGAAAAAGGGCGGCGGCAATCATGAGCCTGATCCAGTCGGCGCGTATGAATGGGCACGATCCGTATGCCTATCTCAAGGATGTACTGATGCGGCTTCCGACACAGCGGGCGAGCGAAATCACGCAATTACTCCCGCAGCATTGGATGCTTGCCTGAGGCAGGCTAAGTGGACTTCGCCAAATAGTCAGCTCAAAGGCTGATTGGCATCAACAATTCGGAAGCGACTTTTCTCAGCATGTAGGTTTCGCGCAGAATTGACTGCCCCATCGAAGACTCGTGACGCTGCATGACGGCTTCATTGTGTGCGATGGCTTCATGCAGGTTGATCCAGACAGGCCGCATACCATTAGCGATTTCGTGGCTTTCCATTCTCACCGGCTCTAGCTGGGGCGCTACTTCGCATTGATAAAAATGCGAGGTCATGTGCATCAGATCGTACTGTGGCTTTTGGTAGGGCCGGTACTCCTCGATGTAACCGTAGTGCTGGAGCACCTGTATTTCACGAGCACCAGTCTCTTCCTCAAGCTCACGCTTCAGGCCTGCGACAATGTCCTCGTCACCATCAAGGCCGCCTCCAGGAAAGCTGAAATCGTTATAGCGCTCGGTGAACAGCAACAGGATCTGTTCACCCCGCATCACGATGCCGCGAGCTGCATGTCGACGGAATACTCTGCCCTGCTTGGATTTCAGCTCGGGGTGAACAATTTCAGTTATGAGTTGCATGTGGTCTCGTAGCGGCAAGATCAGTTAGTCATCGTCCAGGGTGGCCACGGTATTTCCTCAGTTCTGGAAATACTGTGGCCAGTGGAACTGGCTCAGCGAAGCAGCAATAAGGGTACAGTGGATGTACGCAGCATCGTCGTGGTCGTGCTGCCTATCAGAAACTGCCTGATGCGTGAGTGCCCGTACGCCCCCATGACCAAGAGGTCAATGCCGTGCTCTGCCTGATACGCATGCAGTGTGGACTCTACTTCGCCTGGGCGGATCTCGGAATGCACCAGCGAGCCGGAAGACGCAAGCGTGGTTCGTGCCTTCTCCAGCGCGTTCTGGTTGTCTTCAGAATCCGTTCCAACCATGACGATATGAATTGGCAGGCCTTCGCACAGCGGGCTTGAAGCAAGCATCTGTAAGGTCTTGTGGCCTGTTGCGCTGCCGTCAAATGCCACCATGACCGTTTCAGGTTTCCTGAAATGGCTGGTTGTAATCAGGGTGGGGCGGTGGATAGTTCGGACTATCGCTTCAATCTGGCTGCCAAGACTTTGGGCACTGCGCGTGCTGTCCTCACCGACTCTTCCAATCACCAGTAACCGAATATCGTCTTGGAGATCGCTCAGGCTCTCGACGAGATGGCCATGGCGCTGCTTCATATCAGGTGACATGGCGCCAGAGTGAACTGTTCGCTCGCGAGCTTTTTCAAGCATGTGCTGCCCATGCTCCAACGCCAGTTTTGCCCGCTGCGCATCCAGCATGGCCAACTCTTCCAGCAGATGTTCTCTGCTACCGAGACCGATATTGCCGCTGAGGTCAGCGGATGCAGGATATTTCTCCTTATCCAGCACATGAAGCAAGGTCAGGGGAGCGCTGAGTCGTTGCGAGGCCCATGCTGCGTAATCGCAGACCGCCAATGAGGATTGTGAGTTATCAATGCATGCCATTACGCGGGTCATTGTCGTTCTCCTTAGTGGCTCATGAGCTTGTCGATGGCACCGGGTTTGTCATGCACGCCGAAGCGGTCAACGATTGTCGCGCTGGCTTCATTGAGACCGAGCACTTCAACCTCAGCGCCTTCGCGTCGGAACTTGATCACGACCTTATCCAGCGCTGCGACGGCGGTGATATCCCAGAAATGCGCCTGTGTGAGATCGATGGTGACCTTGTTGAGCGCCTCCTTGAAGTCAAAAACCTCAGTGAACTTGTCCGCAGAGCTAAAGAACACCTGGCCCACGACGCGGTAAGTCCGATGCGATTTCGTCTCTTCAAGAGTGCTCTTGATATCCAGGTAGTGCCCGACCTTGTTTGCGAAGAACAGGGAGGCCAGCAGCACACCTACCAGTACGCCGTAAGCCAGATTGTGAGTGGCCACGACGACCACGACGGTCGCCACCATGACGAGGTTGGTCGACAGCGGATGCTCTTTCAGATTACGCAAGGAATCCCAGCTAAAGGTGCCGATGGACACCATGATCATCACAGCCACGAGTGCCGCCATAGGGATTTTGGAGAGCCACTCGCCAAGAAATACCACCATCAGCAGCAGGAAAACGCCGGCACACAATGTCGAGAGACGGGTGCGGCCACCAGATTTCACGTTGATGATCGACTGGCCGATCATGGCGCAACCTGCCATGCCGCCAAGCATGCCGGCAGCGATGTTGGCCACACCCTGGCCTTTGCACTCGCGGTTTTTGTTGCTGGTGGTGTCGGTAAGGTCGTCGACGATGGTCGCGGTCATCATTGATTCGAGTAGACCCACTACTGCCAACGCAGCCGAGTACGGGAAAATGATGCGCAGGGTTTCAAAATTCAGCGGAACTTCAGGCCAGAGGAAGATCGGGAGCGTATCAGGCAGTTGGCCCATGTCACCGACGGTGCGGATATCCAAACCGAGGTAAATGGCGATGGCAGTCAGCGTCAGAATGCACACCAATGGAGAGGGAATCACCTTGCCGATTTTCGGTACATACGGGAACAGGTAGATGATTCCCAGGCCCGCAGCGGTCATGGCATAGACATGCCAGGTGACATTGGTCAGCTCAGGCAATTGCGCCATAAAAATCAGAATCGCTAATGCGTTTACGAAGCCGGTGACTACCGAGCGTGAAACAAAGCGCATCAACGAGCCGAGCTTCAGGTAGCCGGCAAGGATTTGAAGTACGCCACATAGTAGCGTCGCGGCCAGCAGGTACTGGAGTCCATGCTCTTTTACCAGCGTAACCATCAGCAGTGCCATGGCGCCTGTCGCCGCCGAGATCATTCCGGGGCGCCCGCCGACAAAGGCGATGACAGCACAGATACAGAAGGAGGCGTAGAGACCGACTTTGGGATCTACCCCGGCGATGATGGAAAAGGCGATGGCTTCCGGGATCAGCGCGAGTGCGACCACCAGCCCCGCGAGCACGTCGGCACGGACGTTGGAAAACCACGTTTGTCTAAGTTTTTGCAGCATATAAATATCCAAGGCAAAGCATCGCGCACGCCAAGGGAGTGGCGAGCGAATCGATACAAATTCAAATTTTGAGGATTTTTTGCTGTGTGCTTAAGGTGTAAAACCAGGCGTACAGCAGTGAGCACCCGCGAGCGAGGCTAGCGGAAGCAGGTTGTTGCGAGGGGGCGTAGCGCTAAGGCGGCGTAGGCTGCCAGTAGATCGTTTGGAGTACAGTCATGCTGATGTTCCTGTAGCTCAAGGGGTATGCGGAGCCGAAGTATACAATGAAGCCATCGTCGATTGCGACCCGCTGGCAGGCTCTGCATGACCTACGTCAGATACAGGCTTATTCAATGGGTATACCTGCGGGCAAGGCTTTGTTTTCCACCCGTTCTTGTCCGAGCTGGTCTGTGTGCTGAGGGGTGAGTTGGCCAGACGGTTACTGTCATGTCTGGGTTGAGACGCACCTAGAAATACTTAAGTACGACCACCTCATCAGCGGCTGCGCTTTCAACTCAGAGTTCCCATCGAATGAGGCACCAAGTGCTGCCCTTTTCGCACTGCTTCGGTCATTGACCTTAGCGCATTCAAGTTTCGTCAGCGCGGCCGGGCATGGCCAGTCGAAGAGATCGGCCAGGGGGTTATCCATATCCACATTGCATTCGACCCACTGACGTCAGCAACCAGCATTATGGGGGCGAAACCCTACCTCCTTTGGATTTTGTCGATACATTTGAGAGCTGCAGTGCAGATTGGACGAGCTAGGCTTTCCGCATGGAGATGTGACTAGGGGCGAGGATGCAGCATTTGGGGCTTGGGCAGACCCTTCCTTGCAACACAATTCGCACCAAAAATCGTTACCTGACGGAGCACGGAGGAAATCTCATGATTGATCCGATCATGCAGCTAGACGCGGAGTTGGAGTGGCTGGGTTGGATCGCCGACGAACAGGAACGTCAGGTAGCTATCTGTACTTACTCGGCCAATGTTGATCGCGTGGTTAACGGAGTGGGCACCAGGCCCTGACGTAAAGGCAGAATTGACGCGGGAGCTCTCTCACCTTCCCCCGGCCTTGATGTCGGCATATGCAGCGTGGATTCACCACGGTGGAAGTCGCTAATTCTACCGCGAGAGACCACCATTAGGTTGTATAGACCTCCACGCTACATGCTGCTCGACGGGGCGTAGCTCGGACAGATTAACGCGACGGCAAGCTGCTCAGCGCAGTGTCGATCAAGTCGATAATTTGCTCGGGAGACTCATCGAAGTGAAAATCCTCAGGTACACCGCTATCTGCAAAGTACATGAAGCCCCTCAAGCACCTAAATACCGTTGCTCCAATACGGATGGGCTCATCCGATTCTGAGACGATATGAGCCCTAAAACGCTCAAGGTCGTCTCGTGTCATTTCGAATGAGTCGACTCTACGCCAGTAGGTCGTTAACTTGATTATCCCCAATATGTGTTTCCTCTTAATCTGAGGGAGACGTATCTCCCCTATCGTGCTATTAATCAAGCAGCTGCAGAGTTTCCGCATTCTGAGCAGAAACGAGCCGTGTTCGCGATTGGATGCTGGCACTGGCTGCAGCTTTTGACGGTACGTGCCATGATCGCTTTCTGGCGCATGTAGGCCAGCTGGACAACGCATGGAACCGTAACCCTGTAGGCAGGACTGGCAAGGTCAGCGGCTGTCCACAGTGCAGTAATCGCCCACCCGACTGGCCCAATCACAACACTTATGCTCCTCATAAGCTGGCCCGTTGCTACAAACGAAAGACCTTTGCCGAGAATGGCCTTCGCAATGGCATTCGCCACAATTGCTGCGACCTTATAGGTCGCGAAGCCTCCAGCTTTCGCGGCGCAAATGGTGGCGATCGCTGCTGCTGGGCCAGCAGTCGAGTAGCTTGCGACCCCCAGTTCATCCAAGATCGCTTTGCGTTCAGCATCAGTCATTTGTTCGAATGCACGGGACAGGATTTTTCCGAGAATCTCCTGCTCAATGACGCTGACTGGGTCATCTGCGAAATTGACCTTGAGATGCTTGGCCACATCTCTGACGATCTCGTCATACGCAACCCCATCTTTGCGGAACAGGTTGAGCTGAATCGCCCCTGGTTTTCTAGACACTCTCCAAGCTCAGGAAATAGCGTTTCTCATACTCTACTGGAGACAGCTGCATAGCACTGCTGTGTCGGCGTTTAGGGTTATAGAACATCTCGATGTAATCGAAAATATCACTTCGGGCTTCTTCACGGGTTGTGTAGATCTTTCGTCGGATTCGCTCTCGCTTCAAAAGCTGGAAAAAGCTCTCGGCTACAGCATTGTCGTGGCAGTTTCCCCGCCGGCTCATGCTGCTGATTACATTGTTGGCCTTCAAAAAGCTTTTCCAATCCGAGCTACTGAACTGACTGCCTTGATCTGAGTGAATCATAACTTGCTGCTGAGGCTTGCGTCGCCAAACAGCCATCAACATCGCGTCGATAGCCAGGTCGCTGCACATCCTTGGCTTCATTGACCAACCAATTACTTGGCGTGAGAACAGATCCAGCACTACCGCGAGGTAGAGCCACCCTTCATAGGTGCGGATGTAAGTGATATCTGTCACCCAGACCTTGTTCGGCTCACTTACCTTGAACTGCCGCGCGAGGTGGTTGGGCGAGGCCACTGTTGGTTTTCCACCATAGAACCCTGGACGCCGCCGATAGCCCGTTTGAGAACGCAGCCCCTCCGCCTGCATCAAGCGCCTGACTCGATTTCGGCCGCATTCCTCTCCCAGCTCACGCAGGTCATCGTGAATTTTGCGGTAGCCGTATACACCTCCGCTTTCCAGCCAAGCGTGTTTGATCAAGCCAAGCAGACGTTGATCTTCTTTTGCTCGGGCAGATTGAGGCTCGGCCAGCCAGGCGTAATAGCCGCTGGGGTGCACCTTGAGGGTTTGGCAAAGGCGCCGCACCGGGTAATCAGTCGAGTGCTTCTTGATGAAGGCGTACTTCAGCCGCACTCCTTGGCAAAGTACGCGGCGGCCTTTTTTAAGATGTCTCGCTCTTCCGTCACGCGCTTGAGTTCAGCGCGTAGCTTGCGCAGTTCGGCCTGCTGATCGTCGTCTTGCTGACGCTGCTCTTGGGGCTTGCTGTAGACCTTGATCCAGGCGTAAAGACTGTGCACGGACATGCCCAGGCGCTGGGCGACATCGGCGACAGGTTTGCCTTTCTCGGTCACTTGCTTGACCGCTTCGATCTTGAATTCTTCGGGGTAACGCTGACGACTCATGGCACCTCCTATTTGGGCCTCATTATGAGGCTTGGAGGTGTCTACGAAACCAGGGGCGATTCAAATCGCCTCGATGCTGGAGGTCGATAGGATTTCATCAAGATTCATGGGTTACTCCCCGGTCAATGATCCGTGCACCCATCACAATGCACAGAGGTAAAAGATGCGTGTAGATGCCCTGCTCGAAATCCGGATGCGCCGGCATAGCAGCTGTGGCGAGAATGCCCTGCTGAACCCTCCTTCCCAGGCTCGAATCAGACCGATTTTCGACGCCCACGTACTTGGCCATACGTAGCACCGTGGCAGCCCGGGTCAGAGGACGGTTGTTTTGCTCATTCCCCAGCGCCTCAATCATTGAGCTTATAGACTCGTTATTCCGCACATGACTGTAGTGGTCAACTTATCCCGGACACGGTTTTGAGTTTTTCTTCAGCTTTCGCCGGAGCCAGTCCATCGTTGAACAGATGAGGCCGGATCCAGTTGTAGTGGCCCATCAGGTATTGGCCAATGTCTCGTTGAGCTTGCTGCCCGGTCAGGTAGCCCGTGGTCGGTTTCCACTCTGATTTCAAGCTGCGAAAGACTCGCTCCATCGGTGCATTATCCCAACAGTTGCCTCGGCGGCTCATGCTCTGGCGCATGCGGTAGCGCCACAGTCTCTGGCGGAACTGACGGCTGCCATATTGCGATCCCTGGTCAGAGTGGAACAGGAGTCCTTGAGGCTTTCCACGTTGTTCGTAGGCGACGTCCAGCGCTTTGACCACCAGGTCTCCATCCGGCTTTTCTGATAAGGCCCAGCCAACCACTCTGCGTGCATAGAGATCCAGAACAACTGCCAGATAGTGCCATTTGCCCTGTGCCCAGACGTAAGTGATGTCTCCACACCAGACCTGATTTGGAGCTTCGACATCAAACGCTCGGTTCAAGGTATTCGGTATATCTGGCCGCTCCCCTGTGGCTTTTTTGTACGCATGTGATCCTGGCTGCTTGCTGATCAACGCCAGCTCACGCATCAGGCTGCGTACCTTGAACCGCCCGATTTGCTCACCCTCTTCTTGCATCATTGCCATGATGGTACGGCTGCCAGGCGCACTTCGACCTCGCGTGAATAACTCATTCACTCGACTGCGCAACCGTAGTCGTTCAACGTCCGGAGTTCGCCTTCTGTGACGATGTGCGTAGTAACTTGAGCGAGTGACTTCGAACACTTCGCACAAACAATCAACGGGCTCATGGTCGCTGAGCTGGCGGATCAGCGCGTACGCTCGAGATCTTCCGACATCAAGAGCGCGGTAGCCTTTTTTAGTATCGATTTCTCGCGTTCAAGGCGCGTGATCCGGGCTTCCAACTCTTGGATTTTTTGCTGCTCTGGCGTCAACGCTTTGCTGGCCGGCGTAACGCCGCCGCGCTCCTGCTGAAGCTGATTAACCCATCGGCGTAGGGCCGATTCGACCAAGCCGAGCGAACGGGCCGCTTCGGCATGGCTGTAGCCTTGATCGAGCACCAGGCAGGCAGCTTCGTGCTTGAACTCAGGGGTAAAGGTACGGCGTTGCTTGGTCATCGGACACCTCTCTGTGGCGAACATTCTCGCCTAAATGGGTGTCCGGGGTTAGTAGACCACTACACTCAGGATCCTGATCTGACTGGCCGGTAGTGCGGCCCGGGCGCTTGGGAGTTACGGATTGCCAACGGGGATCCGCGCGCCAACGCCTCATCACCTCTTCAAAAGCGGTGTCTTTAAGGCCCATCGCCTCCTGCAATTTTCTGAGGCTGTCTATTTCTCCCTTTTCATATTTTTGGATAAGACCTGTACGAAAACTCCCAATCTCCTTCTGCTCCTCCGTGAAAGTTTCGGCAGAAACATAGCTTTCAAAAGTTAATTTTTTTCCTCTTCCTTCGCACTCTTAAGTAACAAATTTAGGAGTTCCTCAAGGTCTTTCTCAGACGGCCTCAGCATCATGTTGCGGCCTACTCGCGTAATTTCATCCGTGCCTGATCTGATAATGGCTTCATCGGTCGATGAATCGTAACCGACATAGGCGAATGTGCAGCCTGGCTTATCCGCCAGCATGACAATATCGCCATACTTGAGCTCCGAGAAGGGTTTGCTCTGCATGCTCAAGGCTCCATGCCGGACGTTTCTACTGACTTCCAGTAGGTCGCGAGGCGACGCCGGATCAGTGAATCAAGAGGTGGTGCAATGCCAATATGAGTGCAGTAGGCTTTGGCACGCCTGAGGATATGCTCATTCGTGATGAATGGTTCTTCATAGACTTCAAACCAAGAGTATTTGGTGTAATACTCTCGGATGAAATCATGTCGATAAAGGTGGCTACCTCCAGGCTCATCATGGGTGTATCTTCGTTCATAGGTGGCACTCCGGAGGATACATCGCTGTAGCTCATGCAAAATGTCTAAGTGCGGTAAATAAGGGCGGTTGTTCAGGGCTCCCATTCTCCGTGTCCATTTCTTGGCCACCTCGTATAAGGCTTAATATGAGGCCTCTACTGAGAGAGCCGACGCATCTGAACAGAAAGCGGTTCGGGTACTCCCATCGCTCCACCGCATCAATTTGATTCGCCCTTGCGTGCCCATCCCGCCTCTTACTAGGTAGAGATCCTGATCGGCCTTGTGGTTGGCTAGCGCGCCTGTGCAAAGCATGCCCCATCTCTCCGGTGAGTCATGAACCTCTTGGGTATAGCAGCGGTTGGGAAGAACGACTTGACCTCGGCGATAGATGGTCGTGATTTGGTCATCTATCACCGAGGTTTTATTCACAAAACCTCGGTGATAGATGAATTGTGGTGGCGAGATTCTTTAGCTTTCAGGGTGTTGCGGGTGAGGTGGCGATAGGTGAACCGTGACAGTTTCCACTAACCCCCGTTGAGATTTTCACAAAACCCGTTGCATCAAAATCAAGCGCTTATTCATGGCTCCCCGTCCTCCTTGTTAGTGCCGATGCAAAACTGACCCACCCCAGCGAAGTAAAACTGACCCACCTGAGCTACAGCATTCAGCAAGCTCACCCGCTCTAGCTGCACCCCCTACTTCCGGAGCTTACGTCTAGCTTCGGAGTCACTGCTAGGACATTTGCTCCTGGAGCCATGGGATCAAGCATCGTTTGATCCCGACTGTCCGACACCTGGGCTGGAACACTTCGCTCCGATGGTGCGCAGAATCTTGGGTCGCAAGGCCTTCGATCGTGCCGTGATCGGTCAAGAATATCCCCTGGAATAAGCTGAGTCAGCCTTGCTACGGCTCAACCACCATACTCCGCAGCCATTCGATAAAGCTTCTGGCTGTTGGACTTAACGTGTGCTGCGGTCGAGTAAGGATGTAATACGCAAGTGGGTGTCGCATGGTCATCTCTGGAAAAGGGATGACCAACTCACCGCTTCGCAGCTGTCGCTCGATTAGTTCCATCGCACAGAGCGCAACGCCATACCCTTCAATCGCCATCTGAGCTAATACGTTGGAGTCGGTGACAACGTGACCGTTCTCTACGTTCAGATGTTCGTCAGGATAAACAGCATGCCATCGCTTCCAGTCTTGGTAGTTTCGATCATGAAGTAAGCTGTGCTTAGCCAAATCAGAGGGGCTGCGCAGTGGAGGCGATCCCTCAAGTAAGGCGGGAGAGCAAACCGGCACGTAGTTCAAACTCAAGAAATACTCCGCATCGAAACCCGGCCATTGCTCCCCTCCCCATTTTATTGCCACCTCGACCTGCTTAGGAAACTCCACTCGCTGTGTACTTAGAATCTGCTGAATCTGTACTTCTGGAAATTTCTTTGTGAAATGCCTGAGGCGTGGCGTCAACCAAAAAGCGCTAATCACTGGCTCGGTTTCAATATGCAGAACCGGGGGCTGGTTTCTACGTGAGCATCGATTAAGCGCACCGATCAGTTGCTCTAGCGGCACTTTGAGATCATCCAGTAGCTGTTTGCCGGCAGCCGTCAGCACCACTGAACGTGTGGATCGTTCGAACAACTGAGATTGTAGAACCTCTTCAAGTTTAACGACTTGCTGGCTGATCGCGGACTGGGAGAGATGAAGCGCATTTGCAGCGCGCGTAAAGCTTCCCAGCTCTGCAACTGTGCGAAAGGCCAGCAGCAGACCAAGGTGTGGCAGGCGTGTAGAGGCAGGCGAAGGGCCAAAATCATTCATAAGCAACCGTAATATATTTATTAGGAAACGGCGTTTTTCTTCGCGTACGGCCCTGGCATAGATTGCACCTAGTCCCTCGTGGGTCGGGCCTACCTAATAATGACAACATCAGGAACTCAATATGCAAGCTCAAATTACAGCTGCGCCTGCTCTCGCCTCCACCTTTGGAGGTCGTCATGAGTAATCTTCACGACTCTACCCTTGCCCCCCGCAAGGACGTCCCCCTCATCGCCACCAGCATCGTTGTCGTGGGCACGATCGTAGCGGCCCTAACAGTGTTCCCAGATGAAGCCAAAACCTTGGCTGATCAGCTGTTCACTCAGGCTACGATGACCTTCGGCTCCCTCGTACAACTGCTTGGCTTTTTTTGCGTATTACTCATCGTCGGATTAGCGTTCAGCAAATATGGAAATATTCGGTTGGGCTCCGGCAAGCCTGAGTATGGCAATACCAGCTGGGTCTTCATGTTCATCTGTGCAGGCCTTGGATCGGCAACCATGTATTGGGCCTTCATGGAATGGGCTTATTACTACCTGACGCCAGGGCTGGGCATCGCGGGCTCTACTCCGCAGGCGCTCGACTACAGCATCGCCTATTCCTTCTTCCACTGGGGCATCACGCCGTGGGCCATCTACGGCATTGCCTCACTAGCTCTGGCTTACCACTTTCACGTCCGGCGCAATAAGGGCTTGAGCCTGGCAGCAGTTGTTGAGGCAATTACAGGCCTCAGAGCACATGGGCCGGTGGGGCGAATCATTGACGTGATCTTCCTGTTCGCAACGTTCGGCGGTCTCGTTTTGACCATGACCCTCACGACCTCCACAGTCGCCAAGGGCCTATCCGACCTGACCGGCATCTCTGATGGTTTTGTGACGAAAGCCGCTCTCGTTTTGGCCGTGACCGTAGTGTTTTCCGCGAGTTCCTGGATCGGCATCGGTTCTGGTATGCAGCGTCTGGCTCATATGGCGTGCGGGATGACTCTCGCATTCGGGCTGGTGGTTTTGTTGCTGGGGCCAACGCTATTCATCTTGAATAACCTCACCAATGCCATCGGCCTCAGCGTGCAAAACTTTGTGCAAATGAGCCTGTCCACCGACCCTAATGGCTCGGGCGAATTTTCTCGCGGCTGGACTGTTTTCTATTGGCTTTACTGGATTACCTATACCCCAGGTGTTGCGATCTTCGTAACTCGAGTATCGCGCGGTCGGACCATTCGCGAGGTCATCATGGCGATGGTGCTCGGCGGTTGCGGAGGTTGCTGGTTCTTCTTCGGCAGCCTGCAGAGCTACGCGATCCACGAGTTCATCACAGGAGCTATCAATGCCCCGGCCATGCTTAGCGGTGCCGGCGGAGAAGCAGCGGTTTCGATGCTTCTGAACAGCCTCCCCATGGGCAAGCTGTTCTCAGTGCTGTATTTCCTCTTGATGCTGGTGTTCCTTGCCTCTCACCTGGACGCTGTTGCTTATACGGTGGCAGCAACCAGCACTCGCAACCTGCGTGAAGGTGATGATCCTACTCCAGGCTTGCGTCTCTTCTGGTGCATCATGCTTGCTGCTCTTCCTTTAGCGATGCTTTACATCAACGCTTCGCTCCACACGCTAAAAACAGCGGTCATCCTCTCGGCTATTCCCTTTATCCTGATCCTGCTCGTAAAAATCTGGGGCCTACTCAAATGGCTGCGTGAGGATTACGGATCGGTACCGGCCCAGCAGATCGTTGAAGAAGCGATGAAGCAGCGGGAGGAGATTGAAATCCCACTCCCCTCCGTCGAAGCGCGTACCCGGGAAGCCCTTGCATGAAGATCATTGATGTTGAAGCAATCTGGCTACGCGTACCTGCACTTGGGCAACCTTGTGAATGGGGTGAGGACGCACTGGTTGTCCGCATTCACACGGACAACGGGCTCATCGGTATCGGCGAAACCGACAGTGCACCGGCAGTGGTGAAGGCCCTGATTGAGATGCCTTCATCTCATGAAACCTGCCAGGGACTACGAGATGTACTGATAGGTGAAAACCCTCTGGAAATTGATCGCCTGTGGCAGAAGATGTATCGCCAAACCGAGTACGTGGGCCGTCGCGGTGCAGGTATTCATGCGATCAGTGCCTTGGACATTGCGCTTTGGGACATCGCGGGACAGTTTTATAAAGTCCCAATTCATACGCTGCTGGGCGGAAAATACCGTGATCGAATTCCAGCCTATGGCACTTTCATCCCTCGCCCCGACGAGGCCGGTAACAGGGACATGCTTGGCACCTTGCTCGATCAGGGCTTGACCAGCATCAAACTCGGCGGCGCCGGGTTCGGGGATGACCCCATCAAAGACAAGCAATTGCTGAAAATCGTACGCGAAGAGATCGGCCCTGACATTCAGCTTCAAATAGATCTAGTGGGACGGTGGCGCAATGCAAACCATGCGATCGCGCAATGTGAAGCTTTGAGGGAGTTTGATCTGAACTGGATCGAAGAGCCCCTCCCCTCAGACGATAGCCAGGGTCTTCTGCGCCTTGCGAAATTTGCCGGCATTCCCGTCGCCGGAGGCGAAGGTCTAGCCACTCGGCATGAGTTTGCAGCATTTCTGGAGTCCACACACCCAGACATTGTTCAGCCCGATATAACGCGCTGTGGCGGAATCAGTGAGATGGTGCACATTAGCTCGCTGGCTAAGCGGCATGGGGCGCGCCTGATACCGCATGGTTTCAGCACCGGCATATTGCTCGCTGCAACGACGCACTTCTTGGCCGCAAGTGAGCATGGAGATTTACTGGAATATTCACAAAGTGACAGCCCGCTGTTCCACAGCTTAGTGCGCAATCTGCTGCCATTGGAAGATGGCAGTGTCCGTGTCCCTGATTTACCGGGCTTGGGTGTAGAACTCGATGAATCGTTAATTGATCGATTCCGCGTCGCGTAAGCCAACATGCTTCAAGTGTCGATCAGCGATCGGCACTCACAAAAGAAAACATGAGAGCAAAGCCATTCGCTACTCATGAGAAAACTCACACCGCTAAATTCTGTGCAGGTCTTTGCCTGACTTAGTCGTGAGCCCTCCATGTCAGGATAGTTGTCGCCCGTCTCATTCGATGGAGGGCGTAGGACTGTCTCATGAAACAACGCCGTTATACCGCTGAGGAGAAAGCCTGGGCGTTGCAGCAAATGTCGGCGCCTTTCAGCCGTCCGGTCACAGAGTTGGCTAAGCAAACAGGCATTACTACTGTCACACTTCGGGCTTGGCGTAATGAAGCCAAGACCCAGGGAGTGCAAATGGCAGGAACAGGTAAACGCAATGGGCGCTGGAGCAGCGCTGACAAGTTCAGAGCTGTGCTTCAGACGGCTGCAATGAGCGAAGCAGAGATTTCAGAATACTGCCGAAGTGCAGGAATTCTGCCGTCGGATCTGGTGCTGTGGCGTACAGCTTGTGAGCAGGCGAATACTCCAACCCAGCAAGAACCCGTCAAAGATATCGCGTCGGTCAAGCGTATCGAGCAACTGGAGCGTGAGTTACGGCGTAAAGAAGCGGCTTTGGCAGAAACGGCGGCGTTGTTGGTACTGCGAAAAAAGGCCGATGCGATCTGGGGCAAGGACGAGGACGAATGACCAGTGCTGCAGATCGCACAACTGCCCTTCAGTTGATTGACGCCGCTGTAAGAGCAGGCGCTCGTCAAAGTGCTGCCTGTGAAGAGTTGGGACTCACTGAGCGCACGGTGCAACGATGGCGCCATCAACCTGAAGATGGGCGGCCTGGCGCAGCCCGCCCTGAGCCAGCCAACAAGCTCAGCGAACGTGAGCGCTTGGCCCTTTTGGATGCAGCCAATCGCCCTGATTGCGCCGACCTCACACCGCATGAAATCGTGCCGAAGTTGGCAGATGAAGGCCTCTACCTAGCCTCGGAATCGACATTTTATCGAGTGCTCAAGTCAGCGGGCCAAGCACACAGGCGTGGGCGTAGTCGAAGACCAAAGGCCAGACCACTCACGACCCATAGGGCGAGTGGGCCCAATCAGGTTTGGTGTTGGGACATCACTTGGTTACCGAGTACTGTCAAAGGACGTTTTTTCTATTGGTATATGGTCAAAGATATCTACAGCCGCAAGCTGGTCATGAATGAAGTACACGAGGCAGAAAGTGCTGAACATGCCAGTATCCTGCTGGAGCGCGCCTGCCTACGTGAAGGGATTCGCCCGGATACATTAGTGCTTCATTCAGACAATGGCAGTGCGATGAAGGGCGCGACAATGCTCGCTGCGCTACGTGACCTTGGTGTTCTGCCATCTTTCAGCCGCCCGCGGGTCAGCAACGACAACGCCTATGCCGAGGCTCTATTTCGAACAGCTAAGTACTGCTCACGGTGGCCCAGCGTGCCTTTTGGATCGCTCGATGAAGCTCGTATGTGGGTAATGCGGTTTGCTGCCTGGTACAACAATGAACATCGCCATAGCGCGCTCAAATATGTCACCCCCTCGCAGCGACATCATGGTCAAGATGGCGCTTCGCTGAGGCAGCGTGAACAGTTATACGAAGCAGCGCGGCGTCAGAATCCAGGACGATGGGCCCGAGATGTCCGTAACTGGAAATTGCCTAACCATGTGTACTTGAATCGCGAGCGAGATCCAGAGCAAAAGCGCACCGGTTAAACCAGGCACGACAACTACCTTGACGCGCACCGTGAGCAGAAAGTAAATAAGCTGGTTTTTAAATAGCCTAGCAGGTATGTAATGAACGACTTGATCATCGATCGGGTGGAGGTATATGTATGCCGCCCGACACAACGCGGCTCGACTTGGACGCCAGACCAGCCGGATCCTTGCACCACCCATACCTTTCTTCGTGTCCTTACTCGCGAAGGCATCGTAGGCACAGCAGGAACGGACTCGTACACCTTCCATGGCCCCGATATGGTGCTCGCCGAAACCCTGAGGGACATGATCCCAGACCTGAAGGGGCGGTCAGCTCATGAACGTGCAACGCTATGGCAGCACTTCAAACCCAAAGCATATGCTCGCTCGGCTCAAGCGCAGGCCCTCATTGACGTAGCCCTATGGGACATTGCTGCTCAGGCCTGCGGCCAGCCTCTGCACAAGATGTTGGGTAGCCAGCGCAATCAAATTGAGGCCTATGCCAGCACCCCCGTTTTAGCAAGTCCGCAAGCGTACGTAGAGTACGTGAGCGAGTGGGTGGAAAAAGGGTTCCGAGCGCTCAAGTTCCACTGCTGGTGCGAAGCTGACAACGACGTTCAAATGGTCGAAGCAGTTCACCGTGCTCACGGTGAGAAAGGCTTGGCGTTGATGCTCGACGTCGAGCAGAAGTATGACCTCGCTGCCGCGCTGCGTGTCGGAGGCGTACTGAGCGAATGCGACTACACCTGGTTTGAGGCGCCGCTGGATGACTATGACCTCGCCGGCTACCAGGCTCTCACCAAAAAGCTGAACGTTCCGGTGCTCGCTGCAGGAAATGCGATTGCTGATCCCCTGCTGGTGGAGTACGCGATGGACAACCATTGCTGGAGCCGTGTACGCATTGATGCGATGACCTGCGGGGGAATCACCCCTGCCCTAGCCATCATGCAACGTGCCGCCCAGATTGGTCTGAAGGTGGAATTGCAAAGCTGGGGACACTCACTAGCTCAAGCCGCAAACCTTCATCTGATGCTGAGCCAGCCTAACTGTACCTATTTCGAACAAGCTTGCGAGTTCGAGGCGTTCGAGTTCGCCACGGCCAATCCCATTCGTGCTAA
This sequence comes from Pseudomonas putida, assembly GCF_002741075.1. Classification (NCBI taxonomy): domain Bacteria; kingdom Pseudomonadati; phylum Pseudomonadota; class Gammaproteobacteria; order Pseudomonadales; family Pseudomonadaceae; genus Pseudomonas; species Pseudomonas putida. The sequence continues at coordinate 1,686,537 of NZ_CP016634.1, read as the reverse complement.
CGATCAGGGCATGGTTACTGCCCCAGTTCTGAATGGCCTCGGTCTGGAAATTGAATGGAGCGCCATCCAGAGTACCGCGCTCGCACAGCTTTACGTTTGATGGTCAACCTCTGCCCCGGCCCGTCTCTTGGCTGCCGACATCTCGCCGGCTCCCTCCAGCAAGCTGGGACTGCAGACGGGGAACAGCTCAAAACGCATCGGCTTGGGTTTACGCTTCATCGAACGCAAGGAATAACCGGTTGCATGCGATGCCGGTCACAAAAACGCTGCAGCGCATCAGCATCGTAGCCCTTGGACTGCGCGTCTAAAGTCTCCGATGAGTTACCGATCCCTGAAGGGGCTTTGCTTATCGAAAAAAGTTGGCTAGCACTTTTGAAAAAACAGGTCTTGCACGATGGGGGCGATGCGGTTTTCGGGTTAAGGTGCCCTGGCAACCCGGGCAAATCACCACTCAACGCTCCCATAATCAAAACAAGAGTGATAGCAATGGCCTCCTATACCTTGCGCCAACTTAAGTATTTCGTGAGTACCGTCGACTGTGGAAGCGTTGCTGAAGCCTCACGCAAGCTGTACATAACGCAACCATCCATCTCAAGTGCCATCAAGGGGCTGGAAGAAGCCTTCAATGTACAGTTGTTCATTCGCCACCACGCCCAAGGCTTGGCGCTTACCCCTTCAGGGGCGCGTTTCCATCGCAAGGCCGAACAGTTGCTGCGCATGGCGTATGAGTTCGAGCAGAATGCTTTGGCCGAAAACGATGTGGTGGCCGGCACCGTCGATATTGGTTGCTTCGAAAGTATCGCGCCGCTGTTCATGCCACGGCTCATTGCCGGTTTCCGCGAACGGTACCCAGGCGTCACGATTCGCATACGCGATGGAGAGCAGCAGGAGTTGATGCGCGGCCTCACTGCGGGCAGCTATGACCTGGCGATATTGTATGACTGGGACCTAGACACGACCATCGAGTCCACGCCGCTGCTAACGGGGCAACTACCCTATGCGCTGTTGCCCGCCAATCACCGCTTTGCTTGTCAGCCACGTGTCTCATTGCGTGACCTCATTCATGAACCCATGATCTTGCTGGACATCCAGCCCAGCGCAACCTATTTCGTCAGTCTTTTCGATCGGCTTGGACTGACTCCAAACATTGCCTTCAGCTCACCCTCCATTGAGATGGTGCGAGGTATGGTAGGGCACGGGTTCGGCTTTACCTTGCTGGTTACAAGGCCCTTTTCTAACTATACGTATGATGGCCAGCCCGTCACTGCAGTGGCAATTACCGAGGCGGTTGATTGCCCAACACTCGTGGCCGCCTGGCCAAAGCGTTCTCAACTGACCAAGCCAGCGCAACTGTTCGTCGATTATTGTCATGAGTGCCTGAACGGCGGCGACCAGGAAAGCCACAAGGCGCAGTGACATCAGTCACTGCGCCTTGCTACTCAAACGACCTCGGTGCGTACGTTGGAGGAAATTTCAGGAGGTGGCACAACGTACTGCTCTTCCTCAAGTCCGATGGAGACATAGTCGAACTGTTTCAGTCTCGGCTCGTCCATACGCAACTGGCGTAAGAAGGACAGTGTCATGATCAGCAGGATGAACAGGATCGGCAACGCACCTACCGTCGCGGCGATCTGCAGTGACTCCAGCCCTCCAACCACCATCAATGCGATCGGCAGCAACGACAACGCCACAGCCCAGATCAGGCGTTGCGAGCGAGGGGGCTCTTCCCCCTCGACCAGTCTATCAATGGTGGTTGAGGCCAGGATATAGGACTTGGAGTTGAACAGTGTGGCCAAGAAGATCACCGCAACGATCGCAAACGCGGCGACCACCCATTTACCGCCTGGCAGGGTACCGACGACCTGCACGATTGCTTGCTCAGCACCAACTTCCTTGATCAGCCCCGTCACATTGAGCGCACCGGTCAACTCCAAGTTCAGCGCATAGTTGCCCAGAATCATGTAGAACAACGCACACCCAGAGCTTCCATAGAACAGCATGCCCAGAATCACCTGGCGCAGCGTGCGCCCGCGGGAAATGCGAGTGACAAACAGTCCAAGTGCAGGCGCCAGCACAAGCCACCAAGCCCAGTAGAAAACTGTCCATGATTGGGGGAAACCACTACGTCCAACCGGATCGGCCCATGTGCTCATGTGCACGAACTCCTGCATCATCAGCCCAACGCTGGTCACCGACATGTCCATGATGAATTGGGTAGGGCCAACGACAAAGACGTACGCCAGGAGCAACAGCGCCAGGATTACACTCCAATCCGAGGACTTCTTGATGCCGCGGTCCAATCGATAGCAGACACTCCAGGCGAACAAGCCGGTAACGATGGATATGATCGCGATGTTAAGGCCGATACCCCGCTCAAAACCGAACAGGTAATGCATGCAGGCGGCGATCAGCGGTGTGCCAAGCCCAAGCGAAGTGCCTGCTGCAGCCAGAAGCCCGAGTACGAAGAATATGTCGATGGCTTTACCCACCGGGCCATCAACCCAGTCACCCAGCAGTCCACGGCACGCCTCGCTAATTCGGTATACGTAGCGCTTGCGCAGGTAGTAGCAGTAAGCAATCGGTAAGGTTGCGAGTGCAAAGAAAGCCCAACCGGTGATGCCCCAGTGGAAAATCCCATAGGCGCCGGCCATTTCAATGGCCGAATTCGAGCGAGGTGTCATCCCCATCGGTGGCGACTGGATATGGTAAGCCCACTCCACTGCCCCCCAGTACAGCACACCGGTACCGATACCGGCAGAGAACACCATGGAAGTCCAACTGAAGGATGAAAACTCGGGGGCACCTTTGCCTAGGCGGATGTTGCCAAAACGGCTGAATGAGATCCACATCAGGAAAAGAACAGTCGCCAGGCCCCCTATGAGATAAAGGCTACCAAATGTATTGCTGACAAAGGCAAGGACTGCCTTGACGAAGGATTCTCCTTCCTTCGGATAGAGTGCCAAGGGAAGACTCACCAGCACAATAAGGCCGATTGAGACGCCAAATATTGATCGATCCACGCGATTGAAACTCATGCGACAACCTCTTATATCGTTTTTGTCGGGTCTGAGGGCGCCCTGGAGTTACCCAGTCACCCTTGTCTTCTGAGGCAGTTAGGCTGCCAGCTCGTTGCGCTTCAAGCGGCGAACGCGCTGGTGCTTTTGACGTTTCCCTACATCACGCTCTTTGACGGCACTCTGGCATGTCACTCGTCCCCCGGTACGCCGTAACTTGGCGCGCAGGCCGGATCAATGGCGCGGGTGACATAGGCCTGCATTTCCCCCTCATAGCGCTGCCAAAGCTGGCGTAACTCACGCAAAGGGTCGTCATCATTCCAGTCCACCCGCAGATCGACCAGCGGCCATGGATGTTCGTCCGCGACAATCAACGAAGCCGAATGCACCGGCCCCTCCTCGCCCCCGGCCTGGTAAAGTCCTGACTCCAACGCGAGAAGCAAGCGTTCGGCCAGGTGCAGGTGAGCATTTTCCTCAAAGGTCTGCACCATGGTTTGCGGCAAAGACCGGGCCTTGAGCAGGTTGCCTGCCGCGACGCAGTCCAGCCCTTCTGCTACCGCATGGGTGCCCAAGGTTTTGCTACCCGAGAAGCTCGCGGTATTTCCGTTGACATCAATGACTGTGACCTGCCGATACTGGGTGTGATCATGATCGGCGAGCACCTTGTCCAGGGCCTGACTGGCAGTGTCTCCGGCTTCAAGACGCGCAACGATCAGGCTGCCCAGAGATGGCAAGGTGACGTTCTGGGTGGATACTGCGCCAACGCCCGCACTGGCCCATGGGCAGCGTGCGCCTACGCAGATGGAAGAGGTAGTTACCGCCACACCGACCATACCCGTTCGCTCACAGCGCCCCACTATTGAAAAGGTCATGCTTATCTCCCTCGTAGTGGGTGGCTCAAGCCGGAATGACTGCGGTGACTTCTATTTCCACCAACCACTCAGGGCGAGCGAAGGCGTCAACCACCAGCCCAGTGGAGCAAGGGTGAACACCTTTCAGCCATTTGCCCATCGTCTGGTACACCGCTTCGCGATAGCGGATGTCGGTGACGTAGACAACGATCCGGCAGATGTGGTCGAGGTGACTGCCCGCTTCCTCCAGCAGCATCTTGATGTTCTGCATGGTCTTCTCGGTCTGGGCGATCGGGTCGCCGATGTGCAGACATTCACGGGTTTCCAGGTCCTGGGAGACCTGGCCACGCAGGAAGACCATGGTGCCTTTGGCAACGACACCTTGGGAAAGGTCGTTGTCGAGTTTCTGCTCTGGGTAGGTGTCACGGGTATTGAACGGACGCAGGCGCTTGTGAATCATGAGGTGCTCCAAAATGTGAATAGTTGATGTGCTCAACCAACGAAGAAAGGGTGATGGTGGCGTGATAAAGCTGGCCCGCCACCGGGCTGACAAAACGAACTGCAGGGGTTGGCTCACTGGCTGACAGCAGCAGGAACATCGCGTCATGCTCGACCAGTTCAACAGGCTGCTCCCGACCTTCTATCCGCACCTGTGCGCTGCAAGCCAACAAAAAGAACAGTTCGATCCGTAGCCCACCGGTAAGCGGTGCCGCGCAGGAAAAACCTGAGGACGGCAAGTCGAGAAGTTCATCCGTCACTCGGGTTCCTGGTCGATGAATGATGTTCAAGGCAAAGGCCGACGGCGTTTGTAGCGTGCACTGCAACGCCTCTGAACCATCGAACTCAAACACCGAGCCACGGTGGCCAAGTGCTGTCCGCCTGAAGGGTGCAGAACAAGCGAATGCGCTGCGGCCACGTAGCACCGCATGCCGGCGCAGGTAGCCTGGGTAACGGGTGAAGTCGCTGGCAATCTTGTCGATGCTCGCAGCGCCGACGCGTAGGTCGTAGTGACCTGGTGGCGAGCCTTGCGGCACGACCAGCAGATCGCTGGCCAAGCCCGCATTGTCACCCCACGACTGGAACCGTCGGGTGGCCGCTTTATCGAAGATGATTTCCATGCAGCTTCACCTGTCTTCCAGATTTACCTGACGCCAGAGGCGCAGTGGTTAGCCAGTACGGATGTCGATCACGACACCACGGCCGGACGTGCCAGTGCAGCCTGCGGCTTTGGTGCAGCCGGCTTGCTACCCATGACGCGGTCGGACAAACCGGCCGATTTGCGCACGAAGTCCAGCGGGCCATCCCAGTCGAAGTTGCGGTATACCGCCCCCAGGTGAGCGAAGGGTGGCGATTGAGCAAACAGCTGAAAGGTCAGGCGGTGGCCGGCGTAGTCGGAGTTCATGAGGTCACGGGCAAATGCCAGCAATTTGCGCCGGTCCTCCGCCACCCAGTCCTCGTTGATGGTGTAGTACTTGTCCAGCCACTTGCCGGCTTCCGGATGAGCGAAGGTTGCGGCATCGGGGGTGACGCAGATCTGTCCGCCGCACAGCTCACGGGCGATATGGGTCATGTTGTGCAACTGCGATGTCGCCAATACACGCCCGGTGTACAACAGCGACTGGTTAGGCATCAGCAGGCCGCCCGGGCTCTTTTCTGCCAGGGCTATGGACGCGGTAAGGTGAGCGTTGATCCCCTCGCGGTAGCAGGCCAACTGCGCCAGCTTTTCCTGCACGGCTTGCTGGTGCTCCAGGCCAGTCTGGCGAGCGTTGAACAGTGCAGCGCCGATCAGCATGTCCGCCACTTTCAGGTTGCGCTGAACGAACGCGAACGCGCTGTAGCGGTGCAGGGTCGATCGAATGAACGAAGCAGCCTTGGTGTTCTGGTAGAACAGCACGTTTTCCCAAGGGATCAGCACGTTGTCGAAGATCACCAGGGCATCCACTTCATCGAAGCGATTGGCCAGTGGATAATCATCGCGGCTGCCACGCCCGGTGAAGCCGCTACGGCAGATGAACTTCAGGTTCGGCGAACTGAGATCGCAGATGAAGCCGACCGCATAGTTCGACATTTCGGCATTGCCCCAGTTGGCAATTGTCGGCTTGGTGAACGCCTGGTTGGCATAGGCCGCTGCGGTTTCATACTTCGCACCGCGAACGATGATGCCAGCATCGGTTTCCTTGACCACATGCAGCAGCATGTCTGGGTCTTGATCCTGCGGGCGCTTGGAGCGGTCGCCTTTCGGGTCGGTGTTCGCCGAAACGTGGAATGGATCAGCGTAGAGCACCTTGTCGATGTGCCGGGCGATGTTCGAAGCAAACTGTGGGTTGACCTCGTTGAGCACATCCTGGCCGTCATACAGCGACCACATCTCACCGACGGTCTCGTCTCCAACGCGGGTAACCACGCCACCGATATCATTTAGTACTGCGTCGGTGGCGTTACGCTTGTCCCACCAGTCCTGTTGGGTGTGAGGCAACTTCAGGCCAACCGAGTGGGTCTCGCCTTGGTCGTCCTGATAGCTCATGACATTGCGGGTAGCCGCATCGTGCTGCATGTCATAGATCCGTGCCCGCACGTCCACCAGCGGCTTGAACGCCGGGTGGGAGGGTACATCCTTGACACGCTCGCCATTGATATAGACCTCGCGATCATCTCGGATCGACTCGCGATATTGGTCACCTGTTCTGATCATGCTCGCTCCTAGTGATTGTTGTTGAGGAACGGCCACATTCTGCTCACAGGCTTTGCACCGGCGATATTCGCTTTTTTCTTGACCTGACCAAGAGAAAAACAGGTCTGTACAGCGCACGTAATTTTCTTGTCTTGGCCCAAAAATTAACTGCTTTCGGCTACACGCTCCGCGCTTTCAGAATGGGGTCAACTTCACCAAAACAAGAGGATCGTCCCGATGAGCATGACTGCGAGCAAGGCCCCTATCACTGAACCGACGATGTCCACTCAAGACTTCATTACAGCCATGGGCAGATGCGCCACTGGCGTGACCGTGATTGCCACTGATGGCGCAGCTGGTCGTTTCGGTGTGACAGTCAGTGCGATGTGCTCCGTGTCTGCCGAGCCTCCACTGCTGCTGGTGTGTGTCAACCGCAACAACCTGGCGAATGCCGCCATCCATCAGAATCACTGTTTTTCGGTCAATGTCATCGGCGAGCATCAACAACAGGTTGCTCAGGTCTTTGCGGGCCAGGTGAAGATTGAAAACGGTGATCGCTTCAGCTGCGCAAGCTGGGTAAATGAAGTAACCGGTGCGCCAGTGCTCGAAGACGCCCTGGCAAGCTTCGATTGTGTTGTAGAACAACAGCACGAACTGGGCACCCATACCGTATTTGTAGGGCGTGTACAGCGGGCCACTAGCACTGACGGCAGCGCAGTGGCGTATTCCCAGCGCAGCTTCTGCTCGCTGGTAGCACGGCTTCCGTAACCATCATGGCCTTCATGATTGCTAGACGGTGTCCGGACACTGCCCAGTTGGGTATCGCAATCAGCGCATCGACCATTGCTGTCGATGCCTGCTGACTCGGGACGAACGGCTGGAGCCAGTACCGATAGGTCATCGTCATTGCGGCTCAAAGCGCCACCACCCTGTTCAGCCTGCGGCCAGGTTCAGGGCAACAGGGTGTGTTGTGTGGCCTTTGCACCTTCAGGCCAGCACGTCAGAGGCTGTATGACTCTGTGATGCTGCGTTGAAAACAGCCTCGGAATACTCATTTACAAGCCGTAAAGTCGAGTGCGACTCCGACCATTCCTCGGCTGTTTTCGCCTTGCCTGACCTTCTTATCAAGACGAGTATCAAGGCTTTTCGTACAAAGCCTGATCCCCTCCCAACTGCACATACTCAATGCGGTGTCGGCCATTGTTTTTAGCTGCATACAGCTGCTGGTCCACGGCCTTGATGAAGTCTGTAGGTTTTTCCCGCTCGCCTGGCACCAGAGAGCCTGCTCCTATGCTGACGGTGAGGCGGTGGCCATGAGGCGATAGTGCATGCACGATGGCCTGCTTCTGAATTAACCGCTGGCAGCGCTCAGCAACTTTACGCGCCACCACCGCATCGGCTTCGGGCAGCAGCGCGACAAATTCTTCGCCGCCATAGCGAGCAACAAGATCACGAGGACCATCCAGCGCCAAACTCAGCGTCTGTGCAATCGCGATCAAACATTTGTCGCCTTGAATATGGCCGTACAAATCGTTGTATTGCTTGAAAAAATCGACGTCAAACAAGAGCAGAGACAGTGGCAGGCGCTCGCGGCGCGCACGCTCCCACTCCAACTCGAAACAGCTATCGAAGCGGCGACGGTTGGCGATATTCGTCAAACCGTCCTTGAACGAAAGCACCTCCAGCTCTTTCTGCAAGCTCAGCAGTTGGTCTTCGGTCTTCTTGCGCTCGCTGATGTCGAACATGAAGCCAATCAGTGCTTCGACCTCGCCACTGTCATTGCGCACCACGTGCACAACGTCGCGAATCCACACATAGCCGTTGTCCTTGGTCAGCGCTCGGTAGTCCGCCTCATGGTCCACACCAGCCTGGGATTGGGTCACGCAGAAATTCACCACATATTCGCGATCTTCTGGATGCATGCGCATAGCCCAGTCTTCCACGCTCACCCAACTTTCAGGGCTCCAACCCAACAATGCCTCAATTTGAGGGCCGATATACGCGAATTTCATCGATTTCCAATCAATCTTCCAAGGAATCGCCTTGGTCGACTCCAGCAAGGTTCTGTACACCTCACTGTCATTAACAAACTCGTTTATATCGGACATACACAATAGCCCTCAAATCCACAGTAGTGAGCCACTTTAGCCTGAAGTAGTAAGTCGTGGAGATTTACTGAATGACTACAGAACATCTCAATGAAATACGGCACCTCCAAGCCTCGTTATGGGCTTGGAGGTGCCTGGAAAACCTGGGCGATCTCACAAGTCCAGCTCGCCTCTGATCAGGGCCTCAAGTGTCTGGGCGACATCGGGTCGCTGGTCATTCAGCCAGTAGGCAGGAATGCCCTCTAACAACGTTTTGGAAGCGTCCAGTTCCTCTCCCATCAGCGCCAGTGGACATACAATCTCCATTTGCAACAAACGCAGTCGCTTGGCCAACTGTGGGCTTATCACCCCCTGCACGACAACTACCACGGCTGCTGGCTGCAGCGCTGCGCATAACAAAGGCAGCTCTTCAAGCGGTTGGCCACAACCGAGGACCTCGATGCGCTGTCGCTCGCTGCTCAACAGTCGGCCGGCGCACAGTAGCTCAAGCTCGGCTTGTTCCTGCAGACCTGCCAGTAATACTGGTGGTCCATCAGGCTGGTTCAATTGAAGGCGCATCAACAACCGAGCGCGCAAGAAATTATCAAGAAACAACCATTGGCTGCGTTCGCCAAAGCCGTCACCCGAAGCCAGATCACGCCAGACTGGCAGCAGCACCTCACGCAATACGGTCAACTTGGGCAAAACTGTCCACAACTGGCCGTGCACGGCTTCCAGGCCCTGACCATCAAAAGCCCGCGCTGCACGCGCCAAGGCATCACGCCACTGCTGGTAGACACTGTTCTGCTCTGGGGCTGGCTCATCGACACCGACAAGCCTTTCGCCCACTTTGCTGATCGGCAACCCATTGGATGTCCAGCGCTGGATGTCGCGGATTCGCTGAACGTCCTTGGCCGTGTAAAGGCGGTGGCCGCCCTCGGTGCGTTGCGGGTGGATCAGTCCGTGGCGACGTTCCCAGGCACGCAAGGTCACCGGATTGATGCCAGTCAGGCTGACTACATCACGCATGGGCAGCAGATCGGTTGGAATGGACTCAGTCATTGCGAGCGGTCATCTGAACGGCGGATTACTCTAAACCTATACAGACCTTCTGCGCCGTGCAACCTTAGGTCATCATGCAGCGAACCGCGCCGTGACTGTACGCACGGAAGTACGCTGCGCTTATCGCACATGAAGATTCGGTGGACTGGCTCATGATCAACGCAAAGCTTTTGCAATTGATGGTCGAAAATTCCAACGATGGCATCGTCGTCGCCGAGCAGGAAGGCAACGACAGCATCCTCATCTATACCAATCCCGCTTTCGAGCGCCTGACCGGCTATCGTGCCGATGACATTCTTTATCAGGACTGCCGATTCCTCCAGGGTCAGGACCATGACCAGGCAGGCGTCGCTTCGATCCGCGAGGCTATTCGTGCAGGCCAGCCTTGCCGCCAGGTACTTCGCAACTATCGCAAGGATGGCAGCCTGTTCTGGAACGAATTATCCATCACACCTGTACGCAACGAGGCGGACCAGTTGACCTATTACATCGGCATCCAGCGTGACGTCTCGGCCCAGGTATTCGCTGAGGAGCGGGTTCGCGAGCTGGAAGCGGAAGTCGCAGAACTGCGTCGGCAACTGGGCGAGGCCAAATCCTGATCAAAAAAACTGTACAGCAACCGCTCTGTGTATAGATTTTATATTGAGCTTCAGCTATACCTGTACAACGACTCACGGTTGTACAGGTTTTTCTGGAGCCCAGCATGTCAGCCTATCTACAGCAATTCGCCGAGCGCTTCGCCCGCCTCGACAGCAATCGTCTCCATGAACTGGAAAATCTGTACAGCGACGACATCACCTTTCGTGATCCCTTGCACGAGATTCAGGGCCTTGAGGCCCTGAGGGCTTATTTCGCGCAGCTGTACGAGAACGCACACGACATCCGCTATACCTTCTGCGACGCTCATGAAGTCCTGCCCGGCCAAGGCTACCTGCGCTGGACCCTGCAGTTTCGCAATCCTCGACTGGCCCGCAATCGGCCGGTCAGCTTGCAAGGATGCAGCTACTTGCGGTGGCGTGAGCGTGTCCATGTTCACCAGGACTATTTCGATGCAGGTGCCCTGCTCTACGAGCACCTTCCGATCATGGGCAGCGCGATCCGCTGGCTCAAAGGCAGGTTGGCATGAGCCGCTGCTGGCTGACCGGAGCAAGCAGCGGTCTGGGCGCCGCGCTCGCGCAATGCCTGTTGGAGCAGGGTCACCACGTTGCCTTGGGCGCGCGTCACGAGCGGCGCCTTGCTCCTTTGGTGGAGCGGTTTCCCGGGCAGGTTCTGCTGGCCATCGGCGATCTCGATGACCCTACCCAGATAGCTCGCAGTGCAGCCCAGATCAAGGCAGCCTGGGGAGCGCTGGATTTGGTGATCCTCAATGCGGGCACGTGCGAGTACCTGGAGCCTGGGCATTTTGACCCGGCCTTGGTTGAGCGTGTGATGCGCACCAACTTTTTGGGCGTCAGCCAGTGCCTGGCCGCCGCCCTGCCCTTGCTTCGCGCCGGTAAACAACCTCATTGGGTCGTGGTGGGCAGTTCGGTGACCTGGCTGGCGCTGCCCCGTGCAGGCGCCTATGGCGCCTCCAAGGCCGCCGTGCGTTATCTGGTGGAGTCTCAACGCATCGACCTGGCACACGAAGGCATCGATGTCACGTTGGTCAGCCCAGGCTTCATCGACACGCCCCTGACCCGTCGTAACGACTTCCCCATGCCACAGCTGTGGTCAGCCGAGCGCGCCGCACAGCATATCGTCAGGCATCTGCACCGACGTCCGCTGGAGATCAACTTTCCAGGTCTTTTCACCTGGGTGTTGCGTGTGCTCGGTCGACTTCCGCCACGTGTCCGCCTGGCGCTGGGCAGGCGTCTGGCACGTCATGAACAGGAATGAGACGCCATGCGTATAGCGATCATTGGCAGCGGTATCGCGGGCCTGACCTGTGCCCACCTACTGGCTCGCAGACACGAAATCACAGTGTTCGAGGCCAGCGACTGGATCGGCGGCCACACGCATACCGTCGATGTGGACTGGCACGGCGAGCGCCATGCGATCGACACCGGGTTCATCGTCTTCAACGACTGGACCTACCCGAACTTCATTCGCTTGCTCGATCAGCTCAAGGTCGCCTCACAGCCGACCCAGATGAGCTTTTCTGTCCATGATCCACTCACCGGCCTGGAATACAACGGTCATAACCTGAACACGTTGTTCGCTCAACGCCGTAATCTGATCAGCCCGCCGTTCTGGGCGATGCTGCGCGACATCCTGCGTTTCAACCGGCAGGCGCTGGCAGACCTGGATGCACGGCGGATCGATACCGCCACTACCCTGGGTGCCTACCTGCAGGCACAGGGCTATGGCCAGCGCTTCATCGAGCACTACATCGTGCCCATGGGGTCCGCGATCTGGTCGATGTCTCGGACGCAGATGCTCGGTTTCCCCCTGCAGTTCTTCGTGCGCTTCTGTCGCAACCACGGGTTGCTCTCGGTCAATCGACGGCCTCAATGGCGGGTTGTCCAGGGGGGCTCCCGGAGTTATATCGCCCCCCTTTGCCGGCCGTTCGCCGAACGTATTCGCCTGAACTGCAAGGTGCATACGGTCAGACGCGACGAAGGAGGCGTCACCCTGCTCAGCGCCGCCGGCACCGAACGCTTCGACAGTGTGGTCTTCGCCTGCCACAGCGATCAGGTACTGGCGTTGCTCGAAGCACCCAGCGTTCAAGAGCGCGCCGTACTCGGTGCCATCGGCTATGCACAGAATGACGTGGTACTGCACACCGATCAGCGCCTGTTGCCACATCGAAGGAAGGCCTGGGCCAGCTGGAACTATCGACTTGGCGGTCCCGCGGATGCCCCAGCTGCAGTGACCTACAACATGAACATCCTGCAAGGTATCCAGGCACCGGTGACGTTTTGCGTGAGCCTCAACCAGACCGCGCTCATCGACCCTGCGCAGATCATCGCCCGGTTCCGCTACGCCCACCCGCAGTACAGCCTCGCGGCGTCTGAAGCCCAGACACGCCAAGCACGACTTCAGGGCTACCGGCACAGCTATTTCTGTGGTGCCTACTGGGGCAACGGCTTTCACGAAGACGGTGTGGTCAGCGGGCTGCAGGTGGCCCGGCACTTTGGAGAAACGTTGTGAACAGCAGTCTTTGCCTGGGGTGGCTCAGTCATCGCCGGTTCTCCCCGCGATACCATGCGTTCCGTTACCGCATCGGAATGTTCTATCTGGACCTGGACGAACAAGCCTGGCTGACGAGTTTCTCTCGCTGGCTGGGGCGCGGACGCCTGTCGCCACTGAGCTGGCGCCAGACCGACTACTTGCCGGCGCTGACCCGTCAGGGGGAGCCGCTGGCCGAGGCTGCGCGCTTGCTGGTCGAACAGGCAACGGGGCATAGGCCCGAAGGCCCGGTCCACTTGTTGACCCAGCTGCGCTGCTGGGGGGTGTCGTTCAATCCAGTGAGTTTCTATTTCTGTCACGACCACGACGGGCACCTGGCGGCGATCCTGTTGGAGGTATGCAACACCCCATGGCACGAACGGTTTCACTATGTGTTGCCGGTGCAAGGCCGCCTGGACAGAACCTTCGCAATGGCCAAGGCCTTCCATGTATCGCCTTTCATGCCATTGGAGATGGACTATCGACTCCAGTTGTCCCTGAGCCTCAAGTCCGTGCGCATCCACATGGAGAACTGGCGAGGCGGCCAAAAGGTGTTCGAAGCCGATTTGGCTTTGCAGCGCCAAGCGCTGGATCGCAAAGCGTTGCATCGTTACCTCCTGGGCTTTCCCTGGATGAGCCTGCGCAGCGTCTCGGCCATCTATTGGCAAGCCCTACGCCTGTTGTTGAAGCGCACCCCCATTCATGACCACACCGCCAGCCGGGGCGACCTGGCACTCGGCCAACCTTGCGAGGACCCTGACCATGTCGAATCCCACCCTGAGCGTTAGCAAGACCACGGTCCTGGCACCCTTACTGGGCGCATTGGCCAGAACGGTCGTGCTCGCACAACTGGGCAAGCTCCGTCACGGCCATCTACGGCTGCTCAGCCATGGGCGGCAATGGAGCTTCGGAGAGGCTACCAGCCCTTTACAGGCCGAAGTGGAAGTACTCGATGACGCAACCTGGAGCCTGATCGCCGGTAATGGTTCGATCGGCGCGGGCGAAGCCTATATCCATGGTTACTGGCGCAGCCCGGATCCTGCGCGGGTGACCCGTCTGTTGGTGGCCAACCTGGATGTGCTGGACGCCCTCGAAGGAGGCTTTGCGCGGTTAGGGCGACCGGCCCTGCGGCTGCTGCACCGCTTGAACCGGAACAGCAGGCGCGGGGCTCGACGCAATATCCTCGCCCACTATGACCTGGGCAACGCACTGTTCGAACAATTGCTGGACCCGACCATGATGTATTCGGCCGCACAGTTCGAACACCCTGAGCAATCCCTGGAGCAGGCCCAGTTGCACAAGCTCGAGTGCATCTGCCGGAAACTGGAACTGCGTGCGCAGGATCACCTGCTGGAGATCGGCTGTGGCTGGGGCAGCCTGGCCATCCATGCCGCTACCCATTACGGCTGCCGTGTAACCACCACGACCTTGTCCCAAGCGCAGTATGCCTATACTCAGGCGCGCGTGCGGGCCCTTGGGCTGGAACAACAGGTCACAGTCCTATGCGACGATTATCGCGATCTCAAAGGTACCTTCGACAAGTTGGTGTCCATCGAAATGATCGAAGCTGTCGGACACCGCTATCTGCCGGTTTATTTCCGCCAGTGCGCCGCGTTGCTCAAGCCCGACGGGTTGATGTTGTTGCAGGCGATCACCATCCGTGACCAGCGCTACGCCCAGGCTCGGCGCTCGGTTGACTTCATTCAGCGATACATCTTTCCCGGCGGCGCCCTCCCTTCACTGAGCGTGCTGCTGGACACCGCCAGCCGCCAGACTGCGCTCAACCTCGTACATCTGGAAGACTTTGGCCTGGACTATGCTCGAACCCTGGAGCATTGGCGCGACAACCTGCGTAAAAGTCGGACGCTACTGGCCGCCCAGGGCTATGACGATACATTCCAGCGCCTGTGGGAGTTCTACCTGTGTTATTGCCAGGGCGGCTTCGAGGAACGGGCCATCGGCGTAGCGCAGTTGCTGTGGGCGGCGCCTGAAGCCCGACGTGCGCCCTTGCCCGCGCTTCGATGATCAAGCGCTACCGGTTGATCGCCAATGCCCTATGGTTGCAGGCCGGCTGGTGGGCCTGCGTGCTAGGCGCCAAAGCCCCAGGGTGGTTAGTGATGGTGCCCATTGGCCTGGCGTTTCACCTGTACCTGTGTCCTGACTTCGGCGCAGAGGTCAGGGCCCTGGCGCGCACGGTACTGGCTGGCAGTGTCCTCGATAGCGTATTGGGCGCAATGGGTGTATTCAGGTTCGACGCATGGCCGCTGCCCTTATGGCTGGTGTTGCTGTGGCTGGTGCTGGCCAGCGGGTTGCGACACAGCCTGGCGTGGGCAGGCTGGCCTTTCTGGCGTGGTGCGCTGGCCGGTGCAATGGCAGGTCCTTTGGCTTATCTGGGCGGCGCCCGCCTAGCCGAGGTCGTCTTGCCGCTGGGCCCTTTGGCGACAGGCCTTGTGCTAGCGCCGGTCTGGGCGCTGGCCCTACCGTTGCTAGTGCGCATCGCGGCGTGGCGCTGAACGACGGCATCGCTCGGAGCAGTATCGCACCTGCTCCCAGCATCGAGCCCAACGCTTGCGCCAGTTGAACGGCCGGCCACAGACCACGCATACCTTGCTCGGCAGCAAGCGCCTGTTCACAGGCTTTCCCCAGTATCGAGCCGCACCAATAACGCCTGACCACGACGCCACACAGCCTCCCGCCGCGCCGGCGCCATGCTATCGAGGTTCCGATAGGCCAGCGCCAAGCGTGGGTTATGCGCGAATTGGGCACGATGACGGATGAGAAAGTGCCAGTACAACGCATTGAACGGGCATGCATCAGCTTCTGCCGTTTGTTCGACCTTGTAACTGCAAGCCTTGCAATGATCGGACATCCGCTGGATGTAACGACCACTGGCACAGTAAGGCTTGGACCCTAGGTAGCCACCATCAGCATGCATGACCATGCCCAGGGTGTTGGGTAGTTCGACCCAGTCGAA
This sequence comes from Pseudomonas putida, assembly GCF_002741075.1. Classification (NCBI taxonomy): domain Bacteria; kingdom Pseudomonadati; phylum Pseudomonadota; class Gammaproteobacteria; order Pseudomonadales; family Pseudomonadaceae; genus Pseudomonas; species Pseudomonas putida. Next base: position 1,670,731 of record NZ_CP016634.1, on the reverse strand, counting down.
CGCATCCAGGTACACGGCCAGGTACCACTGGCAGATAGCCGCCGGCGCGATGCCCGCGAGCAGGGCGAAGTTGCCGGTCACCATCAGGCGCTGGATATGGTGGGCATAGCCCAAATTCAGGGTCTGTTCGATAACCTGCGCCATGCACCGCATGCGGGTATGCCCAGTCCAATAGAAGTCCGGCAATGGCCGGGTGTTGTTCAGATGGTTGAGTTCGGCGTACGCCGGCATGCGTAACCAATAGATGCCTCGCACATATTCACGCCAGCCGATCAACTGGCGAATGAAGCCTTCGGCAGCGTTCAATGGCACGCGCCCCTCACGCCACGCGGTATTCACGTCTTCGCATAGGCGACGCACATCCAGCAACCCGATATTGAGGGTTGCGCTGATGCGGGCATGGAACAGGTAGGGCTCGCCCTCTGCCATGGCGTCCTGATAGTCCCCGAAGGCCGCCAGGCCATAATCCAGAAAATGACGCCACAACTGCTGCGCCTGGTCATGGGTCACTGGGTAGTCGAACCCGTCCACGGCGCCGTAATGGTCGCTGAAATGTTGGCGAACCAAGGCCACGACCGCCGACGTGATGGCGTCCTGTTCGAAGTGGGCAGGAAACGGCCCACGCAATCGTCGTGGCAATGGTTTGCGATTGTCAGCATCGAAATTCCAAGCGCCTCCGGCCGGGCTGCCGTCTGGCTCCAGGAGCAGGCCGCAACGTTTGCGCATACCACGGTAGAAATGCTCCATGCGCAGCCGTGACCGCCCTTGCGCCCAGCGCGCGAAGGCTTCGCGTGAGCACAGAAAGCGGGTATCGCGGTGCCACACCAGCGGGAGGTCCGCATCCCGTAGTGCGTGTTCCAGGCGCCACTCGCCGCACTCGGTCACATGTATTTGCGTAGCGCCCAACATTCGTCGCCAACGGCGCAGTTCTCCAACGATGGTCCCGCTGTTGTCAGCCGCATCGAACGCCACGTAATGCACTTGCCAGCCGCGCGCTCGCAGAGCGAGCGCAAAATGGCGCATGGCACTGAAGATGAGCACGATCTTGTGGGGGTGATGCGGCACGTAGCGTGCTTCCTGCGCCACTTCCGCCATCAGGATGGCATCGTGGGCGGGGTCCAGTGCCGCGAGGCTGGCCAGGTCGAATGACAGCTGATCTCCCAGTACCAGCCCGAGGCGCATCGTACGGGCTACCACTGGCTGGCCAAGGTCAGTGGCATCCGCAACGGCGCGGCGGGGCCGTCGCTTTGTCCGCACATTTCATCATGCACCACCTGTTGCACCATCGTGCACGGCACCGGTGGCAAATTGGCCAGAAGCTCGCGCAGTTCAGTGGTCGAGCGCAATCGAAGGGCCTGTCCGCTCGCATCGCTCAGCGTGATGGGACCGGTGTCGGACATCGCACGCAGGACATAAAACCCTCCTTCGAGTGACAGCAGTTCAAGAGCGTGGACATTACCGGCCAATACCCGCTGGGCGAGTGTGTTCAGGTTCATGGTGTGCCCTCCGGCAGACGGCGGAAGAACAGCGTGATCTGGCCGATCTCCACGCCCAGTTTGCTCATGCTCGAGCGGTTGATAAGGGTGTCGTCGTCTATCAGGTACATCCAGTCGTCCAGGTCAACCTGCCAGCGCCTTCCATCGACGGGCAAATCGAGTTGGTAACGCCATCTCAGCGCATTGCCCGCCACTTCGCCACGGGCTTGGCCGATCACATCCCCGGCTGTTCCGCGCCAGCGGCCAGGGCCGTCCGGCATCAACGTCCAGGTACGCTGTTGACGCGTGCCATCGCTGTAGAGAAAGTGCTCGTCCAGGATCAGCCGCTCGCCGTCGCGTCGGCTATCGATACGCACTTCGAAACGCTTGACCACCTCGCCTGAACGCTTCTGAAACATCCCCCAGGCCTTTACCGGACGCGAGAAGAAGGCCGCCAGATCGAGAGAGGGTTGTTCAGCGGCATACCGTTCGACGCCGACGTTGCCACAACTAACCAGCGCCAGGCAGGCTATCAGCAATAGTGCTCTGTACATGTTCAGCTCCCTCAGTTGTCAGCGACCAGGCCGAGCAGGCGCTGGCGCAATTGAGGATCCCGGGCTCGCGGATCCAGCCAGATGGCGAAGAACGCCCGGGCGAACGCCGGATCGGCAACCTTACGGCTGAGCCTTCCGTCGACATAGAAGCGGCAGCCCTCACCCGGCAGGTACAACCCTGTGATGCGCGTTCCCGGGCGCACATCCACGAAGGCCGCTTCCATGATTGCGGTCCAGCTGTCGATCTGCTGGGCCGTCACACTGGCGCCACTCAGGCGACGCATTTCCTGGAGGCTGGCCTGCACCAACGTGTCTCGGGAGAGAGAACGGTAGTAGGTCAACTCCAGGGCAAAAGGCTGACTCCAGTTCTGCACCGGTCCAACGGTCCACAGCCGAGCGCTGTACAGACGCAAACCGAACCAAGTGAATTCCCCCTCGCCAAGCCGCTGAGCGGTCGGCACAGCCGTTCGCCAGTCCGCAGAGACCGACGACATCGTGCCTAGCAGCAAACAGAAACAGACCATCCGAACCAGGTATGCCATGACGAACCTGTAGCGCCGAATATCTGTACAAAGATTAGTTTTATGTACAATTTAAATCAATTGATGTACAGATATTTTCAGGTCCGATGGTAGACCCGCATCACCACCCTGCCCCTTGGCAACAAGGGCCTTGACCTTGAGAATGCGGCCCTCAGCGAACCGAGAAGGAAGCTTTCATGTTGTACGTAGTCATGCTCGGAGGTCGCCACCCACGCGCCAGCATCGAGGTGCATGATGTAGTGTTCGCCCAGGCGCAAACCCTGGAGCAGACCTACCCGCAATTGCGTCAGGACTGGTTTGGTAGCCGCGCGGGCCTGCATATCGATGGCTGGCTGGAAGTCGATGGCATCGATGCCTACCGCGTCGAGTTCAGTCACCTGGCTCCTGGGCCAGACGACCCAAAGCTGTTTTTCATCAATCTTGGCGGTTACGAGCCAGCGGTCTTCGGTGAAGCGCACCGCTACCTTCTGGTGGTCGCTCGGAACAAGCAACAGGCAAAGCAACTGGGCAAGCAGCGCCTGCAGGCCGACTGGCTCAAACCCCACACCGACGCAGTACTGGAAGTGGATGACTGCCTGCCGATCGACTGTGTGAATGGCCGTTACGTGCACCTGGTCGAAGGTGCACACAGCGGGATCGCTCAATTCGCCGACTATCTGCTGCTCTGAACCGGTCTGCCTGGCCCTGCGTCAACAAAGCGATACATAAAGACCGATCCTGGACACATCCCAGATAAACACCTCGGACACCCTGGCTCCGGACTGCGGTGGCACCCTGCACGCCGCCCCCCACGACGGAGTTCGCCATGCACCTTCATGCTCAACCTGCCAGCCTGCATGGCTGGCGACTGTTCTGTGTGCTGTCTGTTTCGGTTCTGATCATCACTGCGCTGGCGCTGATGGCCCAGCCGCACACGGTGGAAGCCTTGCGCAGCGCGATTCGGGTCACCGCGCGCACGTCCTTGCTGTTGTTTCTCCTGACATTTCTGGCCTCTTCCCTGGCAATCTTGCTGCCCAGTGCCTTCACACGCAGCCTGCTGCGCGAGCGACGGTTTCTAGGATTGGCGTTCGCCTTTCCCATGCGGTGCATGCGGTCCTGATCATCGTGTATGCCAAGTCGTTCCCCGACACGTTCTGGCATGGCCGCACGGCCGCTGCCAACATCCCCGGTTCGATTGGCTACTTCTTCATTTTCCTGCTGACCGTTACTTCGTTCCCTGCCGCCGTGAAGCGACTTGGCGCACGCACCTGGAAGGCGTTGCACAGCACCGGTACCTGGGTGATCGCCGGGATCTTCGTCGTGTCGTTCTACAAGCGCATTCCCATGGGGTCCTGGTATCCACTGGCGTTTGCACTGATCTTCAGCGCCATCGTCTTCAAGCTCGCCGCCAAGTTGGCTGTACGCCTGCGCCGGCAAGCGCGCGCTGAAGCAAGAGCCTGACCGCGTTGCTATTGAACATGCGTTCAGCTATACACTGCAGGCTCCCCCGAGCCGAGGCCCCTTCCATGCGTGATCCACTCTTTCGCACCCGTATCACCGAACTGCTGGGCATCCGTCACCCTATTCTCTGTGGCGGGATGGGGCCAGGTGTGTCCGACGCGGCGTACGTAGCAGCCGTCGTGAACGCAGGCGGGATGGGTTTTATCGTCGCGGCGGGGTTTGCCGACCCTCGCGCGTTTCGCAACGAACTGCGCCGCTGCCGCGAGCTGACCTCGGGCAAAGGGTTCGGCGTCAACCTCTATGTTTCCAGCCAGGCCGAGGCACTGGACCGCTTGCGCGAGCAGGTGGACATCCTGGCCGAGGAAGGTGTGCTGTGCGTCGAAACCTCGGGCGCCAGCCCCGAGTGCATTCTGCCGGAGCTTCGCTCGGCGGGTATCAAGGTCCTGCACAAGGTCCCCGCGATTCGCTATGCGCGCTCGGCGGCCCGGCTCGGGGTGGATGCGCTCATCGTGGTGGGCAACGACTGCGGCGGACACCCGGGCACTTATGGCATCAGCAGCATGGTCCAGGCGGCCCAGGCACCGATGGAGATTGACCTACCCATCGTCATCGGTGGCGGCATCGGTACAGGCCGCCAACTGGCGGCGACGCTGGCGATGGGTGCGGATGCCGTGCTTCTGGGCTCGCGCATGCTGGTCAGCGAAGAACTCTGGATTCATCGCGACTACAAGGACTTGCTGGTACGCAGCGACGGCACGCAAAGCGTCATCGTGAAAACTGCCCTCAAGCAACATCACCGGGTACTGAACAACGACAGTGCCCAGGCGGTCGCCGCGCTGGATGCGGCCGGCGCTCATGACTTCGAACGCTACCGCCCCCATGTCATGGGCACCCTGACCACGCAGGCCTACCAGACGGGCGACAGCGCACGTGGCATGCTCGATGTCGGCCCATCGGTCGTCTTTGCCGACGCGGTCAAGCCCGTGCAGAGCATCTTCGATGAAATCCTGAGCGACGCAAAGCAAGCGCTTGAGCGACTCGGACAACTGCGTCTCCAAGTCCCTCATTGACCGGCCGAGCCACCCCTCCAAACGGAAACATTAAGCAATACTTACCCGGTCAATCGGATAATTTGCCCGAGGTACACCCAAGCCCCTTTGGTAAACTCGCCGCTTTTGCTCGCGAGCCCTGCCGCGTCCAAGAAGTCTCAACGCGATAGGATGTTTTGCCGTGTCAATCGAACAGAACCTGGTATTCAAAGCACCTGAAATCGCCCGCACGCACGTGGCTGCCGATCGGGCCAAGGCACAGGGGGTGCGAACCGGCGCACACTCGACCTCCTACCGCCCCGATATCGACGGGCTACGCGCCGTTGCTGTCCTGCTGGTGCTGGTGTTCCATGGCGGGCTAGCGGTGTTCCCCTCTGGGTTCATCGGCGTCGATATCTTTTTCGTGATCTCTGGCTACCTCACCACCTCGATCATCCTGAGCGCGGTGGCCCGAGGTGACTTCAGCCTTGGCCAGTTCTACGTCAAACGCTTGTGGCGCCTGCAGCCGGCGATACTGGCGCTGTTGATCGTCACGCTCGCCGCGGCCAGCGTGCTGTATCTGCCCAAGGACTTCATCGACTTTCTGAAAAGCGAGAAGTACACAAGCCTGCTGCTGTCCAACCAGTACTTCTCCAAGGCCACCGACGGTTATGCCACCGCCGAGGCGGCGACGTTGCCCCTGCTGCACACCTGGTCGCTGGCCATCGAATGGCAGTGGTACATCTTCCTCCCGCTGGGTTTGATGGCTCTGACGCGCTACCTGGCGCCTCGTCAACTGAAAACCGCTGTCTTGATGTTGACCATCGCGGCCATTGCCGTCGCGCTGTTCATCGCCAAGACATCCCCCGACAAAAGCTATTACGCATTCCTCGCGCGCATCTTCGAGCTGTTGATCGGTTCGTGCGCGGCGGTGTATGCGAGCGACCGCCAACACCTGGGCCGCGTCAGCGCGTCCGTGGTAGGCCTGGGCGCCCTTGGCGTGCTCCTGTATGGCGCAACGCAATCCATACCGACGACCGCCTATCCGGGCTATCCCGCCATCGTGATCTGCCTGGCAACGGCGGTGCTTGTTTCGGGCCAGGTTGGGCAGGTAGGCATCACGTCCAGGCTGCTGTCGTGGTCACCTTTGGTATTCATCGGGACGATTTCCTACTCGCTGTACTTGTGGCACTGGCCAGTCATCGCCATCGTGGATTACCTGGGCTTTGAAAAGACCCCCGCCATCCTCGCCGGCTACTTCATCGCCTCGTTTGCCTTGGGCATCACCTCGTACTATTTGATCGAAAAGCCGCTGCGCCGCACCCGACTGGGCGTTGGCCAGACGCTCATCTTGCTGCTGGTCGTTCCTGCCATCGCCTTTTCGGCACTGCATTCGGCGGGCAAAGCTTCCGGTGGCTGGATGGAGCGCTTCGGCAGTGACCAGACGCATATCCTGCCGCGCCTGAAAGCGAGCGAAATACCCCCGCGCGGGCCGTGCCTTGGCGGTGCCAGTGATGGCTCCGATAGCAAATGCCTGCTTGGGCAAGCCAACGCCAAGACCACCGCGCTGCTGATGGGCGATTCCTACTCCAACCATTTCTGGGGCTTCATGGACGTACTGGCCAAGGACGCCAACCTCTCGGTCATGGCCCAGGGCAGCCCAGGTTGCCTGGCCCTGCCGGATGTCTATCTGTACGACTGGTGGAAGTACAAGAACACGCTCTACAAGAAGTGCCATGACGCGGCCGCTGAATACCACAGGCTGATTGCTCGTAGCCATTACGACTATGTGATCATCGGTCTGACCTGGGAAACCTATGCCAATAGCCGTGCCGTGGTGTTGTCGATCGATGACGAACGCTCCCAGGCCCTGTCGCGCGAACGCATGAAGGCTGCCCTGCTCAAGAGCCTCGACATTATCGAGCGCTCCGGCGCCAGGCCGGTGCTACTCAAGAGCAACATCGTCATGCCCGAGGGCGCCAACGACTGCCTGTACCGCAGCATCAAGCTCAGGGGCACGCTTGAGGAGCACCACTGCGCGACGAGCGTCGCGGCGCCCAAGGAAGACCCATGGCTTGCACAGCTGTTCGAAGCGGCCAAGCAGGCACACCCGGACGTGCTGGTGATCGACCCCAAGGATGTGCAGTGCACCGATGGCCAGTGCAAGCTGTCGATCGACGGCCTGCCGATCTACCGGGACATCGGGCACATCACCGATTTCGCGTCCACAGCGATGGGCAAGATGTATCTACAGGCCAAGGGCAATCCCTTTACTGAATCCAACCCTTGATGCCCGGACGGAGCAGCCGTTTTATCTGGCTGTTCCGCCAAGAACAGCCAAGCGCTAGAGCCCCAGTTCACTCAAGCCTGGGTGATCGTCGGGACGGCGGCCCAAAGGCCAGTGGTACTTGCGCTGCTGTTCGGTGATTGGCAGGTCATTGATACTGGCAAACCGCCGCTGCATCAGGCCATGCGGGCCGAACTCCCAGTTTTCGTTGCCGTAGGAGCGAAACCAGCTGCCTGAATCATCGTGCCATTCGTAGGCGAAACGCACGGCGATCCGGTTATCGGCGAATGTCCAGAGTTCCTTGATCAGGCGATAGTCCAGCTCTCTGCGCCATTTGCGCTCCAGAAACGCCTGAGCCTGGGCACGCCCTTCGATGAACTCGCTGCGGTTGCGCCAATAGGTGTCTTCCGTATAGGCCAGCACCACTTTCGCCGGGTCGCGCGTATTCCAACCGTCCTCGGCGCGTCGGACTTTCTCGATGGCGGTTTCCAGGGTGAACGGCGGCAAGGGTGGGCGTGAGGATTCGCTCATTTCGATGACCTCCAGAGGCAGGCAGAGGCCTTAAGCTATAGCTCAAATGCGCGACGCGTGAAGGGCCGCGTCTGGCATACCCTCGTCTACTCGCCGCAGCGCAATGGCAGGCGTTCGTAATTCAACGCCTTGTCACGTACGGGCAACGTATAGGATGCCTGGCATTGCTGGTCGCTCCAGCGAATCGTCAGCCAGCCCTGCGCTTGCTCGACCAAGGCCAATGCCTTGCCGCTGGGGTCGGAGATCGCCAGTTGCTTGCCCTCGGCATCTTCCAGTGCAGCACCGAATGGAATCCTGCCACCTTGGCCGTCGAACAGCTCGAACTGCACACGGCGCCCGGTCTTGCCAGCGAAACGCGCCAGCACCACAGCGCCACGGCGTGGTACCCGTTGCTGGGTGGCATTGTCGATCTCGATATCGGCGCCCAGTTCGCGGGTGTCCAGGCTGATCCAGTTGACCCGGTAGGGCTGCGCGCTGGGGACCACCGCATAGCCGTTACGACCAGTCTCCACGCCACTGTAGCTGCTGACCTTGGCACCGCGCACGCCCGGTACCTCCACCAGGGCAAAGGTCTCGCCCACGGTCTGGCCCAGGTTTATCCCCCCAGGGTGAGCCACCACCGACCCGGAGACGTTCAGGCTCTGCGAGTCATAGCCCTTGCCCTGGCTGTAGCCGACACTGATGTCGGCCATCGATGTCCGGGTGCTGACGTTGGCCGAGGCCGAACGCCCGCCACCATCGCTGCTACCCGCCTGCACCGAATAGAAACTGTCGGCGCTTTCGTTGAAGTAGCCGTTGATCCCGGCCTGAGTGCTATTGCCGCTTTTCTGCGCACTGGTGGTGACGAACGCTCGCGGTGCCCGTGGGCGACCACCGAGCGGGAACGACACAGACAGGCTGATCTGATTGTCGGAGCTGCCAGCGCCGCCACTCAAATCCTGTGTATGGCTCCAGGTGAGGTTGTAGCTGGTATCGCGCCAGTTGTTGCCATAGCCGGCCGAAAAGCTGCGCGATCCGCCGCGGTTCCAGTAGCGCTGGTCGCTGGCGTTCAGGTATAGGCTGCCCAACTTTCGATCCGCCCCCAGGCTCTGGTTGATGGTCAGGTCGGTACGGGTCTTGGAGTGCCCCGAGCGCAGCAGCGGCCCGCTGCTGAGGTCTTCGATGTGGTTGCTCAGCGTGCGGTAACCCTCGGTCGAATAGCGGTAGGCCGCCAGGGTGAAACTGGTGGCCGTCCCGGTGAAGGTCTTGGCATACAGGGCGCGCAGGCTGTTGCCCGTCTTGCGCTCGCCCTGGGCCTGGCTGCTGGAATGGGTGACGTCCAGCGACACCGCGCCCAGTGAGGTATTGCGACCCACGCCGACGGCCAGCGCCTTGTACTGATCGGTGGCCTGCACCCCGACGATGCCGGTCAGGTTGCTGTCGATGCCGTAGGCCAGGTTGGCGCTGAGCATCTGCGGTGTGGCCAGCCCTTCGCTGTTGCTGTTGTAGCGACCGGCCGAGACGCTGTATCGCACCTGCCCTTCACGGACCATGATCGGCAAGCTGGAAAACGCCTGCTGGGTCACCCGACGGCTGCCGTCGGCCTCGATGACGGTGATCTGCAGGTCGCCGTTGGAGCCACTGGGGTAGATGTCGCTGATCTCGAACGGGCCAGGCGGTACGTTGGTGGTGTACAGCAGGTAGTTGTCCTGGCGGATTTCCACGGTCGCGTTGGTCTGTGCCACACCTCGGATGATCGGCGCGTAGCCGCGCTCGCTGTCAGCGCGCATGCCGTCGTCGGACTCAAGCTTCAGGCCCCGGTAGCGCACGCTGTCGAACAACTGCGCATCGGAGAAGATGTCCCCGGCGCTGAACTGCCCTTTCAGGGCCGTGACATCGTGCTGCAAGTAACTGCGGTTGCTCTTGAAGGTATCCGGGCGGCCGGTGCCGCTGCTGAAGTTGGACTCGTTGCGCAGCCGCCAGCCGCCCAGGTTGATGCCATTGCGCAGGCCCAGGTTGGTGTTGTAGCGGGTGTCGGCATCGCCTGCGTTGCGGCTGGTGCTCATCTGGTAGTTGATGAAAGCCGCTGGCACGCCGTTGTCCCACAACTGGGGATCGACGTAGCCGCGCAGGCCACGCTGCATGGCGACCTGCGGGACGCTGGTATCCAGGCGCAGGCGACTGCCATCGAAGCTTACGGAGGCCTGATCGATCAGCGCAGGCAGGTCCTGGCAGGACTGGTCGTCGTCCAGGCTCAGCTTGCCCTGGGCCTGCAGCTTGTCCAGGTCGATTCCCAGTTGCCTGAGCAATGCGAGGGTCAGGCACGGCTCCACACGGCCAGTGGCCGGGTTGCGTTGAAAATCGATATCTCGTCGCCCGACCAGGACTTGGTTGCTGTACAGATCGACCCGGTAGTTGCCAGGCAGCACACGGGTGCCGGCGAGCAGCAGTTGCAGGTCTACCGACGAAGCCGCGCCCTGCAGGAAGGTGGTATTGAAGGCGAGCAACTGCGGGTCGGCAACTTGCTCGGAAGCTGCATCGGCGTGCACGCACGCGCTGTGGATGGCCAGGGACAAGGCAGCGAGCTTGAGCGGCGCGGACGCACGGAAGCGTCCCCGGGTGTCGAACAGCAGAAACATGCTTGGAAACCTTTTTCATCCATGGCAAATACCGGGCACGGCGCAGCCGCGCGTGCGTCGGCATGCGCCCTAGGTGCTTGAGGGTGTTACGAAGAAGTGCCGGGCTCGACGGCCTTGGCCTTGCTAGCCACGCTGGGCATCAACACCGCGCGATATTCGCTCTGCGCGCCGTAGTCATTGATGCTGCGAAAGGACAGGCTCACCGGCGCGCCGGACGCAACCTTGGCCAAGGCAAAGGTTCGGGTCTGCCCGGGCGCGATCATCGCCGAGTCAGCCGTCAGCGTTCGCTGACCGTTGACCGTGACCGTGATGTCGGCCATCGACACGTGGTACAGGCTTGGATTGCTCACCGACAGGGCCGTGGAGGCGCCCTCGTGGATCAATCGCCAGTCCAGTTCGGTCGGCGCCTGCAACGCATCGCCCGGCAGCCCGGCCGGTCGGAAGAACACCTTGATGCGCTGACGCACCGCCAGTTGCAGCGTGTTGGCCTGTTCGCTGGATTGCGGAATTTCCTGGACATTGAGCCACACGACCGACTCGCGGTCCTGGGGCAGGCCTGCCCCTTCATAAAGGATGCGCAGCAATTGCTGCTGCTTGGCCACGACCCTGGCCAAGGGTGGTGTCACCGCGAACGGGACCGTGCGGTTCAGGCCGTCATCGCTGTCGATCCACGACTGGATCAACACATCCTGGCCACCATTTCGCACGGTCACGTTGGCTTCCTTGTGGGCACCATCGAACACCACGCGCGTGGCGCTCAAGGAGATGCCGGCCGCCGCCGGCGCCGCCAGGAACATGCCCAGCAGGCCCAGGCAGGCAGTGAGTCTGGGAGTCAACATCGCTATCACCCCTTCTGTCTAAGCGGACGGCGAGACCCTGAGGCCTCGCACGTACAGAACCCTGGGTGACGACTTATTCGTACTGCAGGATGAATGGCAGGGTCGCATCACCCCGGCCCGCGGTCGCGGTGCCAGCGGTCCCCGTGGTCACATAGGCAGCGGAGAAGCTCAGGGTGGCATCGCCGCCAGCGGCACCCACGCCGTGCATGCCGCTCTGGATGGTGGCGGTGGTCTTGCTGCTGAGGTCGATCTTCGCCCCGGTGCTGTCGAGCAAGGCGATACCGACGTTCTTGGCTGCGCCGCTGCCTGGGGTCAGCGCCAGTACGCCCTTGCCGGTGACGATGCCGGAACCGCCGAGGATGGTCGGATCGAAGACCATGGACACCTTGGTGCCCTGGTTGCAGTTGACGTTGAGGTTGAACTCCTTGCCGGTAACGCGACCCGAGGCCGGGGCCTCAGCGGTGCCCATGTCCTTGATCGAAATGTTGCCCATGTCCACGGAAATCACGCGATCGGCATCGGCGCCGTCGACCGAGCAGGCGTCGTTGTTGATGATGCCGCTGAAACTGATCTTGCCGCTGCCACCTTTTACAGGTGCCGGCGGCTCTTCTGCGAAGGTGCCCATGGAGGTGACGAGCGCCGAGAGTGCGAAGGCGGCGAGGGAATACTTTTTCATATCGATGTCCTAGTTGAAATGTGCTGCAGAAAACTGCCAGACCACATTAATAAACCCGGACACCTACCCCCATAAGACGATCCTGATAAGCCTTGCCAAGGGTCAATTGAACAGACGCCGCTCCAGGCAATAGGCCAACAGTGCCTGGTCATTATCGACTTCAAGTTTGCGCATGGCCGAGACTTTTTGTGCACTGATTGTCTTGGGGCTGCGGCTGAGGCTAAGGGCTATATCACCCACGGTTTTACCGGCCACGAACAAGCGCAACACTTCACGCTCTTTGAGCGACAGTGTTTCCAGCCGCTGATCGGTGTCCAGGCCGGAGTCCACCACCGACGCTTTGGGCGCCTGAGGGCTAAAGTACGGGCGTTTGCCGCGAATCGCCTTGAGCGCGCGCTCGATTTCAGTGTGCAGGTGATTCTTCTGGATCACGCCCACCACGCCCAACTCGTGCAGGCGCTCGAGAATCATCGAATTGGAAATCATCGTCAGTATCAACACTTGGACAGTGGGATAGTGCCGCTTCAGGTAGTCGATCAACTTCAAGCCGTCGCCATAAGGTGAGTCGTCCGGCATGTTGTAATCGGTGATAACCAGATCGACCGGTTGCTGTTGCAATAACGCGATCAATGCGCTGGAACTTACCGCTTCTCCGACCACGCAAAAATGCGGGTCGCGCTCGACCAGCTCCCGTACGCCAAACAGCACGATGGGATGATCGTCGGCAATGATGACCTTGAGTTTTTCCATATAACCTCAGGCGGGATGAATGAACAGTCTGGGTAATGTTACTTGAGCGCGTCGGTCATTGCCGCCAGTCGTTGTATTACCCGTCGCACTTGCTGGCGCATGGACTCATCGAACACCTGGTCGACCAGCTGGACTTCAAGCACAGTGCAGTACTGCGCCAGGCTGGCCGCCTGCACCGCGCCCAGCGCGCCGGCGATGCTGTGCAATTGCCGGCCCAGGGCTTGTACATCGTCCTGCTCCAGGGCCGACTGCAGTGTCTGGATGTCCTGGGTCATGGTTTCGATGAACAGAGTACCCATGGCCGGTGAAAGCGTTGGTGGCGCATCTTCGTCTAGCGCCAGCGTATTGGCGGCTGGCTGCGGCGACGGCTCCTGCATGTCACCCTGCCAGTTCGGCCGGCACAACTTGAGCAAGTGATTGCGCAAGGTCTGCAGGCTCAGCGGCTTGACGATCCAGGCACTCATCCCCACCTCCAGGCAACGCGCTCCCTCCTCGCGCATCGCGTTGGCGGTGACGCCGATGATTGGCAGCGCCGGGTCCTGCTCACGCAATGCGGTGGCCAGCTCATAACCATTGATGATCGGCATGTTCACATCGGTCAGCACCAAGTCGAACACATCGGGCTGCCAAAGCTGCAAGGCTTGTTCGCCATTGCGCGCCACTACCACGCTGCAGCCCAGCGCCTCGAGCTGCTCTTTGAGGATCGCTTGGTTGATGGGGTTGTCCTCGGCCACCAGGATGTGCAGGCGCAGATCGTTGGCGGTACCCGCCAGACGATGTTCGGCAGGCTCCTCATGGCCCCGGCTGATCCGGCCGACCGCCCGGGCGATGGCCAGCACATCATGCATGCTCAAGTCCCAATCGCCGCGCCCTTCTTGCGCCGAGTCCGTAGCCTTGCAACAAATACGCGGCCCCGGCCAGGCCGGCGCCGTGTCATCAGGCAACACATCGACCAGCACCGCTCGCGACTGGGCTGCGGCGGGCGTCGAGGACGCCAGATGCGCCTGTAGCCCAAGGCGGTTGAGCCAGTCGCAATAGTGTTGGGCCAGCTCAGGGATCGGCGCCCGAACGAGTACCGGCAGCGCCGACGGCTCTCGCTCAGCAGGCACAGGCAAGGCATCCGCCACCACCGGCAAGGTAAGGCGCAGCATGAAACTGCTGCCCAGGCCGGGCTCGCTGACCACCTTCATCTGCCCGCCCATCATTTCGCTCAGCCACCCGCAAATCGGCAGGCCCAGCCCCGCGCCGCCCTCGTTGGAAGCTTCGTGCACTTGGTAGAACAGCTCGAACAACCTGGCCTGCTGCGACTCGGACAACCCGATACCGGTATCGGCGACCTGCCATTCCAGGTGCACCTGGCCATCGGCGCAACCGAGCACCCGCGTGCGCAGTACCACACGGCCATTGTCAGTGAACTTGATGGCATTGCTGAGCAGATTGTTGAGGATCTGCCGGATCCGGATCGGGTCGCCGACCAGCCGCTGTGGCAGCCTGGCATCGGTGCAGCCATAGAGCAGCAACCCCTTGCGCTCGGCAAAGGCGGCGTAGGTGCGCAGGGTATCCTCGATCATCTCCAGCGGGCAGAACGCCACAGGCTCCAGGGCCATCTGCCCGGATTCGATCTTCGAAACATCCAATACATCGCTGATCAGCTGGAACAGCGTGGCCGACGAGCGTTGGATAGTCTGCAGGTAGGCCAGCTGACGAGGCGCCAGCGGGGTGAGCCCGAGCAGTTCCAAAGTCCCCAGCACCCCATACAGCGGCGTGCGGATCTCATGGCTCATGGTGGCCAGGAACAGCGTCTTCGCCTCGTTGGCTGCGGCTGCCATGCGCCGGGCGTCTTCCAGCGCCCGCGCATCCTCGACATGCCGGGTCACATCATTGAAGGCATAGAGCCGCACATCCTGCCCCTGGTAGCGGGTGGCCACGAAGCCGACCTGCAGATGACGGCCCTCGATCTCGAGCGCGTGCTCACCGGTCTCGCCACTGTCCTGGCTATGATCCAAGGACGCCACCAGCGCAGCGGTCCCCTGCCACTGCTTGGCACGCTGGTTTTCCAGCAGCACTTGATGGTCGGTCCGGCGTACCACGCACAGCCCTGTCGGAGCCGTGTCGATGACCACACGGCTGAAGGCCTCGCTCTCGGCGATGGCAGCATGAGCCCGGTGCGCCGGCAGGATCACCTGGCGCCGATACCAACGGCTCGCCGCCCAACCCATGGCGATCAGGCAGGCCACCCCCAACCCAAGGCTGAGCAGCGAGCCCAGTGCATATTGGAAAAAGCTCTTGAAACCGATGGTGTAGATCGCCATCCAGGCAGGTCCGTTATGGTTGACCAGCTTGAACACCAGGCCATCGGGCTTGAGGTTGACGCCCTCGTGCAAGGTTACCTCCGGGCGCAGGATGCCCGAGAGAGGCTGCCCCGAGGGTGTGACCAGGGTGAAACGGTCGTACACCGTCCAGTCCATGGTGCGTTGAAAATCATTGGCCTGGCCCAGGTCGAGCATTACCGCAGCCGTGGCTTGGGTAGCGGCCCCCTTGGCCCGCGGTTGTGCAGGCCTCAGGTCGAGGTTGATATAGGCCAGCACGCGCGCGGCAACCACCCCGTTGCCAGGGCTGCCGTAGGCACGCCAATTGACCTCGGCACCCTCGTTCTGGGGCGCTTGGGCGCGAATGGTATCGAGCATCTGACTCATGGGGTCCTGTTTGCTCGCATCGGTACGGTGCACACCGCTCGCGGGCACGGCCACATCGAAATCGTCCTGCAGGTTGAACAGGAAGGCCCGGGGTGACTGGAAATGCGAGGTGGACCAGAAGGCGCTGTAATAGGCGCTCAAGTGCGCCGCGAGGGTGGAGACGCTGGCAGCCTCATTGAGGTGCTCGGCTTGAGCGCCGAGCCTGAGACTGAACGGCATCGAGAATGGATTTTCCTGACCATGGAATACGCCATCGCCCTCCCCCGGACGCGGCTCGATCTCAGGCACTGGGACAACGTCGCGGGTCAGCAGCTCGCCGTGCAGGCTGCGCTGACGCAGTGAGGTCAGAAACAGCTCCTGCTCATGGATGTTCTCCATCAGCCGCGTGAAGTGAAAACGCATCGTGTCGTGGTTCTCTTCGATCAGCCGCTGGAAAGACCAGTAGGTAGTGCTGACCAGCAGCAACGCCACACCAAGCAGCACCATCATGCCTTTGCTCAGACGTGACGAGCTGCGAGCGAGGTTTTCCAGGAGTGCGTTGGAGTGCTTCATCAAAGTGTCCGTGGGCCAGCTGCAGGTGTAAGGGGGGAGTTTACCTCCGAAGAAAGGCACTAGCCTTGCGCCAGGCCTGATTAATGGCACATTGCCGGGCCATCGGCCTTCAGCAAGTGCAGGAACTGATCCAACGACACCGCATGGGAAATCAAAAAGCCCTGCACATGGCTGCACTCCAGCCGGCGCAGCAAGGCCAGCTCCTCAGGCTTCTCGACCCCCTCGGCCACCACGTTCAGGCCCAGTCGGCGGCCCAAGGCAACAATGCTGGCCAGGGCCGAGGCCAAATTGTCGTTCTCGTGACAGCCCTGCACCAACGCGCGGTCTATCTTGAGTTCGGTGAACGGCGTAGAGACGAGATTCATGTACGAGCTGTAGCCCTTGCCGAAATCGTCCTGCGAAAGACCGAAGCCTTTGATGCGCAACCGGCAGGCGCCTGCGTAGTAGTTGCTGACTTCGTCGGGGACGGAGCACTCCATCAGCTCGAAGCAGATCTTGGCGGGGATGCCGCCGTGGTGCAGCACGAACTCCAGCAGGCGGTCGGCCAGGTCGTGGCTGTTGAGCAGGTGGGTCGGCAGGTTGATCGACACCGGAATGTCATAGCCCCGCATGCGCCACCGGGCCTGGGCATCCATGCTCTGCTTGAGCATCGACCACAACAAGCGCTCCTCCAGGTCGAAGGCCCGCAGCGCCGGCAGGAATGCCCCCGGCAACAGCACGCCGTGCTCGGGATGGATCCAGCGCACCAGGGCCTCGGCGGCGACGATACGGCCATTTTGCAAGGACTTCTTGGGCTGGAACCAGGCGTGGAACGCCCGGCTATTGAGGGCTTCGAGCAAGGTCTGGCGGTCATAGTCGACAGCCTGTGGAGCGACATGGACAGGCGTGCGGCGCTGCTCGCGCAGCTGCTCGACCACCCCGCGCAACGCCTCGGGCGTCACTGGCTTGGACAACAACCCCACCACCTCCACCCCCAGGTGCTTGGCCGCAAGACTCGCCGCCATCAGCATCCGCCGTGACGCCGCGCTCATGATCGCAAGCCCCGTCCTGCCTGGCAGCGCGGCCAGGTGCTGGATGAACTGCACCCCGTCCATACCTGGCATCAGCAGATCGGTGAGGATCAGGTCGTAGTCGCGTTGCTGCAGCCGCAACAGGGCCTCGGCGCCATCCCGAGCAATGTCCACGCGCAGCTCGCCCAGTTCGTTGAACAGGTGCTGCAGGTACATGCACTGGAACGGGTGGTCCTCGACGATGAGGATTTCAAAGGCTCTCATGGGCGTTTCCTTGGTAGGCGGCCAGACAGTGGTGCAGCGTTTGCAACGTGAAGGGTTTGACCAGGCAGTGATTCATGCCGGCGGCCAGGCACAACTCCTCCTCGCCGCGCAGGGCATTGGCCGTGGCGCCGATGATCGGTACGGTGCAACCTTGCCGGCGCAAGGTCCTGGCCAGTTCGTAGCCATTGACCCGGGGCATGTTGACGTCGCTCAGCACCACATCGAATGCCCCCTGGTCCCAGCAGCGCAGGGCCTGCTCGCCATCGCCGGCCAGTACCACCGTGCAACCGAGCTCATCGAGCTGATCGCGCAGGATCAACTGATTGATGATGTTGTCCTCGGCCACCAGAACGCTCAGCCCAAGATGGCGGATACGCGGGCTTGCGCTGCGCGCCTGGCCGTCCGCCATCCACAGCCCCTGGGCCTGGCAGATGGCCTGGTGGAGCGCGGCCAGGTGGCTGAGGTTGACGTGCCAGCAGTCGCCATCCTGGCGTGGCTGGCTGCAGCCGTCGGCACTGGCCAGCACCCGCCGCCCGGGCCATTGCGGCAGCAACGATGCGTCCAGCTTGCCGGGGTGCGCTTCAAGCAGCACGCCGCCAGCGCTCATCGACGCCGGTTGCCCGACCTGGGCCCGTGCGCCCCAGCGGCGCAACCATCCCGCCAGGCTCTCGGCCAGCTCGCGCAACGGCGACATCACATGGATGCGCTCGGCCAGCAGGTTGCAGGGCAAGGCAGCCTCGGCGCTGCGCAGCGATTCCTCCAGCGGCAACAGCAAGGTAAAGCTGGTGCCCAGGCCCAGTTCGCTGACCATGCGCATCTGGCCGTTCATCAATTGCGTCAGACGCTGGCAGATCGGCAAGCCCAGGCCAGTACCGGCCACCACATGGACGTTGCCTGCGGTCTGGTAGAACGGGTCGAAGATCAACGGGTGATCTTCCTCGGCAATACCACGCCCGGTATCGGCGACCTGCCACAGCAGGCAGGAGCGCTCCGCCTCCCGGTGCGACAGCCGCACACGCAACACCACGCGGCCATAATCGGTGAACTTCACAGCATTGCTCAGCAGGTTGTTGAGAATCTGCCGGATACGCGCCCTGTCCCCCAGCAGCCGCAGCGGCAGCTGCGGATCCAGACATGCATAGAGTTCAAGCCCCTTGCCCAGGGCTGCGGCGCTGTAGCCCTGGATCACCTCGTGCACCAGTTCCAGCGGGGAAAACTCGCTGACCTCCAGGGCCAACTGACCAGCTTCGATCTTCGATACATCCAGCACATCGCAAATCAACTGCAACAAGGTGGCCGACGAGCCTTCGAGCGCTTGCAGGTAGTCCCGCTGCTGGGCATCCAGGTGTGTGCGCGACAAAAGTTCCAGCGTACCCAGCACGCCATACAACGGCGTGCGGATCTCATGGCTCATGGTGGCCAGGAACAGCGTCTTGGCTTCGTTGGCCGCATCCGCCGACTGCCGCGCTGCCTCCAGCGCCGCCTCCACCTGCTTGCTGGCGGTGACGTCATTGAACACACAGAGCAACACGTCCTCCCCTTTGTAGCGGGTGGGCACGCTGCTCAGGTGCAGGTGGCGGCCACCGGAGGTCTCGAACGTCTCGTCATGGGGCGCCTCGGGGGCATCGAACGCGTGGCGGATCCACCCCGGGCAGAGGACCTCACGGTCCAGTCCCTTGCCCAGCCACTGCTGGGACAACGGGTTTTCCAGCACCATCTGGCCGTCGCTGCGGCGCAGCACGCACAGCGCCACCGGCGCGGCCTGAATCACGTCGCGGCTGAACGCCTCGCTTTCGATCAGCGCCTGGATGCGGTGGATGGTCGGGGTGATCAGGCGCTGTTCGAAACGGCGCATCAACAGCACGATCAACAAGATGCTCAGCAGGCAGAACAGCAACGTGCCGAGCAATTGCTTCCACAGGCCCTGCAACACGTCGACCAGGTCGATCGAGTACACCAACTGCCAATCCGAGGACATCAGGTTCTTGCGGATGACCAGGTGATCCGGAAACAAGCCGTCGCCGACAAAACCGAAAAAGTTGTCGCCTCGGCGCTCTAGCAGTGAGCGGCTCAAGCGCGCGCCCGGCATGTTGCTGAACACCAGCATGTCGTCGGTGTTGAGCATCATGAATTCACCGGCACTCTGGTCGCTCAGCGCCGCGGACACGGCCCGGCTGTCCATCTCCAGGCCCAGCCAGCCGGAATCGGCATCCTCCTCGTCCAGGCGCTTGAAAATATACAGGCGCGAGGCCTGCTGATCCTGATCGGTCAGCCACAGTTCCTGCAGTGGCGCTCCATCGACGTCGCGCAACGCCTGCAGTTGCTCCAGGATCCGGCGAGGCAACGCCGGCATCGCACTGGAAGGGCTGAACAGGCGCACGCCTTGGTCATGCAGCCCGTTCCCCACGTACAGAAGGCTCACCTGCTGCGCCCTGAGGTAGTCGCACATGCGCCGGGTCAGCCAGATGCTCCACTGTTTGCCGGCACCATCGCCCACTTGCAGGTGGAGCTCCTCCAAAGAAGGCAGGTAGACCAGCGGCTCGGCCTGCCAGCCCTTGCGTACGGCCGACAGGCTCAGGCTTTCGAGCAACGCTTCACGGGTGGTGAAGAAGGTATGCGCCTCGGCGATCGCACTGCTCATGTAGCCACGGCGCTGGGAAATGTCGTTGTTGAAGGTGAACAGCAGGAAGTTGTAAGCACCACTGAGGATGCCAACCGACAGCACCATCGCGAACACCCGAAGCAGTCGGCGGACGGCTTCGGGGCTGGAAAGCAAAGGGCTGATCTGCAACAGGTAGCTTTTTAATCTCATCCGCCGAATCTAAGATCCGAGCTGGCGAATGGACATCAGACGATCCTTAGATCCTCACGCCGCGCTACAGGTAGCTCATGATGAACGTGACCTCGGTGTTGGCAGAGCCTGCCCTGAGGGACTCAGTGGCCAGGCGGTAATAGCTGGCGGTCAAAGGGATCATGAAGTTGCCGCCATTGGTGTCGTAGCCGCTGAACGTGCGCGGCGTATTCAAAGGCACCGGCACGCCGCTCGCGTCCTTGATCTGCAGGCCGATGCCTAAAGCGGTAGAGCTCGGGTTAAGTCCGACGACGCCCTGGGCGGAATCGATGACCGGAGTGAGCGCTTGCAACTGGTAATCGATCTTGGCGATCCCCTTGGGGCAATTGTTCAGCTGGAGGTTGAAGGGCACCTGGCGGGTGGTGGAGCCTGGGCCGCCGAAATCATCCAACTTGTAATCGTCGCCCATGGCCACGCTCACATCCGGCGTCTCGCAGGAGGCGGCCACGACATTGATGGCTTGGCTCAACGCGAGGCTCGCGATCATATGGGTACCGTATTGCACCGTACCCAGATCGCCCGCCTTGACGACGCTGCTCGGCGCCAAGACACCGCTTTTGAAGATTTCCAGGACAAGGTCGCCGCCGAGGTTGTAGTTACCAGCCCTGAGTGGATCCAGCGAGGCCAGATAAGCCGGCCCATTCCCCAACAGTGCCATGATCCGAAACTTCAGCCCGGAAGCCCCGAGCGGAAACTCCTGCACCGTCGCCTCAGGAGGCGTACCCCGCCCAGGGGCAAGACCGAGCCCCCATAATTGCTGGGTCGTGCATCGGAACTCGCTCTTTGGCATAACCTGGGTTTCGCTATAGAGCACCGTTCCATCCGTTGCGTCGCGCGGTATCGTGATATTGGCGGGCCCTGAATAGGAAATGAAGCGTTTGGCATCCCCGGAACAGGCTGCATAAGCCTTATCCATGGCACAGAACATGATCGCCACGCTCCCCAAGACCCCTATGGCCCGTTTGCTGATGGGTAAATTGCCATGATTCATGCTGCCTGTACTCTCCCAATGGGCGCTGTCGCTCCTGCTCGCCAATACATCGGCTCAAGGTAGCGTCGATCAAAGCCTCAAGGTTAGGGCCAGGCCATCCAGCGACACATGAGACGAATCCTAATGTGCTTACTTTGCGTGAAGGCAAGACCAGCCGCGCCTACCCCAGGGGTTAACCCTTCGACGGGATAGGAAAGCGCTCGGCACGCGCATACATTCGCCCTACCCACTGCGCGACAACAAGGATTAAAAATGCAGCTGCAACGTCCTCCATTACGTGGCCATCGCCTGGCCATGCTCGGCTTGGCCGGGCTTCTGAGCCTCGACGCCGCCGCCGGTGCACCCACCGTGCATTTCTACAATTGGTCGGACTTTTTGGCACCGGAAACGCCCAAGGCCTTCGAGCAGGCCACCGGCACGACCTTGGTGCAGGATGTGTTCGACAACGCTGAAGTCATGGAAACCAAGCTGATGGCCGGCCACAGCGGTTATGACGTGGTAATGGTGCCCGATGACCTGCTGCCCAACTTCATCAAGGCCGGCGTGCTCAAACCCCTTGACCCGGCCCAACTGGACAACCGCTCGCACCTGGACGAGCAGGTGCTGCGCAAGCTCGCCGTCAACGACCCGGGCAACCGTTATGCCGTGCCGTACATGTGGGGCACCACTGGCATCGGCTATGACAAGGCCAAGGTGACCCAGCTGCTGGGCAAGGACGCGCCGGTGGACTCCTGGGACCTGGTGCTGCGCAAGGAGAACATCGAAAAACTCAGCGCCTGTGGCGTGGCCATGCTCGATGCGCCGGTGGAGATCCTGCCGATCGCCCTGCACTACCTGGGCCTGCCCGCCAACAGTCGCAACCCGGACGACTACCGCAAGGCCGAAGAACTGCTGCAGGGCATTCGCCCCTATGTGCGCTATTTCGATTCGTCGAAGTTCACCACGGACCTGGCCAATGGCGACATCTGCGTGGTGGTCGGCTGGGGCGGCTCGGTGTATAGCGCCAAGCAGGCGGCCGAGCGCGCCAACAATGGCGTACAGGTGAGCTACAGCATTCCCCGCGAGGGCGCGCCCATGTGGATCAACAACATGGTGCTGCTCAACGATGCACCGCACCCCGAACAGGCGCATGCCTTCATCAACTACATGATGCGCCCGGAGGTGGTGGCCAAGTCATCCGACTACGTGGGCTACCCCAATGGCAACAAGGACGCGTTGCCTCTGGTCGATCCACAGCTGTTGAAAGACCCGGCGGTTTATCCGCCGGTCGAGGTGATGGGGACGCTGTTCACCCTGGAGACCTTGCCACTCAAATACGAACGGATGCGCACCCGGACCTGGAGCAAGATCAAGAACGGAACCTGAAGCACCGGCAGAGCTGGTGCCATTTCCGCCACCCACGAAAAAGGGGCTGCCTTGCAGCCCTTCGCGGCACAAGGCCGCTCCTACACGTACGCCGAGAACCTGTGGGAGGTTCGGAGCCTGCGGTGGGCTGCAAGGCAGCCCCCGCCTAGGGTTCAGATCCCGTCGCGTGCCAAATCCATCGCGAAGTAGGTCAGGATCAGGTCCGCGCCGGCGCGCTTGATCGAGCCAATGCTCTCACGCACAACACGGGCTTCATCGATGGCACCGGCCAGGCCACCGAACTTGATCATCGCGTACTCGCCGCTGACCTGGTACGCCGCCAAAGGCAGGCGCGACGCGGCGCGGATGTCGGCGATAACGTCCAGGTAGGCCCCCGCCGGCTTGACCATCAGCACGTCCGCCCCTTCCTGCTCGTCGAGCAGCGACTCGCGCACAGCCTCACGGCGGTTCATCGGGTTCATCTGATAGCTCTTGCGGTCACCCTTGAGGGCGGTGCCGCCGGCCTCGCGGAACGGGCCATAGAGCGACGAGGCGAACTTGGTCGAGTAGGCCATGATCGCGGTGTCGTGGAAGCCAGCACCGTCCAGGGCGCTGCGGATCGCCTGGACCTGACCATCCATCGCCGCCGACGGCGAGATGAAGTCGGCGCCGGCCGCTGCGGCCACCACCGCCTGCTTGCCCAGGTTGGCCAGTGTCGCGTCGTTGTCCACGCCATGGTCATGCAGCACGCCGCAATGGCCGTGGCTGGTGTACTCGCAGAAGCAGGTGTCGGACATCACCACCATTTCCGGCGCGGTGTCCTTGCAGATACGCGCCATGCGCGCCACCAGACCGTTCTCGTTCCAGGTGTCGCTGCCAGTGGCATCCAGGTTGTGCGATACGCCGAAGGTCATCACCGACTTGATACCGGCACGGGCATAACGCTCGATCTCACGGGCAAGCATCTTCTCGGGGATGCGGTTGACCCCCGGCATGCTGGTGATCGGGACGAAATCATCGATACCCTCCTCGACGAAGATCGGCAGGATCAGGTCGTCAAGGCGAAATTCGGTCTCCTGGAACAGTGTGCGCAGGGATTCGTTCTGCCGCAGGCGACGAGGGCGGACAGTGGGAAAGTTCGACATTGGAGCTCCAGACAGTTTTGCTTCCTGCCACCTTAAGTCGTAGGGCCGCCACTGAACAGTCTTGACGCAAAGATTATCTGTTGCGCGAAGGGCAACAACCCCGGGGCAGACGGCCTGAACCGCCCTCCCCGGCGCCCACTCAGCGACAATCGGTCGCAATCATTTGGCCAGCGGGTACAGTGCCTCATCGAACTGCGAAAGCTTCGGGAACTCGAGCGGCAGGTCGTCCGACAGGTGCTCCAGGCGCTGCTGGTAATCGCGCAAAAAGCCCTTGCGTGCTTCGTCGCTGATGTAGGGCACATGCCAGGCCACGAATGGCGGCAGCACCTCCAGCCCCACGTACGCCAGGGTGCCGCGCAAGATCGGGCGCAGCATGTCCTCCAGCGGCCCGTGAATCGCGCCCTCGCCGAACATGTGCTCGCGCCCGCCGAGGGTCACGGTGACCAGGGCCTTCTTGCCCACCAGACCGCCTTGGTCATAGAAGCGCTTGCCGCCATAGCACACGCCGGACACCAGCACCCGGTCGATCCAGCCCTTGAGCATGGCCGGCGCCGAGAACCAGAAGATCGGGAAGTTGAGCACCAGCAGGTCCGCCCACAGCAGTTTGTCCAGCTCGGCCTGGATGTCCGGGGCGATCGAACCGCTCTTGACGCCCAGGCGCTGCTCCAAGGCATAGACCAGGTAATCGGGGTTTTCGCGCTTGCCGAAGTCCTCGGCACTGGCCACCGGGTTCCAGCCCATGGCGTACAGGTCGCTGACCTGCACCTGATGCCCCTGGGCCTTGAAGGTTTCCACCGCCTGGTCACGCAGGGCGGCGGTAAAGGATTGCGGCTCGGGATGAGCGTGGACGATCAGTACATTCATGAAGGTTGTCCTTGCACAGATTGCAGGTTGGAGTGTCCGGCGCGGCGGGCCAGCAGGCGGTCGAGCCAGTCAGGGTCCATTTCCGGTTCGGAGGAGAACAGCAGCCCGGTGTAGTCGCGGTACGGCGGCGAGAAAATGGCCTCGCGGCTGCCGTGATCGACCACCCGGCCGCGCTGCATCACCATCACTTCGTCGGCGATGGCACGTACCGTGGCCACATCGTGGGTGATGAACAGGTAAGAAACGCCCAGTTGACGCTGGATGCGATCGAGCAGCTTGAGCACCCCTTCGGCCACCAGCTGGTCGAGGGCCGAAGTGACTTCGTCGCAGATGATCAGCTCAGGCTCGGCGGCCAAGGCCCGGGCGATGCAGATGCGCTGCTTCTGCCCGCCGGAGAGCTCGCGGGGCTGGCGATCCATGTACTTGGCCGGGTCGAGTTCGATCATCTCCAGCAGTTCCGCTACCCGCTGGCGCAAGGCTTTGCCCTTGAGGCCCAGGTAGAAGGTCAAGGGGCGGCCGATGATGTCGACGATGCGCTGGCGCGGGTTCAGGGCGGTGTCGGGGATCTGGTAGATCATCTGGATCCGCCGCAGTTGCTCCTTGCTGCGTTGGCGATAGTCCGTCGGCAGCGCCTGGCCGTCGTACAGCACCTGCCCGCTGCTGGCTGGCAACAGGCCGGTGATCAGTCGCGCGGTGGTGCTCTTGCCGCTGCCGGACTCACCGATCACCGCCAAGGTCTGGCCCCGGTGCAGCGTGAGCGATACCTCGTGCAACACCGGCTGGGCGCCATAGCTGGCGTTGGCGTTGCGTACTTCCAACAAGGGCTGGGCCTGTGGCGGGCGCGGTTTGGGCTGGGTATGGAAACTGCGCACGGCCCACAGCGAGCGGGTGTAGTCCTGGGTGGGCGTTTGCAGCATGGTGCGGGTCTGGGCTTCTTCCACCAGGCTGCCGTGACGCAGCACCATGATGCGATCGGCGATCTGCGCCACCAGCGCCAGGTCATGGCTGATGTACAGCGCGGCGCTGCCATAGGAGCGCACGGCATCGCGGATGGCCGTGAGCACTTCGATCTGGGTGGTGACGTCCAAGGCCGTGGTCGGTTCGTCGAACACGATCAGGTCCGGGTGGCAGGCCATGGCCATGGCGGTCATCACCCGCTGCAGCTGGCCCCCGGAGACTTGGTGCGGATAGCGCTGGCCGATACGTTCGGGGTCCGGCAGGCGCAGCACCCGGTACAGTTCCACCGCTTCGGCCTCGGCCTTGGCCCGATCGATGCCGCCGTTCTTCACGGCAGTCTCGATGTGCTGATCGATCAAACGATGGGCCGGGTTGAACGACGCCGCCGCGCTCTGTGCCACATAGGCGATGCGCAGGCCGCGCAGGCGACGCAAGGTCTCGGGTGCGGCGCCCACCAGCTCCTGGCCATCGAAGCGTACCGAGCCGCCGCTGATGCGACAGCCGTCGCGCACATAGCCCATGGCCGCCAGGCCCAGGGTCGACTTACCTGCCCCTGACTCTCCGATCAGCCCCAGCACCTCGCCTCGAGCCAAGGTCAGGTCGATGCCCTTGATCAGCGGATGCCAGGCATCGTCGTGGTGACCGTCGATGCGCAGGTCACGAATTTCCAGCAATGGTTGGCTCATGTTCAGCACTCCTTGAGGCCGCTGGCGGTGTGCAGCACCCAGTCCACGACGAAGTTCACGCTGACGGTGATCAGCGCCACGGCCAGCGCCGGCAGCAGCGGGCTGACGTCACCGAAGGTGATCAGCACGGCGTTGTCGCGCACCATGCTGCCCCAGTCGGCGGTCGGCGGCTGGATGCCCAGGCCCAGGAACGACAAGGCACTGATGAACAAGAAGACAAAGCAGAAGCGCAGGCCGAATTCGGCGATCAGGGGCGCAGCGGCATTGGGCAGCACCTCGCGGCTGACCAGCCACCACAGCCCTTCTCCGCGCAGGCGCGCAGCCTCGACGAAGTCCTGCACCACCACCGTCATCGCCACCGCCCGCGCCAGACGGAACACCCGCGTGGCGTCGAGCAGCGCGATCACCAGCACCAACGAGGTGGCCGTGGTGCCGACCACGCTCAGGATCAGCAAGGCGAAGATCAGTTGTGGGATGGCCATGAGCACATCGACCAGGCGCGAAAGGCTCTGGTCGATCCAGCCGCCCTTGATCGCCGCCACCAGGCCACAGAAGCCGCCCACGGCAAAGGCCAAGGCGGTGGTCACAAAGGCGATCCCCAAGGTATTGCGCGCGCCATAGACCAGACGGCTGAACATGTCGCGGCCCAGGTTGTCGGTGCCCAACAGGAACTGCCCGCCCCAGGGTGCGAAGCCCTCGCCCACCACCTCGGTCTCGCCGAACGGCGCCAGTACCGGCGCGAACAGCGCCACCAGCACATACAGGACGATCACCAGCAAACCGAACTTGGCGCTCAGCGGCGCCCGCTGCAATTGCTTGAACAGGTTCATCGGCTACCCCTTCGGATGCATCAGACGCGGATTGCTGGCGATCGACAGCACATCGGCACTGGTGTTGAGCAGAATGTAGGTGGCGGCGAAGATCAGGCTGCAGGCCTGTACCACCGGGATGTCGCGCTTGGCAACGGAGTCCACCAGCAGTTGGCCCAGCCCCGGGTAAACGAACACCACCTCGACCACCACCACACCCACCACCAGGTACGCCAGGTTCAGCGCCACCACGTTGATGATCGGCGCCAAGGCGTTGGGCAAGGCATGGCGGAAGATGATGCGCGCCGGCGAGATGCCCTTGAGGCGGGCCATCTCGATGTAGGGGCTGGCCAGCAGGTTGATCAGTGAGGCGCGGGTCATGCGCATCATCTGCGCGACCACCACCAGGGCCAGGGTCAGTACCGGCAACAAGGAGCGCTCCAGCACTTCGCCCAGTGAAGCATCAGGCGACAGGTTGGAGATGCTCGGCAGCCAAGCCAGCTTCACCGCGAACACCAGGATCAGGATGTAAGCGACGAAGAACTCCGGAAACGACACCGCCGTCAGTGCACTGGTATTGAGCAGCCGATCGAACCAACTGTTGCGATACAGCGCCGCCAGCATGCCCAGCAGCAGGGCCAGGGGCACCGAGACCAGCGCGGCCAACAGCGCCAGGCTGAAGGTGTTGCCCAATCGCGCGCCGATCAGCTCGGCGATCGGCCGCTGGTTGGCCAGCGACACACCCAGGTCACCGTGCAGAAGCTGCCAGGCCCAGTGGCCGAAGCGGCTCCAGGCCGGCATGTCCAACCCCAATTGCGCCCTCAGCGCGGCAACGGTTTCCGGCGTGGCCGCTTGGCCGAGCATGGCCTGAGCGACATCCCCAGGCAGCATGCCCACGGCCAGGAAGATAATCACCGAGACGGCCAGCAACGACAGCAGGCCCAGGGCCAGGCGCCGTGCAAGTAATGAACCAAGACTATTCACCGTACGCTCCTCATGCAGTGACGACGAAAAGAATCAGGCCTGCCACCAGCGCTCGATCAGCCGCAGGCCATCGAGTTCGCCATAGGGTGCGGTGACCCCACCGTGGGTGACCCGACGCGAGCGCGCCGCCACCGAGCTTGCGAACAGCGGCACGATGGCGCCTCCGTCGTCGCGGCACAGGGCCTGCATTTCGTTGTACATCTCTTGGCGCAGCGGCCCGTTCATCTCGCCACGGGCCGCGTTGAGCAGTTGGTTGAAGCGGGCGTTGTCCCAGTGTGTCTCGTTCCAGGCCGCGCCCTTGGCATAGCCAATGCTGAACATGCGGTCGGCGGTCAGGCTGCTGTACCAGAACGAGGTGGTGAACGGCTGCTTCATCCACACGTTGGTGAAGAAGCCATCGGCCGGCTCACGCACCACGTCGATGTCGATGCCCGCCTTGCGTGCCTGCTCCTTGAACAGCACCGAAGCGTCCACCGCGCCGGTGTAGGCGGCATCCGAGGCCTGCAGGCGCACCTTGAGTGCGTCCAGGCCAGCCTGACGCAGGTGGAAACGGGCTTTGTCCGGGTCGTAGGCGCGCTGTTCGAGGGCGGCGTTGATGAAGCGGCTGCCGGGCTGGATCGGGTGGTCGTTGCCGATCTGGCCATAACCATGCAGTACCGAGGTCAGCAGGGCCTGGCGGTCGATGGCGTACTTGAGCGCCAGGCGCACGTCGTTGTTCTGGAACTGCGTACTGTCGCAGAGCATGGGGAAGGTGTAGTGCTGGGCGCCTTTGGTCTCTTCGATCACCAACTGCGGGTTGCGCTTGAGCAGCGCCACGGTCTTGAGGTCGACCTTGTTGATCACGTCCACTTGGCCGGTGACCAGAGCGTTGACCCGCGCAGCGCCATCGGCGATGGCCAGCAGTTCGGCGCTGGCGAAATGCGCGCGGCCAGGCTTCCAGTAGTTCGGGTTGCGCTCCAGGTCCATGCGCACGCCCGGCTCGAAGCGTTTGAGGCGATAGCCGCCGGTGCCATTGGCGGAACGCCAGTCGGCCACACCGTCCTTGGCCGGCATGATCACCAAGTGGTAATCGGCAACGACATAGGCGAAGTCGGCGTTGCCTGAGTGCAACTCGAACACCACGGTATCGTTGCCCTGGGCGCGGACTTGGGCGACATCGCCGAGCACGGTCTTGGCCGCCGAGGTAGATTTCTCGCCCAGGTGGTGCTGGATCGAGGCGACCACGTCGTTGGCGTCCAGGGTCTTGCCATCGTGAAAAGTCACGCCCTGGCGCAGGGTGAAGGTCCAGACCTTGGCATCAGGGCTGGATTCCCAGCGCTCGGCCAACTCCGGAATCGCCGTGCCGTCGACGCTGATCTCGCTCAGGGTGTTGTACACCGCCGAGAAGCCGACGAAGGTGAAAGTGTCGCTCCAGGAGCCTGGGTCACCCGAGTCGGTGGTGCTGCCGCCAGCCAGGCCCATGCGCAGTACGCCACCGGCCTTGGGGGTGCCCTCCTCGGCCCAGCCTGCCATCGGCAAGCCCAGGGAGAAGGCGCCGGCGAAGGTGGCCGCCGCTGCGCTGTACTTGAGGAAATCCCGACGCGGCAGACCGCTGTCGGGCATCGCTTGAGTAATCTTGTTCTTGTTATCGCTCATGGCATCGCCTCTGTTGAACCGCCAGGAAAGGTCTTGTTCGCCCGACGACTAGATATTTGTAATTGTCATCGTGACAAATACATTAGACTCAATGCCATGCCCCTGCCAAGTCGGATTTTCACAGGGGTGTAAACTTCGGTTTTTACCCAGGGACCTATGCCGATGAGCCAGTCGACTCGCCTGATCACCGCCTCGTACATTCTCTCGTTCGTGGCCGCCAATGCACCGCAGAAGCTGCGCACCGAGACCATCGCCAAGTGGGTCAAGGTCCATCCCGCGCGCGTGCGCAGCCTGGCTTCGCAACTGGTCAAGGCAGACATTCTCAAGTCCTGGCGTGGCGCTCACGGCGGCCTGACCCTGGCCCGCCCGGCCAGCGAAATCACCCTGCGCGAGGTGTATGACGCGGTGCAGGAGAGTTCATTGATCGCCGAGAAGATCGACAACCCGTTTTCAGGAATGGAGGATCACTGCAAGGTGTTCGAAGTGTTCACCCGCCTGTTCGCCATGCTTGAGGCGAACATGCGCCTGGACCTGGGGGCGATCACGGCCGATCAGTTGTTCGTGGCGTTCGACAGGCCGGTGGAGGATGTAGCGGCGGAGTGACCCTTCCCTTCGCGCCGTCCTCTTCGCGGGTAAACCCGCCCCTACAGGTTTACCGTTGCCCTGAAGCACAGCGCGGTTCCTGTGGGAGCGGGTTTGCCCGCGAATGGGCTGCACAGCAGCCCTCCGGTCTCAGAGCTGAACCGCCTTCACTTCGACGAACTCAGCCAACCCCTCCTCGCCCCACTCCCGCCCGTTCCCGGACTGTTTGTAGCCGCCAAACGGCGCCCGATAATTGAACCCGCCACCATTGACGAAACACTGCCCGGCGCGCAGCTGCCGGGCCAAGGCCAGCCCACGTTCGCGATTGCCCGCCCACACGCCGCTGGACAAGCCGAACGGTGAGTCATTGGCCATCGTGATCGCCTGCTGTTCATCGGCGTACGGGATCAGGCACAGCACCGGCCCGAAGATCTCTTCCTGGGCGATGCGCATGCGGTTGTCGACATCGGCGAACAGCGTCGGCGCGACGTAAAACCCTCGCTCGAACCCAGGCGCGGTCTCGCCACCACACAACAGCCGCGCGCCCTCTTCCTGGCCCAGGCGGACGTAGTCGAGCACCGTGCGTCGTTGCCCTGCCGAACACATCGGCCCGAGAAAACTCTGCGGATCGCGCGGATCGCCCATGACCAGCGAACGCGTCTCGGCGACGGCGATCTCCATGGCCTCAGCGTAGCGCTCGGCCGGCAGCAGCATGCGGGTCAGTGCAGTGCAGGTCTGCCCGGAGTTGATCATCACGTCCTGCACGCCATGGCGCACCGCCGCTTCCAGGTCGGCATCGGCGGTGATCAGCAGCGGCGACTTGCCGCCCAGCTCCAGGCACACTCGCTTGACCGTCGGTGCCGCCGCCTGGGACACCCGCACCCCGGCGCCGGTGGAACCGGTGAACGACACCATGTCCACCTGCGGATGCCGGGCCAGCGCTTCTCCCACCTTCGATCCCGGGCCGCTGACCAGGTTGAACACCCCCGCCGGCAGGCCGATGGCGTCGATCATCTCGGCCAGCAAGAAGGCATGCAGCGGCGTCTCCTGGCTCGGCTTTACCACCACCGTACAACCCGCCGCCAAGGCCGGTGCCAGCTTGCCGATCATCTGGTGCAGTGGGTAGTTCCAGGGGTTGATGAAGGCGCACACGCCCACCGCCTCGCGGTACACCAGCGAGTTGCCGACCTCGCGCACCTCATCCATCAAGCCGGCCAGTTCGACATACTGCTCCAGCCCTGCGATGGGCCCGTCGACCTGCACCATCTGGCACCACTGCACTGGCATACCCAGTTCGCTGGTGATCACATCGGCCATTTCCCCGGCACGGGCACGCAATTGCTCGGCCAAGGCACGGATGTAGCCAGCGCGCCGGCTCGATGGTGTGCGCGACCAGTCAACGAACGCCCTTCGCGCAGCGCTCACCGCCCGCTCCACATCCTGCTCGTCGCCCAGCGGCACGCGGCCTATGGCAACTTCGCTGGCCGGGTCGATGACCTCGGCCATGCCCTGCCCGCTCGGCACCTGCCAGGCGCCGTCGATGTACAGCCGCGAGTACTCACGCATGGGCCTGCTCCTTCATCAGTTCAGCGGCGCAGCGAGCGATGCGTCGGCACGCCTCTTCGAGTGCTTCGGCGCCCACCACCAGACCAAGGCGGATATGCCCGGCGGCGCTCGGGCCGAAGGCCTCGCCCGCCAATACCGATACGCCCTGGCTGTCCAGCAGGCGGTCGGCGAAGGCCTGGGCACTGAGGCCCGTTTCACGGATATCGACCATCACGAACATGCCGCCATCAGGCTTGAGCGCCTTGATGCCCGGGCAACCGGCCAGTCGCTCGCAAACCAGGTCACGGCGCTGGCGATACGCCAGGCGCATGGCCTCCAGCTCCGGCAATTGCTGCTCCAGCGCCGCCACCGCAGCGTCCTGGATGAAGTCGGGCGAGCCATAGAGCATGCATAGGGCGAGGTTTTCCAAGTGGCCGGCCAACGCGACAGAGCCGACCACCCAGCCCACTCGCCAGCCGGTCATGGCGTGGGATTTGGACAGGCTGTTGAGGGTCGCGGTGCGCTCGGCCATGCCCGGCAGGCTGCCGGGGCTGACATGCTCGCCGTCATACAAAAGCTCGCTGTACACCTCATCGGAGATAAGCCACAGGTCATGGGCGATACACAGTTCAGCCAGCGCTTCCCAGGTGGCACGCGGCAGGCTCGCGCCGGAGGGGTTGTGCGGGCTGTTGAGCGCCAGGGCGCGAGTCCGCGGGGTGATGCGCGCCGCCACATCCTCGGGGCACACGCGGAAGCCGTTCTCCGGTTTGACCGGCACCGGCACCACCGTGGCGCCACAGACGCCGAACACCGCCTCGTAGGTCACGTACATGGGCTCGGCGACGATCACCTCGTCGCCCGGATCGAGCAGGCATTGAGCCACGCAGAACAGCGCGCACTGCGCACCGGCCAGCACCGTGACCTGGTCGGCGCTCACCGCCTGGCCACTGCGCTGCTGGTGACGACGGGCGATCGCCTGGCGCAAGGCCAGCTTACCGCGCACGTCGGAGTAATGGGTGTGGCCATCGCGCAGGCTGTCGATGGCCGCCTCGACGATGGGCGCCGGCGTGTCGAAATCCGGGTCGCCCACCGACAGCAGCAGGACATCCTTGCCCTCGGCCTGCATCGCCAGGGCGCGGTAGTGGATCTCCCAGGCAGCGGCACCGTCGCCGGCAATGCGTTGGGTCAGCTTGGCAAAGCGCATGAGCGTCTCCTATGAAGGCTTCAGTCGACGAGGATTTTCGGGTTCGCACTGCCCCAGACCGTGTACAGGTCGGCCAGCAGTGCATCGTTGATTTCTTCCATTTCGCCCTGGGTGATTTCACCGCCGGCCTGCTTGCCGAACAGCACCGCCTCGTTACCGTTCTTGACGTCAGGGAAGTCAGTGACATCCACCATCAGGGTGTTCATCGACACCTTGCCCACCACCGGCACGCGATGGCCGTTGATCAGCACATGGCCTTTGTTGGTGAACACCCGGCGATAGCCGTCGGAATACCCAACGGTGATGTTGGCCAGGCGCGAGTCACGGGCCAGGGTGAAGGTGCGGTCATAGCCGACGGTATTGCCGGCCGGGTAACTGTGCACGGCAGCGACGCGAGACTTGAACTGCATGGCGCGACGGTATTCGGTGCGAGTCGGCACGGTGTCGCCGAACAGCGCACCGCCGGTGCGGACCATGTCCAGGCGTGACTCCGGTACTTCCAGGGTGGCGAACGAGTTGGCCGCGTGCAGGGTCAGCTTGCTGCGGTCGAGCTTGGCGTGCTTGATCAGCCAGTCGCTCTGTTCCTTGAAGGCCGCCAGCCCCTTGCGCACATCATCTTTGTCCTCGACGGCGAAGTGGGTCATCAGAGCGACCAGCTCCAGGTTCGGCTGTTCGGCGATTTCCAGCGCTTCGCCACGGCCCGACCAACTGGCCATTTCCACGCCGTTGCGGCTCATGCCACTGGAGTTCAGGGCCAGGTGGATGCGCAGGGTCTTGCCGTGGCGCTGGGCGATCGCCGCCACCTGGCGGGCGAACTCGGCGCTGCCGACCAGTTCGTCCATGTTGTATTGCAAGGCGTCTTCCACCTCGCTCACGCTGGCCAGGCGCACCCGCACCAGTTGGCCTTGGAAACCACTGGCACGGACGACGCGGGCTTCCTCGTTGCTGGCCACCGCTACGCAGGGCACGTCCATGGCGATGATCGAGGGCATCACCAGGCCGATGCCGTGGCCATAGGCGTCAGCCTTGAGCACCGCGCACAGCTTGGACTTGCCGTTGAGCTCCGTCTGCAGGGTACGGATGTTGTGTTCGATGGCGCCTTTGCTGATCTCGACCCAGGCGTTGCTGTTCTGGATGGTCATGGCGTTGACGCCGTTGTCCATGGACAACGGCGGCGCCGCGTACAGAGGGGTCTGGGCGGTCGCCAGCAGGGCCAGGGAAGCTGCCAGGAGGGTGCGGTGGAATGGCATCATGCTTGTTCTCTTTTTATTGTTCTGAAGGTGCGATCAACGGGCACAGGCGTGCTTGAGTTCGATGAAGGTCACGCCCGGCGTGGCGAAACCCTTGGTCAGGTCGGCTTGCAGCTCATCCAGGCTGCGCGGCTGGCACACGGCGCAGCCAAAGGCACGGGCCAGGCCGATGAAGTCTGGGTTGCGCGGCAGCACACCGATCGGCTCGATATCCAGGCCGAGCATGTCGTCACGAATCTGCCCCAGGGCGTCGTTGTTCCACAGCAGCACCACCAGCGGGCGGTCGAGCTCTTCGACGGCGGTGGCCAGCTCCTGCGCGGTATAGAGGAAGCCGCCATCGCCCACCAGCACCAGGCCAGGGCGGTGATCGGTGGCGAACATACCGCCGATGCCGGCCGGCAGGCCGTAGCCCAAGGTGCCGTAGCCGGTGGGGTGCAACCAGCTGCGCGGCGCCCGACTGGCGAAGGCGTAATTGCCGGTGTAGGCCAGCTGGGTCATATCGGTGCTGACAAAGGCGTTATCTGGCAGCACAGCGGCGATACGGTCGAGAATCGCCTGATGAATCGCCTGCAGCGGCGCATGAGCTGCCCGGATCGCCTGGCGCAGTCCCTCAACGGCCTCGATGGCCGCGCTGGCATCACGGGAGACCTGCGGCAGGTGCTCCAGCAGGCCGGCCAAGGTCTGCCGGGCATCGCCGTGCAGCGCGATGGCACAGGGGTAGAAGTCGTTGAACTTACGTGGGTCGATATCCACCCGCAGCAGCTCGCCGCCCAGCGGCAGGCGCTCGCGCCAGAAATCGGTATCGGCCATCTCGGTGCCCACCGCCAGCACCACATCAGCCTCGCTGATCATCTGCCAGCCAGGTTCGACGCACAGGCTGGCACCGGCATTGAGCGGCGCCTGCGGGGCCAGCAAGCCCTTGCCGGCAACGCTGGTGAACACTGGCGCGGCCAGACGTTCGCTCAGTTGCGCAAGCTCGGGCGCGGCGTGCAAGGCGCCCCCGCCCGCGATGATCATCGGGCGCTTGGCGTTGGCCAGCTTGACGGCGGCTTGATCCAGGCTGTCGCGATCCGGCAGGCCGCGCCCCGGGCGACGCACCACGTCCTGGCTCCAGTCGCGGGCGACGGGAGCGGCCAGCACGTCCAGCGGCACCGAGATGTGCACCGGGCGCGGACGCTCACTGTCGAACACCGCCCAGGCCCGTGCGATCAGCTCGGGCAGGTCCTCGGCGCTCAGGGCCACGGCGGAGAACGCGGTGATCGGCGCGGTCATGGCGCGCTGGTCCTGGGTTTCGTGCAGGCAGCCCCAGCCTTTGCCCAGGCTTGCAGTGTGGTTGACGCTGGAAATCACCAGCATCGGGATGGAATCGGCGTAGGCCTGGCCGATGGCCGTGGCGGCATTGGTCACGCCAGGGCCGGTAATGACGAAGCACACCCCTGGCTTGCCGCTGACACGCGCATAGCCATCGGCCATGAAGCCCGCACCCTGTTCATGACGGGTCAGTACATGGCGGATGCCGCTGCCCGGCAGGCCCCGGTACAGCTCCAGGGTGTGCACCCCAGGGATGCCGAACACGGTATCGACCCCATAGTTGCCCAGCAGCCGCACCAGGGCCTGGCCGCCAGTCAAAGGACGTTCATGCATGTTGTTCTCCTTGCGCCTGGCCGAGGCGGATCAGCGCGTCGACCGCGGTGGTGCCTTGGGCACCGACCATCAATGGGTTCACGTCCAGCTCCAGCAACTGGCTGGCGTTTTCGCAGGCGTAGTCGGCCACGGCGCGGATCGCCGCCACCAGGGCGTCGAGGTCGGCGCAAGGTCGGCCACGGAAGCCTTGCAGCAGAGCGGCGCTGCGCAGCCCCAGCACGGCATCGCGGATCGCGCCGTCGGTGGTGGGCAGCAGCAGATTGACGCTGTCCTTGAGCAGCTCCACCAGCACACCACCGGCCCCGATCACCAGGGCCAAGGCGAAGTCGTCTTCGCGCTTGATACCCACGATCAGCTCGGCCAGAGGGGCCTGGGCCATGGGTTCGAGCAGCACCTGATCGAACGGCACCTCTGGTGCGTAGGCCGCGATGCGCCCGCGCATCTGCTCGAGCGCCGCGTGCAAGGCATCGGCATCGCGCAGGTTGAGCGCCACCGCGCCCGCTTCGGTCTTGTGCGGCAATTGCGCGCTGACGGCTTTGAGCACCAGCGGGTAGCCGACGCGGGCGGCATCTTCGAGCGCCTGCTCGGGCGTGCTCAGCACGCCCGCCGGCACCGGCAGACCAAAGGCCCGCAGCGCTTGCTTGGACTGCCATTCATCGAGCAGCCGCGTCTGGCCCGGCAGTGCCTGCGGGCACAGCGGCACCAAGGCTGACTCGCCCAACGCCAACAGACGCTGGCGGTTGCGCTGGTAGGCGACGATCCGCCCCCAGGCCGCCAGGCCATCCTCCACCCCCTGCAACGCGGCAATGCCACGCGCATGCAGGCGTTCGCGGGCGCTGGCCGGCAACAGTTCGGGGAAGGCGGAGGTGACGAAGCCGATCTTGCCGTGGCGCTGCAACGCATCGCAGTACAGCCCCAGCAGCAGGTCGCACTCCTTGCGCTCGCCGGTGAACTCCGCTGGGTAGTCCAACACCAGCATGGCGGCGTCGGCATCGCTTCGCAGGGCGCTGTCGAGCATGCGCTCCAGCGCCGCGCCATCGCCCCAGATCGCGGTAGTGAAGTCCAGTGGGTTGACCAGGTTGGCATAGGCCGGCAGCACCTGAGCCAGTTCATCGACTTGCCCTTGCTCCAGCTTGGGCAGGGCCAGGTGGTTGCGCTCGGCGTAGTCGGCGATCAGGCCGGCATCGCCACCGGAACAAGCCAGGGCGATCAGTCGGCCGTCCTTGGGCAGATGCCCGCAGGCAGCGGCCTTGAGGGTTTCGGCAAAGCTCACCGGGCCGCTCACGCGGATCACGCCCAGGCGCTGGAACAGGCTGTCGTACAGGGCATCGGAGCCGGACAACGAGCTGGTATGGCTCAGCGCAAGCTCGGCGCCGATCTGCGATACGCCAGTCTTCAGGGCGATGATCGGGATGCCCTGCTCCAGCGCCTTGTGCGCGGCACGGGCAAAGCCCGGTACGTTCTTCAAGCCTTCCAGGTGCAAGCCGATGGCGGTCACGCGTGGGTCGTCGAGCAACACGTCCATCAGCTCAGCCACGCCCAACTGCGCCTGGTTGCCCACCGAGGCCATGTAGGCCACCGGCAGCGAGCGGTCGCTCATGGACAAGTTGTAGGCGAAGTTACCGCTCTGAGTTAGGATCGCCACGCCCTTCTCCACCTGCTTGCCGCCATGGGCCACCGGCCACAGGGCGGCGCCATGCAGGTAGTCGAGCAGGCCATAGCAGTTGGGGCCGAGCAAGGCCATGGAACCGGCCGCCTCGATCAGGCGTTGTTGCAGCTCGCGCCCCTGCTCGCCGCTCTCGGCAAAGCCTGAGGCGTAGCAGATGGCGCCACCGGCGCCCCGCGCGGCCAGGTCCTTGACGCATTGCAGGGTGAGGTCACGGTTGGTGGCGATGAACACCGCATCCGGTGCGCAGGGCAGCTCGGCCACGCTGGGCACGCATGGTACGCCATCGAGGCTTTCATGCTGCGGGTTCACCAGCCACATCTGGCCGGTGAAGCCGCCTTCGGCGCAGCGCTTGAGCGCCCGCGCCATGCTGCGCCCGCCGACGAAGGCCAGGTGCCTTGGCGCCAGCAGGCGCTTGAGGTTGTCACGAATCGAGTGCGACATGGGCAATCTCCAGGCTGATCAGCGCAGCAACGGACGCAGCAGTTCGCGGGAAATGATGTGCCGCTGGATTTCGGATGTGCCTTCCCAGATCCGCTCGATCCGCGCGTTACGCCAGATGCGCTCGACCGGCCCTTCATCCATCAGGCCCATGCCGCCGAAGATCTGCACGGCCTCGTCGGCCACCTTGCCCAGCACTTCACTGGCGAACAGCTTGGCCATGCCGGCCTCACCGTCGGTCATGGTGCCCTGGTCCATCTTCCAGGCGGTATGCAGGGTCAGCAGTTCCGCGGCGCGGATCTGGGTGGCCATGTCGGCGAGCTTGAACGACACCCCTTGGTAGCTGCCGATGGCCTGGCCAAACTGCTTGCGGTCGGCGGACCACTGCAGGGACAGGTCCAGGGCGCGCTGGGCCTGGCCCACGCAGTTGGCGGCGACCATCACCCGGCCTGCGGTGAGCCAGGCGTTGGCCACTTCCCAGCCTTTGTCCACTTCGCCCAGCACTTTGCTGGCTGGCACGCGGCAGTCGTCGAAGAACAGCTCATAGGTGTGATAACCACGGTTGCTCACGCACTTGGGGCCGCGGCGGATGGTCATGCCTGGGGTGCCCCGGTCGACCAGCAAGGCGGTCACGGCGTTGCGTTTGCGGCCGTTGTGCTCGTAGGTGTCGGTGACCGCGAAGACGATGGCGAAGTCGGCGTGGCCGGCGTGGCTGATGAAGTGCTTGCTGCCATTGATGACGAAGTCGTCACCGTCGCGCACGGCGCGGGTCTTGATGGCATTGGCATCGGAGCCGGCGCCCGGCTCGGTCAGGGCGAAGCAGTCGATCTTCTCGCCTTGCACGCACGGCAGCAGGTAGTCGTTGATCTGCTCGTCCTTGCAAGCCATCAGGATCTTCGAGGGGCGCGCGACGAACACGTGCAAGGCCCAGGAAACCTTGGACAGCTCACGCTCGATCAGCGCCTGGGACAGGTAGTCCAGGCCGCCGCCACCAACTTCCTCGGGCATGTTGAAGGCATAGAACCCCGCCGCGATCGCCTTGCCGCGGATCTGCGCCGCCAGCTCCGGCGACACCGCATCGGCGCGGTCCACCTCTTCCTCATAGGGCAGCAGCTCCTTGTTCACGAAGCTGCGTACCGCTTCCACCAACATTTCTTGTTCTTGGGTCAGTTGGAAATTCATCTGGAATCGTCCTGAAGAAGGTCGTGTAAGGGGTTATTTGCCAACGAATTCTGGTGCACGTCTTTCGACCGAGGCTCGCAGCGCTTCGGCGCCATCCTGGCTGCGTCCGCACAAAAGCCCAGCGGCGAGTTCGGCCTGCAGCTGCTCGCTCAAGGTGCGCTGGGCGCCGTCGCGGATCAGGCGTTTGGTCTGGGCGTAGGCGAAGGTCGGGCCCTTGGCCAGGCGAGCCGCCAGCTCGGCGGAGACAGTCGCCAGTTGCTCATCGGCGCACACCTCGCTCACCAGCCCGGCGGCCAAGGCGCGCTCGGCGCCCCACAGCTCGTCGAGGAACAACAGACGCTTGGCCTGCTCGGTGCCGATCAGCCGCGGCAGGTGCCAGCTGGCGCCAGCGTCGGGGCTGTAGGCCATGCTGGTGTAACCGGCTTTGAAGCGCGCCGAGGCTGCGGCGATGCGCAGGTCGCAGCACAGGCTAAGGTCCATCCCGGCGCCGACGGCCGTGCCGTTGATGGCGGCGATAGTGGGTTTGTCCAGGCTGTGCAGGCGCTGCATCAGGGCATGGGCGGTCTCGGTCCAGCCGTAGCTTTCCAGGGCGCCGCGGGCTTCGGCCTCGGCCCATTCGGCCAGGTCGGCGCCGGCGCAGAAGCTGCGTCCGGTGCCGGTCAGCACCACGACGCGCACGGCCGGATCGGTGTTGAAGGCTTCCAGCAGTGCGTGCAGTTGCTTGAGGCTGGGGATGTCCAACGCATTGCGTTGCTCAGGGCGATTCAGGGTGATCCAGGCAACGCCGGCTTCGACCTTGCTCAGCAGTGAGGACGGGCTAGTCATGGGAGGCCTCGATGTTGTTGTGGTGGTTATGAGGGGAACGACTTGAGGGAGATACTAAACAAGTGTTCAGCAAGACGGCAATCGGGGGCTGAGTTGCTGTAACAAATCAATTAATCGCAATAACCTATTGTTTTATAGGCATTTTTATTAGGGAGAATCAGTTTGGAGGCGTCGGTTGTTACAACTTCGTACAACTGTGATTTTTCGCTGACAGCGCCAAAGCATTCGCGGGTAAACCCGCCCCCACAGGGCTAGCACAACACCCAGTAGGAGCGGGTTTACCCGCGAAGAGGTACGACATCACGGCGTCGTCAGACGCCAGGTGCGCTAGGCTCGAACGCCCCCTGCCGGCGACGGTTGATCAGGAAGTACGCCGCGTAGCACAAGGCAATGAAACCAAAGCCCCAGTACAGCGACGGGCGTTGGGTCTCGTCCAAAGCCAGGAACACGAACAGCGAACTGCACAGGGTGATGCACAGCAGCGGCACCAGCGGATACATCGGCGAACGGTACTTGAGGTCCTCAAGCTTGCCACCCTCACGCAGGAAGGCCTTGCGGAAGCGGTACTGGGCCAGGGCAATGACGATCCAGGTCACGGTGCCGGACATCCCGCTCACCGCCATCAACACCATGAACAGGGTGTCGGCGGCGACGAAGCTGGTCATCAGCGAAACCAAAGCGAAGCACAGGGTGATGCTCAGCGCCCGCAGTGGCACGCCGCGTTTGCTCAGTGGAGACAGGCTCTTGGGCGCCATGCCGGTCTTGGACATGGCCCAGAGGATGCGCGTGGAGGCATACAGGCCGGAGTTACCCACCGACAGGATGGCGGTGAGGATCACGAAGTTCATCAGATCCGCCGCGTAGGGGATGCCGACCATGTCGAACACTTGCACGAACGGGCTTTCCATCAGGCCGGCTTGCTCGTAGGGCACGATGGCCGACAGCACGGCAATGGCCAGCACATAGAAGATCAGCACGCGGAACACCACGTTGCGCACCGCACGGGGGATGCTCTTCTCCGGATGCTCGGTCTCGCCTGCCGCCACGCCCATGATCTCGCAGCCCTGGAAGGCGTAGACCACGGTCATCATTACAGCGAACACCGCCGACAGCCCATGGGGGAACAGCGAATCGCCAATCAAGTTGTCGAGCATCGGTGCCGGCGCGCCGCTGCTCAGAGGGATGCCACCGAAGATCACCAACAGGCCGATAACGATAAAGCCCAGGATGGTCGCGACCTTGATGCCCGAGAACCAGTATTCGGCCTCACCGAAGGCGCGGGTGGCCAGGGCATTGAGGCCGAACAGCACGGCGACGAACAGCGCCGACCAGTACCAGATCGGCACCTCCGGGAACCACCGGGTCATCAACATGCCCGCAGCGGTGAACTCCAGGCCCACGGTGGTGGCCCAGCTCATCCAGTACACCCAGCCGATCATGAACCCTGTGGCCGGGCCGATGTATTTGGTGGCATGGGCCTGGAACGAGCCGGACACCGGCATCTGCACCGACAGCTCACCCAGGCAGACCATCACCAGATACATCAGCAGGCCCGCGACCAGGTACGCCAGGATCGCCCCCACCGGGCCGCCTTGGTTGATGGTGACCCCCGACCCCATGAACAGACCGGTGCCGATCACCCCGCCCAGCGACAGCATGAAAATGTGCCGGCTCTTGAGCGCACGGGTCAGTTGGATGCCTTTGCGTTCGGTGGTTTCAGACATGGCGCACCTCGACTGGGCAGGCGCGCTGGGCGGGCAATAAATCAAGGAGGACTTCAGCTTTACGGCATTTCATTATTCTTATCTCCAATAAGCCTCATGGACCGTGTGGAGCACGGTTGCCATCGATTATTGGAAACGGATGTAAGACGCCGTTGTACGGACGGATCGAAGATGTAAAAAGTCGTAACTTTTTTGTACGTCAGCCCTGGATCAGCTGTTCCAGAGTGGCGCGGGCCTGGCGGATCTGCTCTGCCAGCGGTTCGTTCAAGGCCTCGAACGCCGCCGCATCGCCCTTCAGCCCGGCGTCCTCCAGGCACCGCAGCGCCGTCGCCAGCCCAGCAAAGCCCAGGGAATCGCAACTGCCCGCCAGGCGGTGGGCCAAATGGACCACCTCTGTGCAATCGCAGGCCTTCAGCGCCTCGCCCAGCGCCGCGTCATGCTGTTCGATCGCCTGGCGCAGTACTATCAGCAGGCCTTGCAGTTTCTGCTCGCCCAGCAAGGTGCGATGGGTCTGCAACAAGGCCCAGTCCATCGACGTCGCTGGCGCCACTGTTTGCACGGCGGGCGTCACGTCAGCCAACGCTGCGCGCAGGCTATCGAGCTTCAACGGCTTGGCCAGTACGCCTTGCATCCCGGCTTCCAGGTAACCGGGTACCTGTGCTGGCTGCACACCGGCGGTCAAAGCCAGGATGCGAGTCTGGCGGTTGAGCCCTGGCGTGGTACGGATCAGCCGGCATAGCTCCACCCCGTTCATGCCGGGCAGATGCACGTCCAGCAGGATCAGGTCGAACCGGCGCTCGGCGCAGGCCTGAAGCGCCTGTTGGGCATCCTCGGCGAAATCGACCTGATGGCCATCCCGGGTGAGCAGCCCATCGGCCACTTCGCGGTTCAGGGCCACGTCCTCGACCACCAGGATCTTCAAAGGTGCGAGCCCCTGACTCACCGGCGCCTGTGTCTCGGGCTGCCGGCCACAGGCCAAGTCCAGTTCGAACCAGAAGCAGCTGCCCTGCCCTTCGACGCTGTCCAGCCCGATGCGCCCGCCCAGTTTCTCCACCAGGTGCTTGCAGATCGCCAAACCCAGCCCCGTACCGCCATAGCGCCTGGCCACGGCTTCGCTGGCCTGGGTGAAGCGATCGAAGATCTTCGCCTGCATCGCCGGGGCGATGCCAATGCCATCGTCGCTGACCATGACCCGCACCCGTTGCGGATCCGCCCCCTGCGCCAGCACCTGCACATCCAGGGTCACCTGCCCGCGTTCGGTGAATTTGATGGCGTTGGCCAACAGGTTGCTCAATACCTGTCGCAGGTATTGTTCGGCGCCATGCTGGAATTGCGCCAGTCGCTCATCGATGTGGCAGTGCAGGCGGTTGCCGTTGTCCACCGCCCTGGGCTCGAGCAGGGTCATGACCTCTTGGCATAACTGGCGCAGAGAGAAGTCGACGCTTTCCGGACGGCTCTCGCCTTCTTCCAGGCGGGCGAAATAGAGCACTTCGTTGAGAATCGCCAGCAACCCCTCGCCTGCCTTGTACAACGCCTCCAGGCGTTGCCGGTCGCGAGGGTCGAGGCTGCCACCGCGCAGCAGCTCGGCCATGCCGAGGATGCCGTTGAGCGGCGTGCGCAATTCATGGCTCATGGTCGCCAGGAACCTGGACTTGGCCAGGTTGGCGGCCTCGGCCTCGTCCTTGGCCCGAGCCAGGCTGGCGGTGCGCCGCTCGACCATCGCCTGCAGTTCATCACGTTTGTCCTGCAAGGCCAGGCGGTCCAGTTCGCGGCGCTCGATGTCGCTGAGGATGGCCCGGCGCATGTCATCCAGGGCATGGGCCACGGTGTCGATCTCGTCCGGGCGCGCCGAGCGGCGACGTGCCAGGCGCAACGGCTCCTGCCACTGCCCTGCGCCGATGCGCCGGGCGAACTCGGCCATCACTTGCAGGTGACGGGTCACCAGGCGGTAGAACAGCCCCGACAACGCCACCGCCAGGCCGCAGAGAAACACACCCATCCAGAGCAAACTGGCCAGCCCCGTGGCGAACAACCGCCGATGCACCGCCCCCAGGTCAATGCTCACCTCAAGCTCCCCCAGGTGCCTCGCAGGCCCCGAGGGTGGCTGGTAATCCAGGGCGAAACGCTCGATGCGCAGCGGCCCCTTGGGCGTGGGCTCGCCGCGCAACAACCTGAAGTCATCGCTGATCAGCCGCACCCGCGCCACATCGGAAAAGTCCACCAGGCCACGCAGTTGCACGTCCAGTTGCGCCTCGTCCAGATCCCACAGGCTGCGCTCCAGGCTTGCCAGGTAGCCGGCGCGAATCAACGCCATGCGCGCCTCGATATCGCGCATCTCCCGGCGGTACTCGAAGTACAAC
This sequence comes from Pseudomonas putida, assembly GCF_002741075.1. Lineage (NCBI taxonomy): Bacteria > Pseudomonadati > Pseudomonadota > Gammaproteobacteria > Pseudomonadales > Pseudomonadaceae > Pseudomonas > Pseudomonas putida. The sequence continues at coordinate 1,626,780 of NZ_CP016634.1, read as the reverse complement.
TGGACGGAGCTTGCCAGCACGGTGAAACACAAGCTGAACAGGAAGATGAACAGCAGCAGGCGGCGCAGCAGGCCGTCGGTGTGCAGGCGGATCATCGCGCGTCCGCCGGCAGGTTGATCATGTCTCGGTAGGTCACTTCGCTCTGCTCCAACCAGCGCTGGATCTCGCCGGCCTCGGTCATTTGCCGCAGTTGGGCATCAATGGCATCCATTCGCTGGCTCAACGGGGAATGCCGGGACACCGCAACGCGCAGATAGTCCACGCTCAGCGCCGGCGGCAAGGCGCGGATGTCTTTGGCGCCGGGCAGGTGCTCGACGAACAGCTCACCGGTGCGTCGCTCCTGGATCACGAAGTCGATACGGCCACGGATCAGCTTGCCGAAGTTCTGCTGGCTGGAAGACACCCATTCGATGTTCTGATGCCGAGCCACGAAACGGTCGAACTCAGGCCCATAGCTTTCGCCATAGAGCAGCCCGCCCCGGTAACTGGCCAGATCGTCCAGGCGCTCGAAGCGCACCGGCCGGCGCTGGTTGACGAACACCGCCACCTCCTCGCGCAGCACCGGCACCTTGGAAAAGCGCATGCCCTGGTCGCGCTGATCGCTGTTGTAGGCCAGCACCACATCGACCCGGCCTGCGGCTGCATCCATCAGGCAGCGCTTCCAGTTGCCCAGCACGACGATCTCGACCTCGTAGCCCAGACGCCCGAACAGTTCGCGGACCACGGTCGGCGCCAGGCCTCGGACCTGGCGGCCGTCACTCCAGGAGATCGGCGGGTACACCGGGTAGTCGCAGTAGCGGATGCGCTCGCCAGCCACGCCGTGCAGGCTCACCAGCATCAGGGCCAGCGCGCGCAAGCGGCCCATGGGGGGTCAGGCCGCCACGCTGGCAGTGAACAAATAGCCGGTGCCGTGAATGGTGATGATCAGGTGCGGCTCGGCCGGGTCGTCATGCAGCTTGCGCCGCAGGCGCCCGACGAGCACGTCGATGGAGCGGTCATTGGGCACCCATTCGCGATTGCGGATCTGGTCCATCAATTGGTCGCGGGTCAGGGTGTGGCCGCTGTTGCGCAGGAACACGCTGAGCAGCTGGAACTCGCCATGGGTCAGTAAGGTTTCCGCGCCGCGCGGGTCGATCAGGCGGCGGCGGTCGGTGTCCAGCGCCCAGTCGGCGAACTGCTTGAGCGACTGCACGCAGGCTGGCGCGGGTTGGGCGACGCGAGCATGGCGCACGCGACGAATCAGGTTCTTGGCGCGCGAGACCAGCTCGCGTGGATTGAGGGGCTTGATCACATAGTCGTCGGCGCCGCACTCCAGGCCGACAATGCGGTCGATGTCGTCGTTGCGGCCGGTGATCAGGATGATGCCGACCTCCGAGCGCACCCGCAGCTCACGAGTCAAGGTCAGGCCGTCTTTGCCCGGCAGGCGGATGTCCAGCAGCACCAGGTCGACATCCTGGCTGGTGAGGAAAGCATCGGCCTGTTCGGCGGTGTCGGCACAGTGGACGTCATAGCCTTCCTGGGACAGGTAGGCGTGCAGCAAGTCGCGAATAATCGGATCGTCATCGACGATCAGTACCCGAGGCGTCATTGCGTGTTGTCTCTTTTTTATAGGTGTTGTTCATCGAACCCGCGGCAGCAGCGTACTCGTTACTGAACAGGCGATCAACAGCCCTCGCTGATACTGAAGCGACGTCGGCCGCCTGCCTGAAGCCCATCGACCCAGGCCTCGCAGATCAGCACGCCCTGCTCCGGCGAGAACGTCCCCGGGTTGAGCCCGGACTCCAGCCACAATCCGTCGAGCAAGGCACTGAGGCTGATGGCCGCAAGGTCCGCATCGAACCCCTCCCAGCCCTCCTCCGAGGCCAGTGACGCCAACAGTTGGCTCAGTTCGTTGCGGTATTCGCCGTAGGAATGGTCATGCACCTGGTTGATCGCCTCAGCCGTCTTAACCGCGCCCCAGAACGCCAGCCAGGCGTCGAGCAGCTTGGGGTCGAGCACGTCCGAGCCAAACGATGCGCGAAAGAACGCTGACAGCCGCTCGCGGGCATTGGGCGCAGCTTTGGCCATGGCCTCGCGCAACAAGCCCATGACCCGCCCGGTGACCGCCATGTAGGCATCGGCCACCAGTTCGTCCTTGCCCGAGTAGTGGTGGCTGATCAGCCCCACCGACACCCCCGCCTCGGCAGAGATCTTGCGAATCGAGGCGCCCTGGAAGCCGTGCCGTTTCAGGCACACCAGCGTCGCCTCGACCAGGTTGGCTTTGCGCAGTTCCGGCAGCATGCGGTTGTAGCGGGCTTCCTGACTCATCGGTGCTCCTGGAAAAAACAGCGTTATCGAGTTGGCACGCGCCTGTGGCTGCGGCGATTTTCATTCTCTCTGCGCCAGGGAGACTGGGGGCCCCACAAGGGGACTAGTCTGGCTGAACGACTGTACAACAAGCCAAGCACCGTGATAAACCCTCACGGCGGCTTGTGCCCGAACCCCGACCCCAACAACAAAAGCGGCTGCCATGAACGACCTGATCACACGCGAGCTGGACCAAGGCCTGTTGACCCTGACCTTCAACCGCCTGGACAAGCTCAACGCCCTGAACATCGCCATGTACCAACAGCTCGCCGAGCAGTTGCTGGCGGCTGACGAAGACCCGCAGGTCGAAGTCATCCTGCTCACCGGCGGCCCGCAGTGTTTCAGCGCCGGCAACGACCTGCGCGACTTTCTCGACAACCCGCCACGCGACCGGGACAGCCCGGTATTTCACCTGATGCGCGTGGTCATCGGCGTGAGCAAGCCGCTGATCGCCGCCGTCAACGGCGCGGCCATCGGCATCGGCAGCACCTTGCTGCTGCACTGCGACCAAGTGCTGGTCAGCCGCTCGGCCAAACTGCGCATGCCCTTCGCGCCGCTGGGCGTATGCCCCGAGTTCGGCTCCAGCCTGCTGTTGCCCCGCCTGCTCGGCCATGCCCGCGCCGCTCGCCTGCTGCTGGCCAACGAGCTGCTGACCGGCGAACAAGCGGTGGACTGGGGCCTGGCGAACGAACTGCACGAGGACGGCGAGCAGTGCCTGGCGGCTGCGCAGAAACTCGCCCGGCGCCTGCAGGCGATGCCTCGCGCGTCCATGCTCATCAGCAAACGACTGATCAAAGATGCCCACCGCGCCGAACTCGAAGCCACGGTCGAGCGTGAAAGCCAGCTGTTCGTCGAGCGCCTGCAAACCCCCGAAGCCAAGGCCGCCTTGCGCGCCCTGCTCAAAGACTGACGCTCAGCCCTCGAAGGCCCGGACCAACTGGTCGATGACCAGGCGAACCCGGGCCGTGTGGCGCAGATCCTTATGGGTGACCATCCACACCTCGTAAGGCGCGCTGCGCTCGCGTGACGGCCAGATCCGCGCAAGGCCGTCTCGCTCGCCCATGTCGATGGGGATTTCGCCGATGCCTAAGCCTTCGGCGATGGCCCGGCGCACCATCATGCTGGAGTTGACCGCCGCCACCACCCGCCCCTGGTCGATCCCCTCATCGACCAAGGTCGGCAATGCCCGATCCCGCCAGTACGGCTCGTACATCACCAAATCGTGCCCGGCGAAACCACTGCCCGGCACTGGTTCGCCCTGGCGCGCCAGGTAATCGGCGCTGGCGTACAGGCCCATCGGCCAGCTCGCCAGCTTGCGCAGAATCAGATCGGGGTTGTCTGGCCGCTGATTGCGAATGGCGATATCGGTCTCGCGCTGCGACAGGTTGACCAGATCCGAAGAGCCATGCAGCACCACACGGATTTCAGGGTGTGCCAGGTGCAACCGGCGCAGGGCCGGCATCACGAAATCGCAGGCCAGGGAGTCTGTGGTGGAAATGCGCACCTCCCCGGCGCCTTCGTTGTCCACGCCACGGATACGTCGGGTCAGCTCAAGCGCCGCGCTTTCGACGTTCTGGGCAAGTGCGAACGCCTCCTCGCCAATGGCGGTCAGTTGATAGCCCGCGGGGGTGCGCAGGAACAGGGTCGATCCCAGGTCAGCCTCCATCGCGGCAATGCGTCGGCCCACGGTGGCCTGATCGACCCGCAACACGCGCGCGGCGCGGCGCAATGTCTGTTCGCGGCCCAGGGCCAGCAGGATCCTTGCGTCATCCCAATTCATCGAAGGTCTTTCCTCACAGCACATCTGCAACAGGGCGCCGCGAAATCGCCGCGCGCCCAGGGTCTGCAGGTTCCGTACCCTTGGGGCAAGTCGTCAACGCGGCGAACCTTCACCTCACAAGGGCACAGCACCCATGAACAACGTTTCCAGCATGACCGCCATCGAGATCACCCAACCCGGTGGCCCCGATGTCCTCCAACCTAGCCGTCGGGCCATTCCCGAGCCTGCCCCGCGCGAAGTCCTGATCAAGGTCCGCGCCGCCGGCGTCAATGGCCCGGACCTGCTCCAGCGCAAGGGCCTGTACGACCCGCCCGCAGGCGCTTCGGACATTCCAGGCCTTGAGATCGCAGGCGACGTCGTCGCCCTCGGGAGTGAAGTCAAAGGCTTTGCCGTCGGCGATCCGGTGATCGCCCTGGTGACCGGCGGCGGCTACGCCGAATACGCCGTGGCCGACGAGCGTACCACCCTGCACCTACCCGAGGGCCTGACGATGGTCGAAGCCGCCGCCCTGCCCGAGACGTTCATGACGGTCTGGGTCAACCTGTTCCAGCGTGGCGGGTTCAAGGCCGGCGAGTCGGTGCTGATCCACGGTGGCGTGTCCGGCATCGGCACCACCGCGACGATGCTGGCCAAAGCACTTGGCGCCTCGCGGATCTTCACCACCGTCGCCAACCCTAAACAGCAAGCGACCAGCCAGGCCCTGGGCGCCGACGTGGCGATAGACTACAACCGCCAGGACTTCGTCGAGCAGGTTCAGCGCCATACCGAGGGCCAGGGTGTGGACGTGATCGTCGACATCATCGCCGGCGACTATGTCGCGCGTAACTTCCAGGCCGCCGCCATGAACGGCCGCATCGTGCAGATCGGCGTCATCAAGGGCCCGGCGCCACAGCTTGACCTGTTCCCGATGCTGGTCAAGCGCCTGACCCACATCGGCTCGACCCTGCGCGCGCGCAGCGCCGACGACAAGGCGCAAATCATCGCCGATCTGCAACGACACGTCTGGCCCCATGTGCGCAGTGGCGCGGTCAAGCCACTGATCTTCCGCACCTTCGCCCTGGCCGACGCCGCCCAGGCCCACGCCTTGATGGAAAACCGTCAGCACATGGGCAAGGTGGTGCTGACCGTCGACGCCTGAGCCCAAGCCTCATGCTCAGCCGGCGCCGACTTCCTTGAGCAGCGCCGCAGCCGCCAGCTTGCCCAGTGCGTTGCCGGCCAGCGGGCTGTCGCCGGTCAGTAGCTTGCGGTCCTGCAGGGTGGCGCCGGAAATATCCTGGTTGACGATCTCCACCCCCAGGGCCTTGAGCTGCTCACCGAACTTCCAGGTCAGGTGCCCGGGCATGTAGCCGATGTCCGGGGTCTTGGCATCCAGATCGTCCGGGAAGGCGCAGATGCGGTAGCCGTTGTAGATACAGCTTTCCCGCGTCTCGCCAAGCCCTGCGGCGAGAAACGCCGCCGGGCCATGGCACAGGGAAATGACGAACTTGTCTTGTTTGGCCGCCCATTGCAGGACTTGCTTGACATCCTGGCTTTCGGGCAGGCCGATCAACGCACCATGGCCACCCGGGATGAACACGCCGATGTAGTCCGAATCCGGGCCCAACGCGCGCTCGATCACCTCAGCGAGCTTGAGCGGCCGCTTGAAGGCATCGCGGTAGCGCTCATACAGGCCTTTGACCTCGGCATCCTCCGAAGGCATCGCCCAGAACTCGAACTTCACCGGATTGCCGGACAAAGTCGCCACATCGAAGGCAAAGCCAGCTTTGTCCAAGTGATACATCGGCAGCAGGGTTTCCACCGGGTGGTTGCCGGTGGAGAACATCGTGCCGTTGTCAGTGAGCAGGTAGCGCTCGTCAGCGCCGATCATCAGCACCTTCCAGCGGCCTCCCGTGTAAGGCCGGGGGTAGTCGGCACCACTGAGGTCGGACTTGGGCGAGGTGAACTGGCTCAGTGAGTAGGGCGAGGGGAAAAACGCGTTGTCCTCGGCCGGGTCTGGTGTCGGGCGTTTGTCATCGTGCGAGTGTGTCATGGCATCCTCCAACAGGCGTGGTGTCGGTGAGAGTCCCTGCCAGAAGACCCGCCGGGCGAGCCTTTCTGAGGTCAATCGGGCAGTCTAGTCCAGCCAACTGGGTGCCATTGCCGCACACGACTTGCGGTGCGCCAGCAAGTAAAGGCCATGTGCCACCAGTCATGCAGCTGTCATCTTTCTGTCGTATTTTCCGGGCACTACCCAGGGTCGGGAACTTCAGCAGTGATTCGCCGTTTCTTATCGTCCGCAGGGCTGCTTCCCCTGCTGATACTGACGCTCTGCGCCATCACCCTCGCCTTCCTGTGGGGGCTGCACGTCACCCAGAAGGCCGCTTCGCGCCAGGATGCGCTGTCGGCCAAGGCCGCCGAGCACATGAACCTGGCCAGCATCGTCGCACAGAACTTGCGCCAGCTGGTCGACCGCGCCCAAGCAGTGGGCCGGGTGACCCAGGACGACATGAAATCCCTGAGACAGGGCAACCTGAGCCTGGCGCGCATCCTCGCCGAAGACCCGGCGTTCAAGCGCATGAGCCTGTATGACCGCCAGGGTCGGCTGCTCTGTTCCAGTCATGCCGACGAACCCCAGGCCCTGCCCCAGGACTGGCTTGACCAGCTCAAGGTGCGGGTTTCCCACGATGGTTTCAAACCTTTCATGCCCCACATCGCCCCTGCCGACACCCCACCGCCCCGGCCCAGCTGGCGGCTGCCCTTCATTTTGCCGCTGACCGATGTACGCGGGCGGGAGATCGACAGCATCCTGGTGGTGCAACTGGACGTCGGCTATCTCGCCGTTCTGCTCCAGCACATCGACCTTGGCCGCACCGGGCTGATGCGCCTGCTCCAGGATGATGGCCAGGAGCGCCTGCGCATCGACTCCAACGGCGTGGTGATGGCCGGCGACCGGTTGATGCCGAACCTGCCCGAAACCGGTGACGAGGCCGGGTTGCTCACTCAGTACAGCGTCGAAGGCGCCTACCAGAGCCTGTACCGTCGCGTGGCCAACCGAGGCTTCAGCGTGGTGGTAAGCCAACAGCACGATGAAATCCTCGCCCCTTCGGCGCTGACCTACGCCCGCCAGTTCTGGCTGAACCTGAGCATGACCCTGATGATCCTCGCCAGCCTCGCCTGGAGCCTGCGCCTGCTAGGCAAGCGCCAAGAGGCGTTCAGTGCTCTGGAACATGCCCAGCAGGTCAACCAGCAACTGATCGGTCGCCTGGAGGATGAGCATCGACGCAGCAGCCACGCAGCGGCAACCGACCATCTGAGCGGTTTGCACAATCGCCGGCAGTTCGTCGAAGTGGCGACCCATGCCCTGGCCCGGCAACGGGGCAGGCGCCAGCTGATGGCGATCCTGTTCATCGACATGGACCGCTTCAAGTCGATCAACGACTCCCTGGGCCACAAGATTGGCGACCTGCTGCTGCAGGCCGTGGCTGGGCGGATCCAGCGCCTGCTCGATCCCGGCGACGAGGCCTCGCGCTTTGGTGGGGACGAGTTCGTGGTGCTGCTGGCCGGCGAGCGCGATGAGGAACAGATCGACACCTGGGTGCGCGAACTGGTGGGCAAGCTGTCGGCCACCTATGCCCTGGACGGCAAGGAGGTCAACACCAGCCCCAGCGTCGGGGTCAGTATCTGCCCGCGTGACGGTCAGGACATCGACACGCTGATCCGCTGCGCCGATGCCGCGATGTACTCGGCCAAGCAGGCCGGACGTGCCCAGTACCGCTTCTTCGACCCGTCCTTGAACGTGTCCGATATCCAGGCCTTCACCCTCGAACAAGCCTTCGGTATCGCCCTGGCCGAACGCCAGTTCCTCCTCCACTACCAACCCCAGATTCGCCTCGACACCCTCAAAGTGCAGGGCTACGAAGCGCTGGTGCGCTGGAACCACCCTGAGTTCGGCCTGCTGTACCCTGATCGCTTCATCGACATGGCCGAGCGCAGTGGTTTCATCGTCGAGCTGGGCTGGGAGGTCCTGCGTCTTGCCTGCGAAGAACTCGCCCGGTGGCAGGCACAAGGCCGAGATGCTCGTCTGGCGGTCAACGTCTCGGCCCTGCAACTGCGCCAGACGGACTTCAGCGAGCGCCTGCTGGCCGAGCTGTGCCACCATGCCATCGACGCGCACCAGCTGGAGCTGGAAATCACCGAAACCACCGTGCTCGACCCCGAAGGCACCGCGCTGGAGCACCTGCACCGCCTGCGCCGGGCGGGCCTGGGCATCAGCCTGGACGACTTCGGCCGAGGCTATGCCGGCTTTGCCCATCTGCAATCGTTACCACTGACCAAGCTCAAGATCGACCGCGCCTTGATCGCCCCCTTGTGCAACAGCCACGACGACAGCCCGATCGTCTCGTCCACCATCATCCTGGCCAAACGCCTGGGCCTGGAGGTGATCGCCGAGGGCGTGGAGACCCGCGAACAGGTCGTGTGCCTGAAGCTTGCCGGATGCGACACCGCCCAGGGCTACCACTTCAGCCGGCCCCTTTCGCCAGTGCAATTGTTGGAGTACCCCCCCTTCAGCGGCGCCCGGGAAAGCGCCTGTTGTAACCTCTAACGGCGTCATCCAACAGGCTATCGCCAGCGCCTATAGAGGCGGTGATGGTTTTGAGTCTTACACGAAACCTGTGGGAGCGGGTTCACCCGCGAACACCGGCAGAGCCGGTGCCAGGCACCGCGTCGCCGCCGCGTTCAGCCCCGTGCCGCCTGCCACAGTCGGGCGATGTCGCTGGCCCGCGTCTGGAGCAACTGGGTTGCCTGCGCGCACGCCTGCTCCAGGCTCATCGGCCCACTGGCCAGGGCGAAAGCCGCATCGATGCCATGGGCATACAACTGCTGGTAACCCTCCCCCAAGGTCCCGGCCAGCACCACCACCGGCACACCATGACGCTTGGCCACCCGGGCCACGCCCATCGGCGTCTTGCCGCGCAAGGTCTGGGCATCGAAGCGCCCCTCCCCGGTGATCACCAGGTCCGCCCCCTGCACCAGTGCATCGAGCCCTGCCAGCTCCGCCACCACCTCGACTCCAGGGCGGAACTGCGCCCCCATGAAAGCCTTGGCCGCAAAGCCCATGCCGCCTGCCGCGCCACACCCTGGGAACTCGCGCACATCCTCACCCAGCAATTGCGCGCACAGATCGGCAAAATACCCCAGGGCCTGATCCAGTGCCTGCACCTGCGCGGGGCTGGCCCCCTTCTGCGGGCCGAAGATCGCCGAGGCGCCATTGGGGCCGCATAAGGGGTTGTCGACATCGGCCGCCACCTCCACCTGAACCTCCGCCAGGCGCGGGTCCAGGTCGCTGGCGTCGATCCTGGCCAGTTGGCCCAAGGCCAGCCCGCCCTCCTCCAGGTCCTGGCCGTCGGCATCCAGCAGACGTAGACCCAACGCTCTCAGCATGCCGCTGCCGCCATCGTTGGTGGCGCTGCCGCCAATGGCCAGGACGATACGCGTGGCGCCGGCGGCCAACGCTGCGGCGATCAGCTCGCCGGTGCCCCAGGTGCTGCTGCGGCAGGCATCGCGCTGGTCGGTCGGCACCAGTTGCAGGCCACTGGCCTGAGCCATTTCGATGATCGCCGTGCGACTGTGCGCGAGCCAACCCCAGCCGGCTTCGACGCTCTGTCCCAACGGGCCGCGCACCACCTGGCGACGCAACTCGCCATGGCTGGCGGCCAGGATCGCGTCCATGGTCCCCTCGCCACCATCGGCCATGGGGCATTCGACCCGCTCGGCGTCCGGCCACACTTCGGCCAGGCCCGCAGCGATGGCGCGTGCGACACCGGCAGCGTCGAGGCTGTCCTTGAACGAATCGGGGGCGATGACGACTTTCATGGGGATTCTCCTGTCCAGATACCCCGCATGCTGCCAGTTGTGACGCTGCGAGGCCTCTGTCGAATGCACAAAAGCGTTGAGGTGTTGTTTGGGCGAATGCCTTTTGGGAAGGGGCCAATCACTGCGCCGGCAGCAGTTGCAACCCCAGGTACAGGCTGAGCATTCCCTCAAGGCGCAGCGGGTCGACCTCGCTCACTTCGGCGATTCGCTCCAGGCGATACCGCAGGCTGTTGCGATGGATCCCCAGCGCATCGGCGCAGGCCTGGCTCTGCCCGTCGTGGGCGCACCAGGCGCGCAGGGTCGCCAGCAACTGCCCGCTGGCGTCCTTGGCGCGGATGCGCTGCAAGGGCTCGAGCAGTTCATCCAGCGAGTCATCGTTGCGATGGCGCCAGAGCAAGGCAGGCAGACGATAGCGGGACAGACTCAACAACCGCTCCTGGGGCAGGACCTCGCGCCCGTAGGCCAGCAGGTCACGCACCCGCCGATAGCCACGGCGCAGCTGCTCAAGGCTTTGCGCCACGTTGCCCATGGCCAGGCGCTCGACCTGCCAGCCATGGCGTTGCAGGCGTTCGACCAGGCGCTGTTCATCCAGCGCGACGCCTGCCGGCCGACACCACAGCAACGAATGCCGGGCCGGGCTGATGCACCAACTGTCGGGAAAACGGCTCATCAACCAGCCGGACAACGCCTGCGCGCTGGGGCCGGGTTCGAGTTCGAACAGGCACGGCACCCGGGCCAACTGGGGCTTGAGGCCCAACTGCTGGGCTTCATCGAGCAGACGGGGGGAATCACTGCTGCCACCGAGCAACAAGGCCAACAGATCGTCGCAGCGCTGACGCCGCCACTGATGCTCCACCTGCAGATGGCGTTGGGCCAGGAGCATTTCGGCGGTCATGCGCACCAGCTCACCATAGGTACGCAGCTGTTGCGGATCACCCGTGAGCCCCAGTACCCCGATCAAGCGGTCATCGAGCATCAGCGGCAGGTTCACCCCCGGCTGCACGCCCTTGAGGCACTTGGCGGCGTCCACATCCAGCTCGACGATTCGCCCGTTGGCCAGCACCAATTGTGCGCCCTCATGGCGGGTGTTGATGCGCTCAGGTTCGCCGCTGCCCAGGATCAAACCCTGGCTGTCCATGACGTTGACGTTGCACGGCAGGATAGCCATCGCCCAGTCGACGATGTCCTGCGCCAGGTCGTGACATTCAAGGGTCCTTGGGGTGTCGCGCTCACCGAGACTCGTCGTGGCGAGCGCCGGAACCGGCGACAGCGCGACAACCATGAAAAAGAGAACCCGATCATGGCATACAGCCCCGCCCCTGACCAAGGCAAAGACATCACCTGCCATGATCGTCGTCGGCCGCTCGGCGGACCTGCCGCCCCCGATCGTCGGTCTGTTGCATCCCCTGCTCGGCGAAGGCGTCAAATGAACCTGAACGGTTCTACGGAGACGCCTCATGACCCAGCACAGCGTGGCCCGCCTTGAACAGCTCGATGAACGCACGCCCTTGCGCGTTCAGGCCGGCAGCGAGGAAGTGATCCTGATCCGCCAGGGCGACCTGGTGCATGCCTACCAGGCGCATTGCCCCCACGAAGGCGCTCCCCTCGAAGAAGGCGCCCTGTGCGGCGGGTTGCTGGTCTGCCCCTGGCACAAGGCAGCGTTCGCCGTGGACGAAGGCGCGGTCTGCGAACCGCCGGCCCTGGCCGATCTACGGCGCTATCCGGTGCAGGTGAAAAACGGCGATATCCTGGTAGACGACCAGCCGCTGCCCAAGGTCAACCCACCTCGGCACAGCGATGCCCGCTGCTTTGCGGTGATCGGTGCGGGCGCGGCCGGCTGCGCGGCGGTGGCCACCCTGCTCGGCCATGGCTTCGGCGGCCGCCTGGTGTGGATCGACCAGGAACAGCACCCCGCCTACGACCGCACGTCTTTGAGCAAATTCGTCATCGCCGGGCAGATGGCGCCCGACGAAGTCCCCGCCCTGCTGGAGCCTGATGCCCTGCGCCAGGGGCATCTGGAGCGTTGGCACGCCAAGGTGCGGGCGCTGGATGTCGCCAAGCGCCAGATCATGCTGGCCGACGGCAAGCGCCTGGAGTACGACGCAGCCCTGGTGGCCACCGGCGGCAAACCCAAGCGCCCCGACCTTCCCGGCGCCCAGTTGCCCGGTGTCTGTCTGTTGCGCTCCCGGGACGACGCCGCGCACCTGCTCGATGCCGCCGAGCCGGGCCAGCCGGTGGTCATCGTCGGTGACGGGTTCATCGGCCTGGAGGCTGCCTCTGCCCTGCGCAAGTATGGCGCGCAGGTGCATGTGGTCACCCGCCATGAAATCCCACTGGCCAGGCAGCTCGGCGAACGCATCGGCCGCACCCTGCGCGAGCTGCACGAGCGCAAGGGCGTGGTGTTCCATGGGCCGACCGACGTCGAGCGCTTCGAAGGCACCGACCACGTCCAGGCCGTGGTGCTGGCCAATGGCGAGCGGCTGGACACCGCACTGGTGCTGCTGGGCGTGGGCGTCAAACCGGCCACAGGTTTCGTGCACGGCCTGGACCTGGCTGAAGACCAGTCCCTGCCCGTGGACGCCGAACTGCACGCCGCCGAAGGGCTATGGGCCGCCGGCGACATCGCCACCTTCCCCCTGGTCGGTCGCCCCGTGCGCATCGAGCACTGGCGCCTGGCCGAGCAGCACGGCGTGATCGCCGCGGCCAACATGCTAGGCGAACAGCGCCGTTACGACGACGTGCCGTTCTTCTGGACCTACCAGCACGGGCGCACCTATGAGGTGCTCGGCCATGGGCAGCACTGGAACCGCATCGAGTATGTGGGCGAGCCGGAGAAAGGCGACTTCATCGCCTTGCAGTGCATCGACGACCAGGTCGAGGCCGTGATCGCCAAGGGCTACGCGCGCGCCATGGCCGTGATGTCGCAACGGATGAAACGCCCGTTGACCAGCCGCGAGGCGCGCGAGCTGATCGATGCGTGGCCAGGTTGAGATCACGACCTGAGAATATGCTCGACGGCCTCCTTCTGGACTGATCGTTTAACTAGCCAACTGCCGCCAACCGCAGTGGCAATGAATCCCACAGCCAGACTGAACGGCAAACCGGCATCTGTCATCGCTACAAGAGCGCTGGCCACGCCACAGATGGCGAACAGCAGAGTGTTGTTGAGCGCAGCAGCTGCGCCGGCGAATTGGGGATACAAGTCCAGCGCACAGGTCGTAGCGGCGGGACGGACAATCGTCGTGCCAATGGTACAGATGGCCATTGGCAACAAGATGCCCACCACCGACAGGCCATCCACGACAGACCAAGGAATACTTGAAAACTCCCCGCCCACCCCAACGATTGCTGAAGTGCGCTACCTGCCAGAGGGGAAAGTGAAATGAACACGCCGCTGGCGCTGGTGAGAAAAATACGCATGGCGTTACGCCGACGCCCCGTGTAAATGTCCTGCACCAATGCCTGGCTCAAAACGAAACAGCCGCAGCCCACTGCCTGCACGACACGAAACGTCATGAAGGTGTGGTAACCCTGCGCTTCGATGCAACCAACGGCTCCCACAGGCACCGCGCAACGCTTAAGAGCGGCGCAGTCCAGCGGTGGGAAGATTAAGCGATGCCTTTCGATTGGACACGGGCGTTGTGGGAGCGGCGGTTCGGCACTCCTCTCGCGAACACCGGCAAAGCCGGTGCCATCCACCGCATAACCTGCTTCGCGGAACCCTGCGATGTGGCGCGCAGCGCCCCCACTGCAGTCACTCAGCCTCGGGCGATTGGCAGGCTCACCGAGCTGCTTCGCTCTGGCCAAGGTACTTCTGCGTCCAGGCCGCCAACGGCAGCGCAGGCTGCTGCTGGACGATCCTCCGCCAGATCAACGCCAGGTCCTCACCGTTGAGCATCGAGCCCACACCATTGCCCAACCACAGCGTCGGCGTCACCACGCTCCAGCGCCCGGCGCCATCGCGGCTGGCCATCTGGAAACGGAAGGTGTAGTTGCCGGGAATGCCCATGCGCAGGTCAGTCACCACCAAGGCATCGCCCACCACGTCGTAGCGCAGCCAATCGTCGGTGAACCAGCGCAGGCGCTCGTGCAGCGGCACGCCACGCAACACCTGGGCAGCCTCAAGGTTGCGTGGCTGGCGCTGCATCTCCGGCGGTGCGCGGTCGAAGGCACTGCTGATGCCTTCGTAATACTCACCGTCCGGGGTCTTGGCCAGCACGCGCCAGACCAGGCTGTTGAAGGCGATGGGCACGGCGCGCACCTGCGTCACGGCGATGCCTTGCTGGTCCAGGGCTTGCGCGAAACGCTGTTCGGCCGCCACGCGTCCGGCCAGCCCGAAGCCCAGGTAGGCGGTGCTGAACGCCAATGCCACTACCAACACCGGGATCGCCCGGCCGCCCAGGCCCTTGAAGGCCGCGAACAGCACTGCGCCAAGCAACGGCAAGGTGTACACCGGGTCGATGATGAATACCGCCGCCCAGCTCTGTGGGGTCAGGTTAAGCGGCCAGAACAGCTGGGTGCCATAGACGGTGAAAGCATCAAGTATCGGATGGGTCACCAAGGCCAGCCAGAACGCCAGGAACAACCTCGGCAAGCGGTAGCCTTTGTCGGGCCAACGCCTTCGGGCGATCGTGCTCACCAGCCAGGCCAGCACCGCCGCCAGGGCGGTGAGCACGAAGATCGAGTGGGAAAAGCCCCGATGGTAGGTCATTTGCGATACCGGGTCCGCGTAGCGGATCAGCACGTCGAGGTCGGGCAACGTGCCCAGAGCCGCGCCGTATAACAGCGCGCGACGCCCCTGGATGCGCCCCAGCACCGCGCCTTGAAGGGCGGCGCCGAGGACGGCTTGGGTCAGTGAGTCCAAGATGAAGGTTCCTGAGCAGGTTTTTCCAGCAACCTACCGTCATCCTGCCAGCCCGCGCAAACCCGATCGCTGGCCGCTCGATCAGAACGGGATGATGCCCTCTATTTGCTCCAGACGCAGCTCGCCACGATAGATCGCCAAAAAGTCCCTGCCACTGGCTGCGGCCTGAAGCTGCGCTTTACGTCCCAGCTTACGTTGCGTCCAGAGCTTCAGATGCCCTCGGCTGAACTGGCGCGCAGGCGTCGTGGCGCTTGGGTAATGAAAGTGGGCCTCCCAGAGCCCCTCACCCTCCTGCTCGCCCGAGCGAATCCTGCGCCGAATTTCATAGACATCCAGGTAGTCGTTGGCAGCAAGCGCCTTGCGCTGTCCGGCCCGCAGCACCGTGATCGCCCGCTGCTCGAACAGAAAACGCAAGCTGTCGGCCGTGGGGTGCGAGGTCGCCAGGTACATGCCCGTCAGCAGGTCGCGCTTGACCGATTTGAGACGGGTCGCGCCTTCAGTCAGCCCTTCGAGCAGTTCATCTTCGGGGGTGAGGCGGGGCAGCCCGGCCTGCGCTTGCTTGAGTTTGTCCAGATGCCCATCGATCACCGTCGACAATCCGGTGGGCTCATCGGTTTTCACGTACAAGCGGGCTAGTTTGACCACCGAGTCGACCTGATCGATGAGTGTCTGGGCCTGCTTGCGCACGATGCGCGGATCGGCCGAAGGCACAGGACGCTCGCCCCCGGTGCTGGGCTGGGCAGTGCTCTCGACCCATTGCTCGCCCGTCTTGTGGAACGTCTTGATGACCGCCTGGGTGCGGTAGTCCCGTTGTTGCATCACCGAGGTGTCACCGACCTGGACTTCTTCGCCCAAAACGCTTCGCCCGCGGTTGGTCCTGACCACATGCCGCCGACCACCGCGTCCGGCGTAGGTAGAGGTTCTGGGCACCGGTGGCTCTTCGAGTTCCAGCTCCCTGACCGCCTGTGCCAAGTCCCGCTCCGCCAAACTCATGATGTTTTCAAGGCTGCTGACGTAACGCTGCAACCACGACAGCTTGACCGCCGGCCCACCACAGCTTTCCAGATAGTCCGCCAACACGCGTGCCTCCTGGTAGGCCTCCACGACCCCCGTCAGGACCTCGATCTGCTCGGTCAGCGAAACCCCACTGCCAGGCAGGTCACCGTGAGCGTTGCCGGCGCTTTTCAGGGCATCGTTGGCCAAGTAGTCGGAATACTGCGTCAACGTGGATTCATCCACATCGGCAAGTCGATCGACGCTGGCCTCGGCGAGGTCCATCAACTGTTGAAACTCCAGATCGATCGCGGACAACCGGCGTCGTTCGATGATTTCCCTGAGTTTGCCGTCCTTGTTGACCCGCTCCCCCCTGCTGCCTTTGAAGACGATCGAGGTGTCCTTGAGGGTGTCGCTGAGTTGGAGGTCGAAAACCCTGGACATCTCGATCAGTTGGGTCTCCCACTCGATGATCTGTTCCAGGCGCTTTCTGAAGCTCTCGTACTGACGAACCTCCTCTTTGCTCTCCGGTTTGACGACAACGTCCTTGGCCAGGCTGTCCAGGTCCTCGGTGTTGATCATCTGGGCCATTTCGTCATAGAACGCCGACAGGTTCTCGATGAGTTCCTGACGTGTCGCATTGCGAAGATCGATGACCACACGGCTGGCGCGCTCCAGATCCTCGGCCTCGCCGACCATGGCCGAGAGCCCGATGCTGAGCCTCATGTCGGCAAGCTTCGAGAGCACTTGATCGTGCTCCACGCCATTTTCGATCAGTTCCTTGAGCTCACGCAGGATCGTTTGGTTGATCTGTTTGCGCAGGCTTCGTGTCAGCTTCAGGTCACGCTCGGTCAACGCATCACGGTCCGCCATCGCCTCCAAATGCTCGATGCGTTGGTCTTTCTCGCTCAACAACTTGCGGTGCTTTTCCACGGCGGTGGTCAGGTTGTTGTGCTTCTCGGTCAGGCTTTGGTCCTGAAGGCGCAGTGCTTGGACCAATGCCTCGTTGTTCTCCCGGAGTTTCTGCACACGGCTCTTGGGCATGCCACCGCGCAGCTGCAGCGCATGGTCGATCCGCCAGCTCTCCTCGATGAAGGTCATCTGCGGGCCCTCGCCGCCGGCCGGGTCCATGATGCGAATACCGTCCTCGCTCACCTGCGCCTGATAGACATCCCCTGCGAACGACAGGTAATGACGACCAGCAATCTCGTACAACCCCTGATGGGCTCCGGTGGTGATGATCGGCTGCTTACCCAGGGACACACTTGAGCGCATCGCCAGAAGTGCCTGCCGGCGCTCGGCTGGCAGCACGTTCAGGCCATGGGCACCTCGCCAGGAGAAGTCCAACTGCGTGTTCAAGCGCCCCAATGACCCCGGTAGCCCCACTTTACCTTGCACGCGTTCGATCGATGCCACCTGTACGGTCGGCTGCGGCAGCCTGTGCTGTGCAAACGCCGGCGCCTGCCGCGTTCGGGGCGTGACCGTCGATGCCTGGGTCGGCAAATGCTGGTGCATCAGTGCCATCGAAGCGTTCAACAGCAGATCCACCACGGCGCTGGAGCGCGAGAACGCGCTGGCGCTGCTCAACGCCGCCACATCGTTGCTCACGGCATTGATGGCCTGGATCACCCAAGCGACCGTCGCCACCGGCCCACGCAAGAACAGCGTGGCCACGTCGAACAGCAGCCACGCCCCTTGGGCAAGGATCGCCCAGCGACTTTCAGCGTTGGATACCGACTGGCGGTCGGCCAGTTCGACCAACAGATCACGGTTGGCCTGGTAGAGCTTGGCATCGACGTCGATGCGCCAATACTGAGGGGCGAACTTGACAGGTTTCACAGGCGCAAGTGTCAGCGAGGTATCAAGGATCGGTCGTATCAGGTGAGGCTCATGAAAACCGCCGTGGGCATACACCGGCCGCGCATCGGCTGCCAGCCATTGCAGGACACTGTCCTGTAGCGAACCTTTCTGTCGAATGGCCTGCATCATGGTGTCGAGGCTGCTGAACATCATCAGTGGCGCGTCGGCATAGAGCGGCCTGTACAGCAGCACCCGTGACGGTTGGGCGCAGAACAGCACATACATCCCGCCGACCCGATCCTCAGCCTTCGCCTCGGGTTCACGCTTGAATGCCAATGGCATCAACATCGTGGCGGGCAGCGTTTCGTCGACATCACCACGGCAGTAGTCCACGACGCATTGCAAGGCCTCTTCGTCCAGGCTGCCATCGCGCTTGGCCGACAGAGCGCTGAACAACAACCCGCAACGCCATTCCCGGGCAAACCGTTCAACCCTCTGCTCGCGCGTTGCGGGGTCATCCAGGCACTTCGCGACATAGGTCGGATAATGCGCGCCGATGTCCACCCGCTGCACCAGCGACTTGGCGTAGTCGATGGTCATCCAATCCATGATCAGTTGCCCTTCACGGTGCGTGATGCCTGTCAGCTGAGCGCCCTGCAGCGAGCTCAGATTGCCGATCGCGAACTCGGTCAGGGTCATGCTGCGCCGCTCCACGCTTCCATCGCCCACCCCTACCCCGGCGCCACCGGGCGTGCCATGGGCCATTGTGAGCGTCAGGTCGAGGTCGTCGGGAAAGTAGTTGGCATCGATCGGGTGGTCCTTGAGCAATTGCTCGCGCAGACGCTGGCTGGCGTAGGCATGCAGGGAGAGCACGTCCGCCAGGGCCGAGACGCCTTGACTCCGTGCCTGCGCCAGTGCCAGGTCGAACAGGGCACATTGATCGGCGAAGCTGTCCTCGTGCGATGCGTTTTGCACCTCGCTGGGCAACGACAGGTGGGTGTCGGTCGCAACTCGATACCCTTCGATGAAATACTGCGAGGGGTCCGTCAGCGCAGCCAGCACCTGCTCAGCTTCGTCGACGTTGGTCAACTGCGTGTGCTGTAGCCGGCGTGCAGCGGCCAGCAATGCCTCCAGCATCGCCGCAGCCCATTGGCCGAATACGTCCCCGGCCAGCTCGTGACGGTCCCAGGTGAGCGTATCGAAGTCATAGGCGTCGGCCAGTTCGTCTTGCAGCGCCTGGGCAAAGGCACCGAGCGAGTCGAATGCCTGGATCACGCTGGACGGCGCGCACCAGAGAAACACCTTGCGCGCATCGTTCTCGGCCATCACCAGCAGGTTGGGCAGCAACCGGGAGAATGCCTGGCCTCCCTTCTTCATGTGCACCTCCACAATGCACACGCCCGCCGATTGTGCGCCGATCGCGAGCAGGTCCCGAATACAGGTCTGTTGCTCAGCGTCCAGATTCTGCAGCGCCAGGTTTTCCAGCAAGACGGACTTCACCGTCTGCTGCAACCACCGGTCGCGGCTGACGCCTGCGTTGGCATCTTCACGCCAATAGTCGACCTGCGCCTGACAAAACAGCTCCTCGAACAGTTCAAGCAGCTCATTGAGGGCGTCACCGAGGTCTTCGAGCTTGATCCGATCGCCATCGGCGGTTTTGCGTGGGTCTTTGATGGCATAGAAACGCGACGGCACTTCGAGGCTCAGGCGGTAATCCAGGCCGTCCACGAAGGAAAAGTCCAGTCGCTCACCCTCCAGCCACGCCTGGAGCACGTAGTCGACGAACGAGCGGACCGACCAGAACCCTCCTGGTTTGGGAATCATCACTTTGAACGCTTCGGCACTGGTCAGCTCCGGCCTTTGGCTGGCGATCAGTGGATAGCGCTCGATCATCACTTTCATGATCTGCTGGCCAGCCACCTGACGCAGGGTCGGGCGGCTGGCGAACTGCATTGCCACGGCGTGTTTGTGGTCCAGAACGTGGGGCATGACGGGGCTCCTGATGGGTGAGCCACGCAGGATAAAGACCGACTTGGCGCCAGAACCCCTACATATTGCTTGGTTTGAAACGCGTTGCTGGACACTGGCACGCCCACAGGAACAAGCCTGTGGACGCGCGCTGCTGATTAGAACAATTGCCAGGTGTACACCAGGATCAGGCGGTTCTCATCGATGTCACTGCGGTAGTTGGAGCGTGCCATGGCATTGCGCACACGAACCCCCAACCCCTTGAACAGCCCTCCCTGCACGGCATAGCCCAGGTCGATGTCACGCTCGCGGTCCTTGCCCTCGTAACCTTGGCCGGTATCCACGTTGTTACCGGTGATGTAGCGCACGGTGGCGGTGAGCCCGGGGATGCTCAGGGCGGCGAAGTTGTAGTCGTAGCGCGCCTGATAGGAGCGTTCGTCGGTGTAGGCGAACTCATAGGTCGGCACCTCGTTGCCCAGCGGCGAGATGTTGGCGAACACCCGTGGGAATGGGCTGTCACCATAGATGCCCTGGTAGCCGACATGGAAACTGTGCCCACCCTGCCGGACGGTGAACAACGAAAAGAACGCCTGGTTATCGATGTTGCCCAACAGTGCATCGCCGTCCTCGCGCGCCGTGAAGTAGCCCAGGTTGGCGCTCAGCACCCAATCGCCCACAGGCTTGCTGTGCTTGAGGCCGACGAAGCCCTGTTCATAGATGTCCTCCAGCTGGCCGTACCAGAGGCTCGCGCTGCTTTGGTTGTCGTTGAAGGCGTAGTCGCCGCCAACATAGTTGAACGCATCGCTCTGTGCCTGGCGCATGGGTACATGACCGAGCATGGCGATCATCTTGTCGTCGCCGGCCTCATTGCGCAGGTGACTGGAGGTGAGGTGCCCGGCCTGCAGCGTCAGGCCCGCCAGCTCGGTCGAGCTCAGGTTCACGCCCTGGTAGGTGGGTGGCAGCAGGCGAATGTCACTGAAGGTGAGCACCGGCAGGTTGGGCTGCAATTCACCGACGCGCAGCTCGGTCTTGGATAGACGCGCCTTGAAGGTCGGTGCCAGACGGCTGTACTCATCCGCCGCGCGGCCATCGCTGTGCACCGGCAACAGCCCGGTGTTGACGCGGTCCGGGCTGCTGTCGAGCTTGATGCCCAGCAGGCCCAGGGCATCCATACCGAACCCCACGGTGCCGGGGGTGTAGCCGGACTTGAAGTCGAGGATGAAGCCCTGGGCCCACTCCTCGGCCTTGGACTGCTGATTGGCCCCGACGATGTCCGAATAGTCGCGGCTGAAGTAATAGTTGCGGGCGCTCAGGCTGGCCTTGGCATCCTCGAAAAAGCCGTTTTCAGAGGCCAGCAGGGGTTGGCTGAGCAAGGTGATGCCCAGGGCGACGCAAGGGGTGTGGTTCATTCCGAAGCTCTCTTTGATCTTGTTTTTATGGGTAAAGCGCTGGGAACGCGTGGGTATCGAGTGATCGCTCTCCTCTTTCAGCGGGCGCGGCGCAAGGCCGTGTGGGCACGGGGTCGGCGCAGGTGTGGCAAGGCGTGGGCGGCAAGCCCGAACAACAGGCCCCAGAACGCCGCCGACAGCCCCAGGAAGGACACGCCGGAGGCGGTCACCAGAAAGGTGAACAGCCCCGCGTCGCGTTCAGCCGGTTCGGACAGGCTCCTGGCCAAGGCCTCGCTGATCGCGCCGTACAGGGCCAGGCCCGCCAGTGCGGCAATGAGCGCGGCGGGAAAGGCGGCGAACAACGACATCAAGGTGGCGCCGGCGATTCCCAGCAGCAGGTAAAGCACGCTGCCGGACACCGCCGCCACATAACGTCGGCGTGGATCTTCATGCGCTTCACGGCCCGTGCACAGGCTCGCAGTGACCGCCGCCAGGTTCAGCCCATGACAGCCAAAGGGCGCGAGCAAGGCGCCCCCCAGGGCGCTGGTGCTGATCAATGGGCTGGCGGGCACGGCGTAACCGGCATTGCGTAATACCGCCATGCCGGGCATGAACTGCCCGGTCAGGGCCACCAGCACCAGGGGCAACGCCAGGCTGAACAGGGCCGTGACGCTGAACTGCGGGGCGATCAAGCGGGGCGAGGCGAGTTCCAGCACCAGCGCGTCACTGCGAAACTGACCGCTGAGCACCGTGACGAACGCGCCGACCAGCAGCACCGCCGCCACCGCATAGCGCGGTTGGCGCACGCGCATCAACACGTAAGTGGCGAACATCGCCAGCACCAGCGTCGGCTGGACCGGCAGCGCACGAAACACCTCGGTGCCGAAACTGAACAGAATCCCGGCCTGCATGCCGGCGGCAATGGAGCCCGGCAGGTGAGCGATGATGCGGTCGAAGGCACCACTGATGCCGATCACCAGCAACACCAGATTCGCCACCAGGTAGGCGCCGATGGCCTGCTCCAGGCCCAACTCCGGCAAGGCGGTGACCAGCAGCGCCGAGCCTGGGATCGACCAGGCGATCACCACCGGTACCCGATAGCGCAGGCTCAGCCATGCCCCCAGCACCGCGCTGCCCATGGACACCGCCCAGACCCACGAAGACAGCACATCGTGGGAAAGCCCTCCGGCTTCGGCCGCATGGAAAATGATCACCAAGGGTCCGGCGTAGGAAATCATCGTCGCGATCATGCCGGCGACAACGGCCGACACGGAGCAATCGTTGAACAGGTCTTTCATAGGACCTCTCGCAAGCTCTGGCCGGCCTTGGTGGCTGGCACGTGTTTTGTGTTGCCTTCATCGCAGGCTGGCGCCGGTTCTGCGGTGCTTTCTTCGCGGGTAAACCCGCTCCCACAGGGTCCGCGCCAACCTCTCAACAGCGCTGTCCGTTGACTTCATCGCAGGCTGGCGCTGCTTCTGCGGTGCTTTCTTCGCGGGTAAACCCGCTCCCACAGCAACCTCAACAAGGGTGGAGGCCTGGGTGGCGACAGCGACACCGTCCCTGTGGGAGCGGGTTTACCCGCGAAGAGGACACCTCGGTGTATCAAGCCTGCTGCAACGCCCGCGGCCGGCTGCTACGTTGCTCGGCTTCGCTGTCCACGGCCTTCTGCAACTGGAAGTCGAACGAAAGCTCGGCATACCGCCCTTGCACACCCCGCGCGCCGTCCTCGCGGAACGTGATCTCACCGACCAGCCCCTCACGGGTGGCGTAGGCGAAGTCGTCCCACAGGTACTGGTCACCCGCCAGGTTGATCTGGGTGGTCAGGTGGCGATAGCCCGGCGCAGAGATGAAGCAGTGGATGTGCGCCGGGCGCTGGCCATGGCGGCCCAGCAAGTCCAGGCACTCCTGGGTCGGCCCCTGCGGGTCGCAGCCGTAGCCCGACGGCACGATGGAGCGGGCGCGGTAGCGGCCCTGGGCGTCGGTGACGATGCGCCGGCGCAGGTTGTACTGCGACTGGCTCTGGTCGAAGAACGAATAGGTGCCGCGGGTATTGGCATGCCACAGATCGACCGTGGCGCCTGCCACCGGCTGGCCTTGCGGGTCGAGCACCTGGCCTTCGAGGAACATCACCGTGGCCACGCCCTCTTCGCTGCCGTCGTCCATGCGCACTTCACCTTGGGCGATCGGCGCACCGGCGACATACAGCGGGCCTTCGATGGTGCGCGGCGTGCCACCGGTCAAACCTACCTCGGTATCCTTGGCGTCCTGCAGCAGGTCGAGGAAATGCTCCAGGCCCAGGCCTGCCACCAGCAACCCGGCCTCACCGCGTCCGCCCAGGCGATTGAGGTAGTCAACGGCGAGCCAGAACTCGTCTTCAGTGATCTCCAGGTCCTCGATCAAGCGGGCGGTGTCCTGCAATACGCGCTGGATGATGCGCTTGATGCGCGGGTTGCCGTCGTCGTTGCCGTAGCCTGCGGCTTCCTGGAAGAACGCCTGGATCTTGGCAGTATGGGAAATCTTCACGGTCATGATGCGTACCTCATCTTGTTCTTGTGCAAAGGGTTCTAATCAGCGGTCGTCGCTATGGATCGACGAGGGGTGGCGGCACAGGCCGTCGACCTCGATGTCCATGTAGGGGAACAGCGGCAACTGCATGAGGGTGTCGTGCAGGGCCTCGACGCTGGGCACGTCGAACACGCTGTAGTTGGCGTAGTGGCCGGCAATGCGCCACAGGTGGCGCCAGGTACCCTCGCGCTGCAGGCGCTGGGCCAGTTCCTTTTCATCAGCCTTCAGTTGCGCGGCCTTGGCCGGGTCCATATCGACTGGCAGCTTCACGGTCATCTTCACGTGGAACAGCATGGGGTTCTCCTCGCGTCTGATTAAGTCGTTGTAGGAGCGGCTTTAGCCGCGAACACCGGCACAGCCGGTGACATCCATCGCGTTGTCTGCCCGCTCCCACGGGGTGGTGTCAGTTCCTTCAGTGGCGGGCGAAGCGCGCCAGGCGGGCTTCGTCCAAGGTCAAGCCCAGCCCCGGCGTACGCGGCACGTGCAGCTGGAAGTCGCGGTACTGCGGCGCTTGGGCGACGATCTCTTCGGTCAGCAGCAAGGGCCCGAACAGCTCGGTGCCCCACGTCAGCTGACGCAGGGTAAGGAATGCGTGGGCCGAGGCCAGGGTGCCGATCGAGCCTTCGAGCATGGTCCCGCCGTACAGGGCAATGCCGGCGGCTTCGGCGATCTGCGCGGTGCGCAGCACGGCGCGTGGGCCACCGTTCTTGGCGATCTTCAGGGCGAAGATGCTGGCGGCGCCATCGGCGGCCAGGCTGAAGGCGTCCTCGACGCTTTCGATCGACTCATCGGCCATGATCGGCGCCGGGCTGCGCTGGTTCAGGCGCACCTGGCCGGCGCGGTTGATGCGCGAGATCGGCTGCTCGATCAAGTCGATGCCGTTGTCGCCAAGCACCTGGCAGGCGCGGATGGCCTGGGACTCGTCCCAGTGCTGGTTGACGTCCACCCGCACGCTGGCGCGATCGCCCAGTTCACGCTTGATCGCCACCACGTGCTTGAGGTCCTGCTCCACCGGATTGGCCCCGATCTTGAGCTTGAACACCCGATGGCGACGCACCTCAAGCATGTGCTCGGCCTCGGCGATGTCACGGGCGGTGTCGCCGCTGGCCAGGGTCCAGGCCACTTCCAGGCTGTCGCGCACCCGCCCGCCGAGCAGTTCGCTGACTGGCAGCCCCAGGCGTTTGCCCTGGGCATCGAGCAGCGCACTCTCGATACCGGATTTGGCGAAGGTGTTGCCCTTGGCCAGTTTGTCGAGCTTGAGCATGGCAGCGTTGATGTTGTCCGCCGGCAGGCCGATCAACGCTGGCGCCAGATGCGCGTCGATGTTGGCCTTGATGCCCTCGGGGCTTTCGTAGCCGTAGGCCAGCCCGCCGATGGTGGTGGCCTCGCCGATGCCCTCCACGCCGTCGCTGCAACGCAGGCGCAGGATCACCAGGGTCTGCTGCTGCATGGTGTGCATCGCCAGCTTGTGCGGGCGGATGGTCGGCAGGTCGACGATGATCGCCTCCAGCCGGTCGATAGTCGGGCTTGTCATGCAAGGCCTCCAGTTGCGTCAGTGAACGATCAGGCCTGGGCAGGCGCGACCAGGCCGTGGCGCCGGCCACTGGCCAGGTGCACGGCCATGGCCAGCGCGGCGATGGCTCCAGGAATGGCAAAAGCGATGAAGTTCAGTTGCAGCGGCAGGTTGATGCCCATCAGCGCACCGCCCAGCAGCGGGCCGACGATGGCGCCGTTGCGGCCGATACCCGACGCCCAGCCCAACCCTGTGGAGCGCACCGACAGGCCGTACAACTGAGCCGCGCCGGCATACAGCAGGATCTGCGTACCGATGGTGGTGGCGCCGGCGATGAAGATCAGCCCATAGAGCACCGGCATCGGGCTGTTCACACCCAGAAGGCTGATCGACAGGGCCGCAGCCAGGAAGAACGCCACCTTGACCTTGACCAGGTTGTAGCGGTCCCCCAGCCAGCCGCCGAAGATCGCCCCGGCCATGCCGCCAAAGTTCAACACCAGCAGGAACGACAGGCTCGAACCCAGGCTGTAGCCGGCATTGGCCATCAGCTTCGGCAGCCAGGAGCTGAGCGCGTACACCATCAGCAGGCAGCAGAAGAACGCCAGCCACAGTGCCAGGGTGCGCACCGCCAGGCCCTCGCGGAACAACGCCGCCACCGAAGCGCCCTTGGCCTTGCGCTCCACGACCTGCAGCACATCGTCCGCCTGCACGTCGCAGTCTGGATCCAGGCGCTTGAGCAACGCGCCGGCCTCCTTGACGCGGCCCTGGCGCACCAGAAAACCGATGGACTCCGGCAGGTAGTAGAGAATCACCGGCAACAGCAGCAGCGGCAGCGCCGCGGCAAAGAACATCGACTCCCAGCCAAAGCGTGGCAGCAGGTAGATGCCGACACCCGCCGAGAGCATGCCGCCCAGGGAATACCCGCTGAACATGATCGCCACCAAAGTGCTGCGCAGGCGCTTGGGCGCGTATTCGTTCATCAGCGCCACGGCATTGGGCATCAAGCCGCCGCAGCCGAGCCCGGCGATGAAGCGGTAGATACCGAACTCGCCGGGGCTGGTGGCAAAGCCATTGAGGATGGTCGCCCCGGAAAACAGCGCAAAGCACAGGGCAATGCCCTTCTTGCGGCCGATGCGATCGGCCAGGCTGCCGAATGCCAGGGCGCCGAACATCATGCCGAACAGCGCATAGCTGCCCAGTGCTCCGGCCTGTAATGGGGTCAGCCCCCACGCTTTCATGATGACGGGCAAAACCACGCCATAAATGAACAGGTCATAGCCGTCGAAGATCAGCAACAGGCCGCACCAGGCCATGACCATCCAGTGAAAGGGCGTGAAGCGGGCATTGTCGATGATCGCTTGGACGTCGAGGGTTCGCATGGCATCTCTCTCTGTTGTTTTTGTTGTGTGAAGAAAACCTTGCCGCAGGCGGCCTCAGCCGAGGTCGCCACCACCGACCGGCAACGTGACGCCGGTGATGTAGGAGGCCTCGTCGGAGGCCAGGAAGAGGATCGCGCCGACCTGCTCGTCGATGGTCCCGTAGCGCTTCATCAGGCTGCTGGAGAGGGTCTGGTCGACGATCTGCTGGTACCAGGTCTTTTCCTGCTCGCTCTGCTCAGCGCTGTTGCGCGGGATGCGCCGCGGTGGCGCTTCGGTGCCGCCGGGCGCGGTGGCATTGACGCGTACACCGCGCCCGGCGGTTTCGAAGGCCAGGCAGGCGGTCAGCGCGTTGACCCCGCCCTTGGCAGCGCCGTAGGGCACACGGTTGACGCCACGGGTGGCGATGGACGAGACGTTGACGATGGCGCCGCTGCCACGCTCGAGCATGTAGGGCAGCGCCGCGTGGCAGCACCACAGGGTCGGGAACAACGAGCGACGCACTTCGGCCTCGATCTGCTCGATGTCGTAGTGTTCGAACGGCTTGGCCCAGATGGTCCCGCCGACGTTGTTGATCAGGATGTCGAGGCGGCCGAAGGTCGCGACCGCCTGTGCCATCACCTGGGCGCAGTCGGTGTGTTGCTCAAGGTTCGCGATCAGGGTCAGCACGCCCTCCCCGGCCAACTCGTGGACCAGCTCGGAGCGGTCCACCGCCACCACCTGGGCGCCTTCGGCCTTGAGCCGCCAGCACACACCCCGGCCGATGCCTTGGGCGGCGCCGGTGACCAGGGCGACCTTGCCTTGGAATCTGTTGTTCATCAGCGATTCTCCAGTTGCCCGCCGTCCCTGTGGGAGCGGGTTTACCCGCGAACACCGGCACAGCCGGTGCCATACACCGAGTGGCTTGCTTCGCGGGTAGACCCGCTCCCCCAGCGTTCGCGTACGCAATAAAAAGAGGCCGCCCTCACCCGCACGATGCGGGCAGCCCCGTAAAACCTCAGGCCGCCGCCGCGGCGAACTTCTCGTAGTAGAAGTTGGCCGGGGTGATGCCTTGTTCGCGGATGTACTGGCTGACCGCCTCGACCATCGGGGGCGGGCCGCACAGATAGACGTCCACGTCGCCGTCATTGAGGTGTCGTGGCTCGATGTGCTGGGTCACATAGCCCTTGTGCGGGTACTGGCTGTCGGGATTGGCCACGCAAGCGCTGAAGGTGAAGTTGGGAATCCGCGCGGCCAAGGCTTGCAAGCGGTCCAGCTCGACCAGATCGAAGTCGTTGGTGACCCCGTAGATCAGGTGCAGCGGATGCTCGCTGCCTTGCTCGGCGATCTTTTCCAGCATCGCGGTGAAGGGCGCCAGGCCTGTGCCACCGGCCAGCAGCAACAGAGGCCGCTGGATCGCCCGCAGGTAGAAGCTGCCCAGCGGGCCGGCCAGAGTCATCTGGTCGCCCGCCTTGGCCAGACTGGTGAGGAAACTGCTCATCAGGCCGCCCGGCACGTTGCGGATCAGGAAGCTGACCTCACCGTCCTTCTGCAGCGAGCTGAACGAATAGGCGCGGGTCTGTTCGCTGCCCGGCACCTTGAGGTTGACGTACTGCCCCGGCAGGAACGCCAGGCGATTCAACGCCTCACCCTTGATCGACAAGGCGATGGTGCTTTCGGACAACTGGCGCACATCGCTGATGGCCGCCTCGAAACTGGCCTGCTCGGTCTTGCACAGCTGCGAGGAGGCCGGGATGCGAACCACGCAATCGCTCAGCGCGCGCATCTGGCAGGTCAGGACGAACCCTTGGGCGATCTCGTCTTCGTTCAGGGCGTCTTCGATGAAGTTGTCGCCCAAGTCGTAGCGCCCGGCCTCGGCCTGGCATTTGCAGGTGCCGCAGGCGCCGTCGCGGCAGTCCAGCGGGATGTTGATGCCTTGGCGGTAAGCGGCATCGGCGACGGTCTCGTGGCCATCGGCCTGGATGAAACGGGTGACCCCGTCTTCGAAATTCAGTGCGATCTGGAAGCTCATGGCGTACCTCCGGGGCGAGCCTGGCCGCGGCGCGCCTTGCGGCACCCCGAGCGGCCCTCGTCGTGGCCTGGAATCAGATGTGGTAGATGTCGATGACCTGGCGGACGTAGTCGTTCTTCAGAACCACCTTCTTGGCCAGGATCAACGGCTGTTCGCCGCGCAGATCGAGGGTGTAGAAGCTGGTGCCGAAGTAGCTGTCGGTGGTCTTGTAGCGAAAGCTCAAGGTGTGCCAGTTGAAACGCACCCGGCACTGGCCATGGCCCTGCTCGACGATCTCGATGTTGCTGAGGTTGTGCGAGGTGCGGGTATCCGGCACCGTGGCGCTGGAGCGCTCGGTCTTGATGCGGAACACCCGGTCCTCCAGACCACCACGGTTGCCATACCAAATCAGCGAGATTTCACTCTGCGGGTCTTCGGTGAGCGTGTCGTCATCGTCCCACGAGGGCATCCAGAAGGTCGCATCGGCGGCGTACAGCTCCAGCCATTGGTCCCACTGGGCGTCATCCAGGTAGCGCGCCTCGCGGTAGAGGAAGTCGCGCACGGTCTCGTAAATGCTCATTGCACAGCCTCCACGGGGATCAGACGCTGTTCCTGCTCCAACGCCTTGAGCATGGTGTCCTGCCAGTACTTGTGCTGCAGCACGAACAGGCCTTCATCCTCGGTGCGCACGCCCGAGAGCAGCGGTTGCAGTTCGATCTGCTTGGCGGCCTCGTCGGCGCCTTCGACCCAGTGGGTCGCGCCGCGGGACATGTCGTTCCAGCCGGTGCCGGCGCCGTAGCCGGTCTGGCAGGAGCGGAACTCTTCCAGGTCATCCGGGGTGGCCATGCCACTGACGTTGAAGAAGTCCTCGTACTGGCGGATGCGCTTGGCCCGCGCCTCGGCGCTCTCGCCCTTGGGCGCGATGCAGTAGATGGTGATCTCGGTCTTGTTCACCGAGATCGGCCGGGCCACGCGGATCTGCGAGCTGAACTGATCCATCAGGTACACGTTGGGGTACAAGCACAGGTTGCGCGAGTTTTCGATCATCCAGTCGGCGCGGGCCTGACCGAAATCGGCGGCCAGTTGTTCGCGGCGCTCGTAGGCCGGACGGTCCTCGGGGTTGGCCCAGCGGGTCCACAGCAACAGGTGGCCGTGGTCGAAGGAATAGAACCCCCCGCCCTGCTTGGCCCAGGCGCCGGCACTCATGGTCTTGATCTCGTCCCCGGCCTCGCGCTGCTTGCGCTGGTTCTGGGTGGCGGCGTAGTTCCAGTGCACGGAGCTGACGTGGTAGCCGTCGGCGCCGTTCTCGGCGGTGAGCTTCCAGTTGCCTTCATAGATGTACGAGCTCGAACCGCGCAGCACTTCCAGGCCCTCGGGGGACTGGTCGACGATCATGTCGATGATCTTGGCCGACTCGCCCAGGTGCTCGCGCAGCGGTTTGACATCCGCGTTGAGGCTGCCGAACAGAAAGCCGCGGTAGGACTCGAAGCGGGCGACCTTGGTCAGGTCGTGGGAGCCGTCGCAGTTAAAGCTGTCGGGGTAGCCGGCGTTGGCCGGATCCTTGACCTTGAGCAGCTTACCGCTGTTGTTGAAGGTCCAGCCGTGGAACGGGCAGGTGTAGCTTGAGCGGTTGCCGCGTTTGTGACGGCAGAGCATGGCACCGCGGTGGCTGCAGGCATTGAGGAAGGCATTGAGCTCACCGTCCTTGTTGCGCGCGATGAAGATCGGCTGGCGCCCCATGGTCAGGGTGAGGAAGTCGTTTTTCTCGGGGATCTGGCTTTCATGGGCCAGATAGATCCAGTTGCCCTCGAAGATGTGTTTCATCTCCAGGTCGAACAGGCGCGGGTCGGTGAACATCTCCCGCTTGCAGCGGTAGACACCTTTTTCCCGATCGTCCTCGAGCATGGCATTGAGGTAGTCGAATCCCAGGGACATGGCCAGGGTCTCCATTGTTATTGTTCAGGCCAGGTCAGGTTAGGGATTGGGCGGCGGGGGCAATATCCGGATCGTGCAGAGTGCTATCCACTTTGTGCAGACAGGTCGGCGCGTTGTCTGTATGGGCTTGCGCAATCGCGGGCCAGCCCGCGAGCGGAGGTCAGTTGCGGCGCTTGAGGGTCTCGGACGGCAGCTCGCCGAAGCGTTGCCGGTAGTGCTCGGAGAACCGACCCAGGTGCAGGAACCCATAGTCCATCGCCAGCTCAGTGACATTGCGCACCGAACAGCTGGCATCGCGCAGGCAGGCATGGACCTGCTCAAGCTTGCGTTGACGGATGTACTGCTTGGGCGTGGTGCCCAGGTGGCGGTCGAACAACGCATACAGCGAGCGCACGCTCATGCAGGCCTGCTCGGCCAGCCCTTCGGCGGTGAGTTCGAGCTTGAGGTGGCGGTCGATGTGTTCGAGGATGCGCTCCAGGCTCGCACCCGCCGCGCCCAGGGGTTCGCGCTGGACATTGGTGCTCATCAGCGTCAATAGCTTGCTGGCGACGATCTGGCTGTAGTGGCCCTGCACCCTGGGCAGCGAATCGCTCACCTCGGCCTCATGGCACACCATCGACAGCAGGTTGACGAAGCCATCGAGCTCCTCCAGCCGGTAATGATTGCGCAGGAAACGCACCCCGCCGCTGGGCCGCTGCCAGCGCTGCTCGTCACAGATCGAGTCGAGCAGATGGGTAGGTACTTTGAGGATGAACTTCTCGCAGTCCTCCGAATAGGTCAGGTCCACCGGCTCATCCGGGTTGATCAGCAGCAGCTCGCCCGGCACCAGGTAATGCTCGCGCTGATGCCCCCGCCACAGGCAGTTGCCGTTGAGCAGGATCTGCAGGTGAAAGATGGTCTCCAGCGCAGGCGATGTGACCCGCACGCTGCCGCCGTAGCTGATGCGGCACAGGTCGAGCTCGGCCATCTTGCGGTGGCTGAGGCTGGATTGAGGATGGGTGGTACGGGACAGGCCGATGCAATGCTGGCCCACGTGCCGGTTGACGTAGTCGGACACGACATAAGGGTCGGCGCGATGAAACACGCTGCTGCGCTCGCTCAACAGGCGGCTTTCCATAGGCAAGGCACTCGGCTTCGTTATTGTTCTGGTCGCCGCGTCCTACGGGCACTGGGGCCAGTGGTTGCGGTCGTTCACGGTCAGTCTATCGAGCCGATGGAGGGTGCATGTGGGTAGGCGACCATCGGCGTACTGTTCGCGACACATAATCAAAAAGCCGGGCCTTAGGCAATGCGACCAAAGCAAACGCCGTGCGGATAGCGGACAGGCGCCTACCCTCTGAGTTCGATAATCGAACACCTCGCTTTCTGTAGAAGCGGCACAGGCCGCTCCTACAAGGGCACGGAACGGGGCGTAGTGCTTGGCTGGCAGCAGAGCCCATGACACCCGCTCATCGATGGCCTACTGCACCGGCAGGAAGTTCAGCAACAGCAAGCTTTGCGCGTAGTTCAGGCCGATCCGCCGGTAGCGTTCGTCGAGCATCTGGGCCAACAGGTCCAGGCGCGCGACGATCTTGCCGAACTCCACGGCGAAGCTCAGGTTGCTGCCCTCTTCGGATATTTCGTTGGAGAACAACAGCAGCACGCCGTTGGCGTCCTGGCGTTGGCTCAGCATCCACGTGGCTTTTTCGATGTTACGGGCGGCGTTGTTGACGAACAGCGGGTCGATGGTGTCGGTCATGTAGAACTCGGTGCGCCCGCCGTGGGCGGTGATCAGCATGCTGCCGATGGCATAGATGAAGGCACCGACCCGGTCGCCGCGAAACTCAGGACTCAAGGCGTAGCTCAACGCCGCCAGGTCGCGCCGATCGCCCAACTGGGCCAAAGGCTGGCGCTGCTCGATGGCCAGGCGAATCTGCCGCTCGGCGGTGGCGGCATCGAGGTAGCCCGACTGCTTCCATTGGTTGGGGTTGCGCTGGTAGAGCTTGTTCATCAGCAGGTACAGGCTCTGCAGATTGTCGCGCATGGCGATGGTCGCCATGCGGTCGACGCTGGTCTGGAACAGCTCGCTGGGTTTGCCGTCACCGAACTGGGTGAGGATGTCGCGCCCCTGCTCCTGGGTGCAGGCGCACAGGGCGATCAAGGTAGCTGCCAGGAGCAGGCGGTAGAAGGGTTTGAACAGTGGAACAACCATCGGCACCGGGGTCTGGGATCAACGGCTGGGTCGGGCATCGGCTCAGCCTGGCCATTGATAGAGCGTGCGAATGGAGAAAAGTGCGGTGGGCAAGCGAAACGTTTGAGAGAACAACGGCCTTGTGTTGCTTGCACCGACCTCTTCGCGGATGAACCCGCTCCCACAGGTACAGCGGTGTTGTTGGAAGCACCGCAGAACCAAGCGGGTTCACCCGCGAAGCGATCACATCGCGTGGCGCAGCATTTCGATCACCTGCGCATGCAGCACCGGATCGCCACAGGCCACCACACAGCCGCCATTCTGCGCCGAGCTGCCGTCCCAGGCCGTGATCACACCGCCTGCGCCTTCGATGATCGGCATCAGCGCCTGTACGTCATACGGCTGCAGGCTCGCTTCGACGATCACATCGACAAAGCCCGAGGCCAGCATGCAGTAGGCATAGCAGTCGCCGCCATAACGCATCAGCCGCGCCTTGCCGGCCACCGCCTCGAAGGCCGCCTTGCGCTCAGGGGTGTCGAACATGTCCGGGGTGGTGCACATCAAGGTTGCCGAAGCCAGATCGGCGCAGGCGCGGGTCTTGAGCGGCGTGCCGCTGCGCCAGGCGCCCTCTGGGGTGCCGACGAAGCGCTCGCCGGTGAACGGCTGATTCATCACCCCCACCACCGGGCGTTCGCCGTCGTTCAGGGCGATCAGCGTGCCCCACAGCGGCAGGCCGGTGATGAACGCGCGGGTACCGTCGATCGGGTCCAACACCCAGGTCAACGGGCTGCTGCCTGTGGCCACGCCTTGCTCTTCCCCGAGAATGCCATGGGCCGGGTAGCGTGCCTGGATCTGCTCACGCATGGCCTCTTCAGCGGCCTTGTCGGCCACGGTCACCGGGTCGTACAAGCGCCCGCCCTTGTCCTCGACGTCCAGGCTTGCACGGAAATACGGCTTGATCGCCGCAGCGGCGGCATCGGCCAACTGCTCGGCGAAGGCGCGGAATTCGCCAATCTGTTCAACGCTCAGGGACATGGATCGGGCCTCGATGTAGGAGAAAAGGCACGCATCATACCCCAGTCACCGGGCACTGGAGGCATCGGCGCAGGGCCCATCAGCCACCAGCGTCTAGACTGAGAGAGAAACTTGGGCGCCGCTTGGCGCGTAAACCGGCACGGGCAGTTTGGGGGCTGCCACACGTGGAGGTATGAGATGAGCCAGTTCAAGCGATTGTTCGTGATGCTCGGCCCCCAGATGCGCCATACACCTGCCCTGCAACGGGCCGCGGCGCTGGCCGAATCCAGCGGAGCCCTGCTGGATATCAACGTGTTCGTTGACGATATCGACACCTTTGGTCTGATGAGCGACAGCCGCGAGCGTGAGCGGCTGCTTGAGCACAACCGTCAGTGGCTGGCCGATGAAGTCGAGCAGTTACGCAACGCCGGACTGGATGTGTCCACCGAGTTGCTGCTGACCCGCGACCCGCTGGGCAGCGTGCTGGAGCAGGTGGAGCGCCTGGGTTGCGACTTGCTGATCAAGGACGTGCAGCACGAACCCGTACTCAAACGCCTGTTGGTGACACCGCTGGACTGGCAGTTGCTCAAGGACAGCCCTGTGGCCGTGCACTTGGTCAGCGACATCCGCCTGCCCCTGCCCCGGCAGATCGCCGCGGCGGTCGATCTCAACTGCCATGGTGCCGGCGAGCACCTGGACGAACAGGTCATCCACTGCGCCCATGCCCTGGCCCTGCAATGCAACGCCGAGTTGCACCTGTTGCACGTCTGCGACGCGGCCAAGACCCATATCGCCGACTTCGGCGCCGGTACCGTGACCATGCCAGGCTTCGACGGCAGCGTACGCACGGCCCAACGCGCGGCGTTCAACCGCCTGGGCGATCATCATCAGATCGATCTTGAGCGTCGGCATTTTCTCGAAGGGCCGGCCATCCGCGCGATTGCCCAGTTCGTCAGCCACAGCCGGGCCGATGTGATCGTCATGGGCAGCCATCGTCACGATGCGATGCAGACCTTCCTCGGCGGCACCACCGCCCATGTGGTGGAGCATCCGCTGTGCAATGTGCTGGCGATCAAGGCGGTGCGCTGACATGCAGAGACGTTGCAGGCGTGCTAAAGCCGTTGTCTCGCGTTGCCTGCGCTGGCCTTTCTGCGGGTAAACCCGCTCCCAGAGGATTGGCGGTGATCCCTGTAGGAGCGGGTTTACCCGCGAAGACCGGCGCAGCCGGTGCCAGGCAACGCGTAGCGCTCCTGCAGCCGCGCTACTGCTCGATGGGGATCAGAAGCCCTTGCTGTAGTACAGCGAGTAGGACTCGATGCCGTCGTTAGGCTGCTTGAGGCCGGCGTTGGAATAGTGCATCGCACGCACGCCGATCTTCTGTTCGGCTGGCAACTTCAGACCAAAGCCGATGCGGTCTTCGAAGTTGACCGAAGAGCCCAGGCGCTGATCACCCACATCGGTCTTGGAGAAGGCTGCAAGACCAATACCGGCTTCAATGAACGGCGTATAGGTAAAACCGCTGAACTCATAGACGAATACCGGGCTGAACGACAGCGAGTGCGCCCCGCTGGCTTCGCCGCCTTCCCAATAGGTGTAGGCCGCATCCCAGTAACCGGTCAGGTGGCCGGTGTTGCTTTCGAACCACTTCTTGTCCCAGTCGAACGACAGGCCGATACGGTAGGTCATGTCGCCTTGGCCGGTGGCGCCAACGGCGCCGGACACTTGTGCGGCCTGGGCCATGTTGGCGCCGGCGAAAGCCAGGACGGCGGCGGCCAGCGAAGCGGCGAGACGGGTTTTCATCTATGAATCTCCTGATGGTCTTCACGGACAAGCCAGCGCACTATCTGCCGGCTTGATTCCAAATGGGGGGCTTTTGCCCCTCCTTTTTAGTGTCCTGAATCGCGTGCATCCAACCACGTTACAAGACGTAATACTTTTTGGATTATCGGCCAATCAAACAAAAAGTTGAAAGGTTGTTTGCCACCTACGGATAAAACACTCTGTTGCACATTTGTAAATAATCCAGGCGCTGCGCAGAATTTTTATATCGCAGCGCCAAAAGGCCCCTCAGAATTACCTTAAACATGCCGACTAATTTGCCTCCCGCAGAGGCTGTCGGCAGGCCCCTCAGTCATACACCGACTCCTCGTGCTCACCCAACAAACGCCGCTGCCGGGGCGTCGCCTCTTCCAGCACGTCAGGGTTGAAGTGCCAGGTCAAATAGGGCGAGAACTTCTGCGCGACCATACGCCGGCCATAGTGCACTTGCAGCATGTCGCGCGTATCCCCTGCACTGTGATTGGCACCACCGCCGTGCCACAGGTCACTGCGAAACACCAGCGCATCACCGGCATGGCAGCGTATCTCCCTGGCGCCCTGCCCCAGCCAGCTGTCCTCGCCCTCCTGAGGCGGGCGGCCGGCGAAGTGGCTACCTGGCACGATGCGCGTCGGGCCAACGGACTCATCGACATCGCACAGATACAACTGCGCTGTGAGTATCTGGACCGGCTGGCAGTAGTCCTTGCGGGCGCGGATCCAGTCCGGCAACTCCAGCGGCAGGTAATCCAGGTGCAGCCCCATTCCGGGGTAGCCGGGATGGCTGCGCCAGGCTGTCTGGCCGATCACGTGGCAGTCGTGCCCCAGGACGGCCTCGGCCAGATCGATCAATGGCGGAAGGTCCAGGAACGACAACCACAGCGGATTGCGGTTGAACACACATTTGTAGTGTTCCAACAGCCCTTGGTAATCCCAATGAAGCGGCTGCAACTCGTCGATGGCGCAGCGCAGCAGGGCAACGCGCAGTGGCTCCAGAACGCCTGGAATCAGTACGTAGCCGCATTCATCCAGCGATTTCAACTGAGTTTCCAGGTTCATGGCCATGCTCCGGCAGGCGCTCTGCTGAAATATCAGAAGGACGCGGAATCAGGATCGTTCAAAAAATATAGGCCCGATCGCTTCCTCCTGCAGGAGGCCACGATCTGGCCTATAGGCTGATTCCCGTAGGGGTACAAATGTACTCCTACGCATTCAAGGGCTCTTCACTGCCAGTGAAGGCTCACATTGGCGGGGGATTTGCCGCTCACCGTCACCTGTTGCTGCACGGTCTGCCCATCGGCATTGCCGGTGACCCGGTACTGCCCTGGCGGCAATTGCACGAATAACAGTGGGCCGACATCCTGCAACGCCAGCACCGGCTGGCCTTGGGCGTTCTGGATATCCACCGTGGCGCCACTCTGGAACTTGTCGTCCGCGCCAACGGACAAGGTGACGTGCAGGTCGTAGCCGGTGGTGCGACGCAAGGCATTGGCTTCATCCTGGCCGATTCCGCCTTGCAGGTAACGCACGCCGTTCTGCTCCTGCGGTTGCAACTGTACGGCCTGCGGATCGATCGGCGCGTTCAGGTCGGCCGCAGCGGCGAGGGTCCAAGGCAAGGCCAAGGCCACCAGCAAGGCGGCGCACAGCCCGTAATGGTGTTTGCGCATGGTGCATTCCTCCCTTCGAGGGGATGGTCTACACAATGTTCGACGCCACGTCGCCAGTGGTGTTCGGCCCGGGGGTGGCCGTCGGTCAGGCCGTGCGCCGCTCCTCCAGCAGCTTGACGAACATGCTCAGGCTGCGCGAGACCGTGCCCCGGCGCCACACCAGCCAGGTCTTGAGGTAGCGAAAATCCTCCGACAACGGCCAGACGCTCACCGTGCTGCAGCCTGGCATGCTGTCGAGCATGCTGCGTGGCATCAAGGCCAGGCCGGCACCGGCGCTTACGCAGGCCAGCATGCCGTGGTAGGACTCCATCTCATGGATCTTGCCCGGCACCGCCTGGTCCTGGACAAACCAGTTTTCGAAATGATGGCGATAGGAGCAGTTGGCCCGGAAGGCATAGATGCTCTCCCCGTTCACATCGCGGGCACGGCTCACCGGAGCATGATTGAGCGGCGCGATGATGACCATTTCCTCCTCGAATACCGGCATGCCTTCAAGGGTGGGATGCAGCACCGGACCGTCGACGAACGCCGCCACCAGGCGCCCGGACAGCACCCCTTCGAGCATGGTGCCCGACGGGCCGGTGGACAGGTCCAGGTCGACCTTGGGAAAACGCTGGTTGTAGGCCGCCAGCAGCCCGGGAATGCGCACCGCCGCCGTGCTTTCCAGCGATCCCAGGGCAAAGGTGCCCTGGGGATCCTCGCCGGCCACGGTCAAACGCGCCTCGTGCACCAGATCGAGGATACGCCGGGTGTACTCGAGAAAGTTCCAACCCGCCGGCGACAGCCGCAGCCGGCTTTTTTCCCGGATGAACAGCTCGACGCCCAAGTCCTCTTCCAGTTGCTTGATACGCGTGGTCAGGTTGGACGGAACGCGATGGATCTGCTGCGCCGCAGCACTGATGCTGCCGTGCTCGGCCACGGCCTTGAAGATTTCCAGTTGCACCAGGTCCACGGTCTTTCTCCATTCGTGAATGTTTCGCTCATTATTATTCAGTTTTCATTAAAACCGCACACCACTAGTCTGAGCCTCAGTCGGATACAACAACGAGGAACCCGCCATGAGCGAGATCAGCAGCCTGACCCATGCCATTTCCGTCGACCCGCACAGCGGTGAACGGATCGGCCATTACGCCTTCGACACCGACGCCGCACTGGAAGCGGCGCTGCAACGCGCCAAGCAAGGCTTTGGCCGGTGGCGCCAGGTGTCGCTGGGTCAGCGCAGTGAATACCTGCTCGCCCTGGCAGGCGCCCTGCAAGCCAATCACGAAGCCTTCGCCCAGATGATCACCCGCGAGATCGGCAAGCCGATCACCCAGGCCCGTGGTGAAGTGAGCAAGTGCATCGGCCTGTGCCAGTGGTACGCCGAACACGGTCCGGCCATGCTTGCGCCGGAGCCGACCCAGATCGAGAAAGCCCGCATCGAGTACCGTCCGATGGGGCCGATCCTGGCCGTGATGCCGTGGAACTTCCCGATCTGGCAGGTCCTGCGTGGCGCCGTGCCCGCGCTGCTGGCCGGCAACACCTATGTCCTCAAGCATGCCCCGAACGTGATGGGCAGCGCTTACCTGCTGCTCGAAACCTTCAAGCAGGCCGGGCTGCCCGAAGGCGTGTTCGAAGTGATCAACGTCACTCCAGAGGGCGTCACCCGGGCCATCAATGACCCACGCATCGCCGCCGTCACACTCACCGGCAGCGTACGGGCCGGCATGGCCATCGGTGCCCAGGCCGGCGCGGCGCTGAAAAAATGCGTGCTGGAACTGGGCGGCTCGGACCCATTCATCGTCCTGGCCGACGCCGACCTGGACGCGGCGGTCAAGGCTGCCGTCATCGGCCGTTACCAGAACACCGGGCAGGTCTGCGCCGCCGCCAAGCGCATGATCGTCGAGCAAGGCGTCGTCGAGGCATTCACCCGCAAGTTCGTCGAGGCGACCCGTGAACTGAAAGTGGGTAACCCGCTGCACGACGATACCTACATCGGCCCCATGGCCCGCTTCGACCTGCGCGATGAGCTCGACGGCCAAGTCCAGGCGACCCTGGCCGAAGGCGCCACCCTGCTGCTCGGCGGCAACAAGGCCGAAGGCGTGGGCAACTACTACGAGCCCACCGTGTTCGGCGATGTCACCCCCGAGATGACCGCTTTCAAGCAAGAGCTGTTCGGCCCAATTGCTGCGATCATCACCGCCCGCGATGCCGACCATGCAGTGGAACTGGCCAACGACAGCGAATTCGGCCTGGCCTCGACCATCTACACCGCCGACCTCGCCCTGGCCGAGCGCATGACCGCCGCCCTGGACACCGGTGGCGTGTTCATCAACGGCTACTGCGCCTCCGACCCACGCGTGGCCTTCGGCGGTGTGAAGAAGAGCGGTTTCGGTCGTGAACTGTCGCACTTTGGTGTGCGCGAGTTCTGCAACGTGCAGACCGTCTGGCTGGATCGCAACTGATCCCTGCCCACCAAGGCCGCCGCCGCATTCGCGACTGAGCCCGCCCCCGCCGGGTCCATCGGTGCTCTGGACAGCACCGCGGTACCTGTAGGAGCGGGTTTACCCGCGAACCAACCCGTGCAAGCCACGAAAGACAGTCTCCCCCATAAACGGCGAGCGCATCATCAGACCTGCAGGTCGGCGATCAGCCGCAGCAGCCTCACCGTGTCGATGTCCAGCAGCCCTGCCGCCTCCCGGGCCGCGGAGAACTTGACGACTACCGTTTGCGTGCGGGTATCGGCATACAGGTACTGGCCGTGGATGCCGCTGCCCATCAGGGCGCGGTCGTCCAGCACGTAGAACTGGCTCTTGTAGGCACCGCCCGGCAGCCAGCGGCTGTAATCGCAATTGTCGCGCAGGTACGCAGGCTCGGCGCTGGCCAGGATCCGCTCGAAGAGCTTCGCCGGCAGGACCTGGCGATTGTCCAACCGCCCCTTGTTCGCCAGCAGCAAGCCGACGCGCCCCAGGTC
The DNA here is from genome assembly GCF_002741075.1 of Pseudomonas putida. Taxonomy (NCBI): domain Bacteria; kingdom Pseudomonadati; phylum Pseudomonadota; class Gammaproteobacteria; order Pseudomonadales; family Pseudomonadaceae; genus Pseudomonas; species Pseudomonas putida. The sequence continues at coordinate 1,586,790 of NZ_CP016634.1, read as the reverse complement.
CGCCAGGGTGGAACACACCCCTGCTCCGGTAATGCCCCGCCCCCAGGCATCGGTGATGTACAAGCCGTCATCCTCGCACCCCAGGCTGCGCCATAGCCGCTGCACCAGCCGTGGAAACGCAAGCCCCGTGACCACCTCGGCGACCCAGCCCAGCACCTCGCTGTTGGCCGTCACGTACTGGAAGAATCCACCGTGGGCGCGGTTCTGACGCAGCGACAGCAGGTAGCTGTGCAGTGACTGCGCGCACACCTGCCCGTCAGCTGGGCGGATCAACCCGCTGGCGTAGGTGTAATGCGAAGCGTGCGAGGTCGGGTCGGTGTAGTCCTCGCGGTAGTCGACGCCCACCGCCATGTCCAGCAAATGGCCAACGCTGGCACTGGCGTAGGCGGTGCCAGCCAGGTCGGGAATCAGCTGCGCCACCTGGGTGTCGTGGCTCAGGGCGCCGCGGTAGATCAGCTCCTCGACGATCAGCCCGACCAGCACCTGGCTCACCGAGAACCAGGCATGGCGATCGCCCACCTGCAGGCCGTTGTAGGTGCGTTCGAAGACCACCGCACCGTTACGGATCACCAGCAGGCCACAGGTCTGGCTGGCTCGCAGGTGCATGTCCAAGGTCACCCTCAGGCCACAGACGCTGTCGAAGGCCAGGTCTTCCAGGGGCCAGGGGGTATGGCGCGAGGGGGCGGGAGTTGCGCCTTCGCGGCGGATCGCCTCAGTGGGAAACAACTTGCTGACATTGCGAAACGCCCAGGTGCTGTAGGGATAGGCCAGCCAGTTGTGCCGCCCCACGCGTCTATCCGCAGGCGGTGGTAAGCCCTCCATGATGCCCTCAAGCGCAGGGTCCGGCCCGCTGGGCGGGTCGGCGACCTTGAGGTAGGCGGCGCGTAGCGCGTCGTGATCGACTGGGTCATAGAGATGCGAAGACACAGAAGCTCCCACACAGACAGCCCGGCAGCACATTGAATGCCCGAATGCAGGCACAACGCGACTCCAGAAACGACACATGTCGCCCACAGGTATGTTTGGCGAGCATTGACAGCGCCTTTGTCGTTAACGGAACCGATCCACCGCTCAAGAAAAACAATAGTCCTGGCCAGCCCCCTGGAGACTGGAGACAACATGATGCGCCTGACCCCTGCTCTGCTGCTGGCCGTGAGCGTGTTCGCCACCCAAGGCCATGCCCAGCCACAACCGATCGATCAACAACGCTTCGCCAGCCAAAAGCAGCAGGCCTTGCTGCCCAACGGCACCACCCTGGCCTACTACGAGGCCGGCGATCCGAAAGGCCCGGCCTTGGTGCTGCTGCATGGGTTCACCGACAATGCCCGCTCCTGGAGCTTGACCCTGCCTTACCTGGACGCGCGCTACCGGATCATCGCCGTCGACCTGCGTGGCCATGGCCGCAGCAGCGCGCCCGAATGCTGCTACGCCCTGAACGACATGGCCTATGACATCCGCCTGCTGCTCGACCGCTTGGGCATCGCCAAGGCCAGCCTGGTGGGGCACTCGCTGGGCAGCATCCTCGCCCAGACCTTGGCCGAGCAATACCCCGAGCGCGTCGACAAAGTGGTGCTGGTATCCAGTACCGGCTCCACCACCGAGTTGAGCCAGGAAGGCAGTTGGCTGGCCACCCAGATCGCCGCGCTCAAGGCACCGATCGACCCCGACTCGCCCTTCATGCGTGAGTGGTACGCCAACCCGCTGCCGGTCGATGCGGACTTCATCGCTCGGGAGCGGGTCGAAAGCGCTGCCGTGCCCTTGCAGGTCTGGCGTGGCGTGCTGCACGCCTTGCAGGTCACCGAATTCGGCCGTGACTTGCCCAAACTCAAGGCACCTGTGTTGATCCTGCATGGCAGCCAGGATTCGCTGTTCGACGCCAATGCCCAAACCGCGCTACGACAGGCCCTGCCTCAGGCCAGGTTCCACGCCTTCGCCGATGCCGGTCACAACCTGGCCTGGGAACACCCACAGGCCGCCGCCGAACAGATCAACGCCTTTCTCGCCAGCACCGCTGAAGAGACTGCGCGGGTCAGCCCTGGCGCAACCAGTCGATGAAACGGGCGAACAGCTCCGATTGGGAATTGATCTCAAGCTTGAGATAGAGGTTCTTGCGGTGCATGCGCACTGTTTCCGGTGAGATCCCCAGCTCGATGGCCGTGGACTTGACCGAGTGCCCGCGCAGGATCATGTGCGCCACTTCGCGCTCCCGGTCGGTGAGCACCTGGCAGCCGAAACTGTCGAACGCCGCCTGCAGGTCGCCGGGCTCGTTAGCTTGAGGGGCTTCCAACAGGTGCGCACGGGCATAGCGCCCCAGCAGTTCGCGCACCATCGGCTCCACTGCCCGCAGCAGGTCCAGTTGCGCAGCGCTCAGGCGCGTGCCGCTGCAGCCCTGGAACAGGCTCAGGGAGACTTTGCGGTCCTCGGCGATGTCGGCGATGAAGTAGCTGTCTTCGCTGCAACCGGTGCCCAGGTAATAGGCTTTGTAATAGTCGCTGTCGAAGAAGTTGTCCGGCGCGATGTCGGCCAGATGATAGAAACCCTCGGCCAACCCGTTTTCCACCGCCAGGCAGAACGGGTCGAGCAGGTAGCCTGCGGCGAAATACCGATTAAGCACTGCATCGCGGTGGCATTCCGGGATGCCCTGCTGGTAGAGCAACCGTGGTGCCCGCCCCCGGCATTCCAAGCTGATCATCATCGATTCGACCGACACCAGCTGGCCGAGCGCGGCGCCCAGATGGGCCAGGGCATCGGCCGTGTCGCTGTGGGCGAAGGCGTGCTGCAAGGCTGCATGCCACTGCTGCAGGGCGCTGAAAGTCAGGGTGATGGGCGTATCGGGGGTAGGCTGGGTCATGCCCGGCAGTCTAGCCTGCCGGGCAGGTGCGCGCACAGCCTGTCTTAGGTGAGTCATTGGCCGTGATAAAGCCCTTCGCTGCGCAGTTCCTGGGCAGTATCGAGAATGCACTGGCGCAGGATCTCGACGATCTCGTCGACCTGGGCATGGGTGATCACCAACGGTGGCGACATCACGTTCAGGTGCATGATCGGCCGCACCAGCAGCCCTTTGGCCTGGGCTTTGCGGTGGATGCGCTCGCCGATGTTCACCGCGTCGTCGAACAGCGCCTTGCTGGCTTTGTCGGCGACGAACTCGACACACGCCATCAGCTTCAGGCAGCGCACATCACCCACCAGCGGCAGGTCGCGCAGGGTGGCCAGGCGCTGCTCCAGGTAGCCGCCCACCTCGTTAACGTGTGCCAGCAGGTTCTCCCGCTCGATGATCTCGATGTTCTTCAGGGCCGCGGTGCAGCACACCGGGTGGCCGCTATAGGTGAAGCCGTGGGTGAAGCAGCGGCCTTTGCCTGGCTCGGCGATCACCTGCCAGATGCGCTCGGAGAAGATGCACGCCCCCAGCGGCAGGTAGGCCGAGGTCAGGCCCTTGGCGGTGGTGATGATGTCCGGTTGCACGTCGAACAGCTGCTCGCTGGCAAAGAAGGTGCCCAGGCGACCGAACGAAGTCACCACTTCGTCGGCGACGAACAGGATGTCGTAGGTCTGGCACAGCTGCCACATGCGCTGCAGATAACCCTTGGGCGCAATGATCACCCCGCCCGAGCCCATGACCGGCTCGGCGAAGAAGGCCGCGACGTTGTCCGGGCCCAGCGAGAGGATCTTGTCCTCGAACTCGGCCACCAGGAAGTCGAGGAACTCGGCTTCGTCCATGTCATCCGGGGCACGGTACGGGTTGGGGTTGGAGACGTGGTGAATCAACGGGTGCGCGTAATCGAACTCCGGCACCCGGTCGGCGGCCTTGTTGCCGATGGACATGGTCAGGGTGGTGGAGCCGTGGTAGGCGTTGTAGCGGGCGATGATGTGCTTCTTGTTCGGCTTGCCGCGGCAGTTCTGGTAGTACTGGATCAACCGGTAGGCGGTGTCCACCGCCGTCGAGCCGCCTGTGGTGAGGAACACGTGGTTCAAGTCACCGGGGGCCAGTTCTGCGAGCTTCTGGCACAGCTCGATGGCCACATCGTTGGCCATGTCGGAGAACGGGTTGGAATAGGCCAGTTTGCGCACCTGGTCGGCGATGGCCAGGGCCATTTCCTCGCGGCCCAGGCCAATGTTGGTGCACCACATGCCGCCTACGGCATCGAGGAAGCGATTGCCCTCGGTGTCGCGGATGTACGCGCCCTCCCCGGCCACGATGTTCAACGCACCTTGTTCCCGGTGCTCGTCGAACATGTGGTAGCCGTGCATGTAGTGGGCCTTGTCGGCCTCCACCAATGCGTCCTGGGCAGGTGTCGAAGCGAAAGCTTTGCTGGGCATGGCCATAAGGCAGTTCCTTGGCAGAAAACGAAGAAAGAGAACTCAGTAACCGGTCTTGACCGTGCTCCACACGCGGGTGATGGCGCGCATGTCCCGTGGGGCCTGGGTCTTCTGGGCGAACAGACGACCACGGGTGTCGTCGTCGGGGTAGATCGCCGGGTTGTCACGGATGTCGGCCTGCACCAGGGCCGTGGCGGCACCGTTGCTGTTGGCGTAGTGGATATAGTTGGTCACCTTGGCCATGGTCTGCGGCTGCAGCAGGAACTCGATGAAACGGTGCGCATTGGCCACGTGGGGCGCGTCCTTGGGCAGGTAGAGGTTGTCGAACCAGATCAGCGAGCCTTCCTTGGGTATGAAGAAGTCCAGGGTGATGTTCTTTTTCGCCTCCTCGGCGCGGGCCTGCGCGGTGGCGTAGTCACCGGACCAGGTCAGGGCCATGCACACGTCCCCGTTGGGCAGGCTGGTGAGGTAGTTCACCGAATCGAACTTCTTGATGTAGGGTCGGATGCCCATCAGCAGCTTTTCGGCGGCCTTCAGGTCAGCGGGTGCGGCGCTGTGCGGGTCCTTGCCCAGGTATTGCAAGGCCAGGGGAATGACTTCGCTGGGCGCGTCCATCAAGGTGACGCCGCAGTCGGCGAAACGCGAAACGATCTTGGGGTCGAACAGCATGGCCAGCGAGCCGATCGGGGCATCGGGCATGCGTGCCTTGATCTTCTCGACGTTGTAGGTCACCCCGGAGTTGCCCCAGGTGTAGGGCGCCGAGAACTTCAAGCCTGGGTCGTAGCTTTGCAGCTCGTTGACCACCTTGGCGTCGAGGTTGTGCCAACTGGGCAACTGGCGCTTGTCCAGGGGTTGGAACACCCCGGCCTGGATCAGCGGCGGCACCAAGGACGCGTTGAGCATGACCAGATCGTAGCCGGAGCGGCCGGTCAGCAGCTTGGTCTGCACGGTCTCGTAGCCATCGAAGGTGTCGTAGATCACCTTGATGCCCGTGGCCTTTTCGAAATCGGCCAGGGTGGTTTCACCGATGTAGTCGGTCCAGTTGTACAACCGCAGCGTGTTGCTGGTGTCCTCTTGCGCCGCCACTGTGACCGTGGCGGCGGACGCCAGCAACAGACTGCCAATCACCTTCAGTGCCTTGCCCATAGCAACTCCATCGTGTGACTGCTCGGGATGAGCCGGTGGACGTACTATCGGGACAATCGCTGAGCGGGAACATACCCCGAATGTGTGGGGTGGCCTGGATTCTGGGGTGTGAAGCGCTCCCAAAGGCTCGGCACGGTATTTTCATTCCCACCACCAGTCGCGTAGAGTTTTTCCACGCGACCAAGGGCTGCATCACCAATGGACAAATACGCGCCACGCCAATGGCTCCCCCACGAAAAGCCCAGTCTGCCTGGCTCGCCCTCCACGCCCCTGCACGCCCCCGGCAAACGCCTGGCCTATGGCGCGGTGGGCCTTTTGGTGGCGATCACCGGCGGCCTGGGCAATGCGCTGGTCACCGCCAACCTGTCCTTCCTGCAGGGCGCCCTGGGCGCGACCAGCGCAGAGATGGCCTGGCTGCCCGCCGCGTTCGTGATGACCAACGTCTCGATGAACCTGCTGCTGGTGAAGTTTCGTCAGCAGTTCGGCCTGCGCGCGTTCACCGAGGTCTTCCTGGTGCTCTACGCCCTGGTCACCTTCGCCCACCTGTTCGTCAACGACCTCAACTCGGCCATCGCGGTCCGCGCCGCCCACGGCATGGTCGGCGCGGCGCTCAGTTCCTTGGGGCTTTACTACATGATCCAGGCCTTCCCCGCGCAGTGGCGGCTCAAGGCCATGGTGCTGGGCCTGGGCGCCTCGCAACTGGCGGTGCCGCTGGCCCGGGTGTTTTCCGAAGACCTGTTGCAGATCGCCGAATGGCGTGGCCTCTACATGTTCGAGCTGGGCCTGGCGCTCGCCGCGCTGGGCTGCGTCCTGCAGCTCAAACTGCCACCTGGGGATCGCTTCAAGACCTTCGAACCCCTGGACTTTCTGACCTTCTCGCTGATGGCCAGCGGCACCGCCCTGCTCTGCGCCGTGCTTTCACTCGGGCGTATCGACTGGTGGCTTGAGGCGCCCTGGATCGGCGTGGCCCTGGCGTCATCCATCGCCCTGGTCTGCTCGGGCCTTGCCATCGAGCACAACCGCACCAACCCATTGCTGATGACACGCTGGCTGGGCAGCGGCGCAGTGGTGCGCCTGGCCTTGTGCGTGGTGCTCATACGCATGGTCACCTCCGAGCAATCCACCGGTGCGGTGGGCTTCCTGCAGGCACTGAACATGGGCAGTGAACAGATGCGCAGCCTGTATTGGATCATGCTGCTGGGCGCGGCCACAGGCCTTGCGACCAGCGCCTTGACCATCAACCCGACGCACCTGGTCACGCCGCTGTTCATCTCCCTGGCGGCGATGGCCACCGGGGCCTTCATGGATGCGAGCTCCAGCAACCTGACCCGGCCCGAGCAGATGTACCTGAGCCAGTTCCTGCTGGCCTTTGGCAGCACGTTCTTCCTGGGCCCTTCCATGGCCCTGGGCATCAGTCACGTGCGCGCCAACCCACGCAACCTGGTCAGCTTCTCGGTGATGTTCGGGATCTGCAACAACCTCGGCGGACTGATCGGTGCGGCCTTGTTGGGCACCTTCCAGACGGCGCGGGAGAAGTTCCACTCCAGCAACCTGGTCGAACGCTTGAGCGCGCTCGAACCGCTGGTCAACGCCAGGGTCCAGGGCGGCGGCGGCGGGTACGCCGGGCTGATTGCCGACCCCGCCCTGCGCACCGAGATCGGCACGCGTCTTTTGGCCAGCGCGGCGACCCGTGAGGCCAACATCCTGGCCTACAACGATGTGTTCATGCTCATCGGCGCCATCGCCGTGGCGACCATGATCTGGATTTTGATTCGCAGCTACTGGCTGCGCCGCGCGGCGCAACCTGTGGCCTCCCCCGACACCACCAGCGGCGCTTCGACCCAATGACCCAGCCCACCCAATCCACGACCACCACTGCCATCGCCGAAACCCCGGAGGGCACCGCACCGCCCAGCGGGCCGGGCGACCCGACGCGCACGCGCCGCGTGCGTCTGCTTTCCTCGCTCAGTTTCGCCTGTGTGGCGCTGGCCGGCATCCTGCTGGTGCTCTATGCCTGGCGCCTGCCGCCGTTCAGCAGCGCCATCGAAAGTACCGAAAATGCCCTGGTGCGCGGCCAGGTGACGATCATCGGCCCGCAACTGGCCGGTTACATCGTCGAGGTGCCGGTGCATGACTTCCAGTTCGTCAAACGTGGCGACCTGCTGGTGCGCCTGGACGATCGCATCTACACCCAGCGTCTGGCGCAGTCCATCGCCCAGTTGCAACAGCAGCAGGCGGCGCTGGCCAACAACCTGCAACAGCGCAAGAGTGCCGAAGCCGCCATCACCCAGCGCGAGGCCGCCATCCTGGATGCCACCGCCCAGGCGGACAAGGCCCAGGCCGACCTGCGCCGCAACCAGGCATTGGTCAGCGATGGCTCGGTCTCACGCCGGGAGCTGGACCTGAGCCGGGCCAGCCATGCCGCCGCGATCGCCACTCTGGAACAGGCCAAGGCGGCACTGGAAATCGCCCGTCAGGACAAAGCCACCGTGGTGGTCAACCGCGCGGCCCTGGAAGCGGCCGTGGAAAACGCCAAGGCCGCGGTCGAACTCGCCCGCATCGACCTGGACAACACCCGCGTGACCGCGCCGCGCGACGGTCAGTTGGGGCAGATCGGCACGCGCCTGGGCGCCTACGTCAACTCAGGCGCACAGTTGATGGCGCTGGTCCCCGATACCCTTTGGGTCATCGCCAACATGAAGGAAACCCAGATGGCCCATGTGCGCATCGGCCAGCCGGTCTCCTTCACCGTCGATGCGCTCGACCACCTCAAGTTGCGGGGGCAGGTGCAGCAGATCTCGCCGGCCACCGGCTCCGAGTTCGCCTTGCTGCAGGCCGACAACGCCACCGGCAACTTCGTGAAGATCGCCCAGCGCATTCCGGTGCGGATCACCGTCGAGCCCGACCAACCGGAGGCCAAGCGGCTGCGCCCGGGGATGTCGGTGGTGGTGAGCATCGATACCCGTGAGTGACCTGGCCGCTCACGGTGTCCAATCCACGGCGTGGTCCTCCAGATAGGTGTCCACGGCAGCGCCCACCGTGGGCTGGAAGATATCGCTGCCGATGTGACTCAGCACTTCAAGGCGCAGCAGTTTGTCTCTCACCGGGTCCTTGACCTCGGCAAAATGCAGCTCCACACCGGCTTCGCGCAGGGTTTGCTCCAGTTCCACGAGCATATCGGCGGACGTCACGTCGACGCTGGTCACAGGCTCCGCAGCGACCACCACCCGCCGCACCTCGCCCCCTGCCCCTGCCACGGCCTCCAGCACACAGCGCTGGAACAGTTCGGCATTGGCGAAGAACAGCGGCGCATCCCAGCGAAACAGCACCAGCCCCGGCACTCGGCGAGCGTGGGGATAGCGGGACACATCATGGTAGCCCCGGATCCCATCGACCCGGCCCAGCACCGCATAGTGCGGGCGCCAGCCATCCCAGAGAAACTCGATCACTGCGATGACCACCGCGATGCCGATGCCCGGCACCGCGCCGAAAACTGCCACCCCGACGAAACAGGTGATCGACAACCAGAACTCCCAGCGCTGGATGCGATAGATCCGCGCCAGGTCCCTGAATTCGAACAACCCGAGCGCCGCAGCGATCACCACCGCCGCCAGGGCGCTCTGTGGCAGGTGGCGCAGCAGGTCGGGCGCGAGCACCAGCAACAGCGCGACGCCCAGCGCACCGAACACACCCGCCAGCTGGCTGCGCGCCCCCGCAGCCTCGGCCACCGGCGTGCGGGAGGAACTGCTGCTGACCGGGATGCCCTGGAAGAGCCCGGTGGCCAGATTGGCCAGCCCCAGCCCGACCATCTCCTGGTTCGGATCCACCTGGGAGCGGGTCTTGGCGGCATAAGTACGTGACAGCACGCTGGTATCGGCGAACGACACCAGCGCCACCGCCGCACCACCGATGACCACGGTGGCCAGGTCATTGAAGCCGATCAACGGCAGCGCGAACCCAGGCAAGCCCTGAGGCAGCGAACCCACCACCTTCACCGCATGGGCGGCCTCCAACCCCATCAGCCCGGAGACCACGGTCGCGGCCACCACGGCGATCAGGATGCCCGGCAAGCGCTCCCAGCGTTTGAGCAGCAAGATGATCACCAGCGTACCCGCCCCCAAGGCGAAGGCATGCCAGTTGGCCTTACCCTCCAACAGGGCGTTGAACAGTTGCACGGTATCGCGCAGTGGCCCGGTGCTCTGGCCGGAGATGCCGAACAGCTTGGGCGCCTGGCTGACCAGCACCGCTAGGGCAATGCCGTTCATATAGCCATAGCGAATGGGCTTGGACAGCAGCTCGGTGATGAACCCCAGGCGCATCAGGCCTGCGCCGATGCAGATCAGTCCCGAGACCAGCGCCATGGCCGCCGCCAGGGTGACAGCCCGCCCCGGATCGCCTGCCGCCAACGGCAGCACCACAGCCAGGATGATCGGCACCAGCGCAGAGTCCGGGCCCAGCACCAGGATGCGGCTGGGACCGAACAGGGCGTAAGCCAGCAACGGCACGATGGTCGCGTACAGACCGTGGATGCCCGGGACACCGGACGCCTGCGCATAGGCGATGCCGACCGGCACCAGCATGGCGGTGAGCACCAGCCCTGCGATCAGATCCTTGGGCAGCCACGCCATCGGGTACTGGCGCGCCACACGCAGGCCCGGCACCCAGCGCTGCCAGCCGCGATCGAGCGGGCGCGCCGCATAGGCCAAGGGCTTTGGCGGTGGTGTCGAGGTGTCCATGTGCGGGCCTCAGTAGCGCTCGGAGACCATCTTGAACGGGTATGGCACCGCCTTGTACTTGCCGATCTTGCCGCGCTTGGGCAAGACGATCTTCTGCTTGGCGCTCAGGTCCTGGTAAGGGATCTGCTGCAGGAAATGGCTGATGATGTTCAGCCGCGCCTTGCGCTTGTCCTCGGAGCGCGCCATGAACCATGGTGCCCAGGATGAATCGGAGGCGGCGAACATGTCGTCGCGGGCGCGGGTGTAGTCGTCCCAGCGGGTATAGGACTTGATGTCCATGGGCGAGAGCTTCCAAAGCTTGCGCCCATCGTTGATGCGATCCTGCAGGCGGCGGGTCTGCTCCTCGGCGCTCACCTCCAGCCAGTACTTGATCAGGATGATCCCCGAATCGATCATCATCCGCTCGAACAGCGGCACCACGGCGAGAAACTTGTGTGCCTGCTCCTCGGTGCAAAAGCCCATCACCCGCTCGACCCCGGCGCGGTTGTACCAACTGCGGTCGAAGATCACCACCTCGCCCGCCGCCGGCAGGTGGGTCAGGTAGCGCTGGGCATAGATCTGGGTCTTCTCGCGCTCGGTTGGCGCCGGCAGCGCCACCACACGAAAGACGCGAGGGCTGACCCGTTCGGTGAGGGCCTTGATCGTACCGCCCTTGCCGGCACCGTCGCGCCCCTCGAAAACGATACACACCTTGAGCCCCTTGGCCACCACCCACTGCTGGAGCTTGACCAGCTCCACATGCAGGCGCTTGAGCTCCTGTTCGTAGGCTTTGCGTCCCAGTTTTTCCGGGAGCTCATCCTTGTGCTTCTTGTTCACGGCCTTGGCCATCGCATGCTCCTCTTGCAAACCGAGGGTTGTCCCGGCGCTGCCGGTGACGCCTGAGCCTGGCGCATGGACGCGACAGGCCAGTGGAGTATGGATGAGCCGTGGCACTTTGCCTGTCGGCGAGACAGGATGCCGCACCCGCGGCCTACAGCCACCAGGCCAGCACCGCCGGCAGCCAGGCGAAGGACAGCACCGTCGAACACATCACCAGGTTGGCCACCTGCTCGGGAGACCGGTTGGCCCGCACCGCGAGCAGGTAGTTGAATACCGCCACCGGCATCGAGGACTGCACCACCAGTACCGCGCGCTCCAGCGATTCCAACCCCAGTGCGGTGCCCACGCCCCACCCCACCACCGCACCCAGCACGATGCGCAGACCGCCGAGCAACAAGCCGCTGCCGACGTGATGCAGACGGATGCTGGCAAGGGACACGCCCAGCGTGAGCAGCATCAGCGGGATGGTCATGCCACCGAGCAGGTCGGCGGTGTTGGCCAGCCAGCGCGGCAATTCCAGGTCCAGGAAGATGATTGGCAGAGCCCCTGCGAGACTGATCACGATCGGGTTGCGCAGCAGGGCCTTGAAGGACGCGCTGGCACCGGACATGGCAATGCCTAAGGTGAACTGGAAGATCGACAAGGTCAGGAAGAACGCCACCGCCAACGCCAGGCCATGCTCGCCGAAGGCATACAGGCTGATCGGCAGGCCCATGTTGCCGGTGTTGGGAAACATGAACGCCGGCATCAGCACACGCCAGTGCTGGCCCGACGCGCGGCTGACGAGAAACCCGGCCAGCGCCATGCCCAGCATGCACAGCACGCAGGCGACGGCCATGCTGGTGAAGGCTGCGGGGTCCAGTTGCGTGCGGCTGAGGGTCGAGAGCACCAGCGATGGCGTGCCGACCGTCATGACGATGCGGGCGATGAATTCGGTGGGATAGTCCAGACCACGGCGGGCCCAGCCATAGCCGATACCGGCAACGATGAAGACAGGCGCCAGGACGGCGAACAACGAAGCCAGCATGAAGCGGATCCCCCGAGAGTCGAAGCGACATTATGCGGTTTTCCTTCCAGAACGGTGGAAACGCTTTTCTCCCGGTCCCACGTTTTCTGTATGCCGCGCCGACAAGGACGTGCAACGGCTTGAGTTTTGCTCGGTGCGGCTTCTGGTCGCAGGGCCGGGCCATCGCCCAGGCCTTAGAATCGCGCCGCCTTTTCGCTCTGCGGCCATGCCCGTCATCCCAGACGGCCGAGCCGCACCTCGCTCGCACCGACAGCCAGGCACACCCGCGCAGCCCTTGCGCCCACCGAAAAGGCACACGTTCGGCGTTTTCCAACTAGAGGTAACTATGTCTCCGCGTTTGCTGGCCATGGCGCTGGCACCCCTGCTCGGGCTGTTCATCATTGCCCTGGGCAACGGCTTTCTGTCCTCCCTTACCACCTTGCGCCTGGGCTCGGCTGGCGAATCGGCCACCATGATCGGCATCGTCTCGTCGGCCTACTTCATCGGCCTGACGCTGGGGGCGATCTTCAACGACAGGCTCATTCTGCGCATCGGCCATATCCGCGCCTATACCAGCTTCGCCTCGCTGATCGCCGCGACCATCCTGTTGCAGGGCCTGTTCTATGACACCACCTGGTGGTTCGCCCTGCGCCTGATCAACGGCTGGGCCGCGGTCGGCGTTTTCTTGGTCATCGAGAGCTGGCTGCTGCTCGCGGGCGATCCGAAGATCCGTGGCCGCCTGCTGGCGCTGTACATGATCGCCTTCTACGGCGCCGGGGTGCTGGCCCAGGCGACGCTAGGCGAAGTCACCGGCTGGGGCGAGACCGCACCGTTCATGGTCGCTGGCATGCTCGCCACCTTGTCTGTGCTGCCGATCGTGATCCTGCCGCGGGTCTCGCCGCTGCTCGATCAGGTCGAGCCCCTCAAGCCGCGCCAGCTGCTGGGCATCGCCCCGACCGGCCTGGTCGGCTGCTTCGGCTCAGGCGTGGCCATCGCCGGGATCTACGCCCTGCTGCCGCTGTACCTGCAACGCATCGGCCTGGACGTGGGCGAGATCGGCAACATGATGGCCTGGGTGATCCTCGGCGCAATGCTGCTCCAGTATCCGGTAGGGCGTTGGTCCGACCGCAAGGACCGGCAAACCGTGCTGGTCGCCCTGGCGGCGATGTGTACCCTGCTGTCCGTCGTGATCGTGCTGCTGCCGGCTGACTCGCAACTGCTGCCAGCCATGCTGTTCTTGCTCGGCGGCGGCGTATTCGCCATGTACCCGGTGGCAGTCAGCAGTGCGGCCGACCGTGCCCCGGCCGATGCGCTGGTGCCGATGATCCAGGGCCTGCTGCTGATCAACTCGCTGGGCTCGTCCATGGCCCCGCTGGCGATCTCCCCGGTGATGAACGCCTATGGCGAGACCGGGCTGTTCTGGGCCTTTGCCGTGATCAACCTGGCGATGGTGGGGTTCTTCCTGTGGCGCCGCGGCAAGCGACCGGCCCCGGAACACCCGGCGCCCTTCGCACCGACGGCGACCTTTTCGCCGACCGGCGCCGAGCTGCGGGTGACCGAGGAACTGATGCATGCGGCCCAAGAGCATCCGCCCATGGGCGAGGCGGCGAGTAGCGACACCTCCTCGCAGCGCGCCGAATCCGCCTCATGATGGGCTGACCCGGCAAGGCCCTGTGGGAGCGTCGAACCGACGCTCCCACCTATTTATCCCCTGACCATCCGTCGCCTGAAAGGCACCCTGCCCCGTCTCCCACGGCCGAACACAGGACAATCATCCCGACAGGAGATTCGCCATGGTTCGCTTCCAGCCCCTGTTCCTCGCCCTGTGCCTGGGCCTGACCACCACCGCCAGCCTGGCCGCCACCGACATGAACGGCACCGACACCCACCCCAAGGCCGACCACTCCTCCGGTGAGCATTCCCAAGGCAACACCGGCGGCCAAGGCAACAGTGTCAATGACCCAGACAGCACCCGCGACAACGACAGCAGCGAAACCAACCCCAGCTCCGACGTACCCGACGGCACCACCGGGGGCTCGAACAACACAGGTGAGGCCACCGGCACCGGTGCAGGTGCCTCGGGCGGTGCCGCCGAGGATCAGGACAGCCGCTGAACAGACGTTGGATTGGCCTGGAATAGATGCCGGGCCAAACCCGAGGATGGCATGAGGTGCTGCCCTGGATCGTGTTGTGGGTTCAACCGCCAAGAGGACACCTCAGGGCCGCCCCGCAAGGGTCAGCGCCAGTAGCGCGGATCGTCCGCCACCTGCTCATGGGCCTGGAACAACAGCGGCAACTGCTCCTTGAGAAAGTCCAGCCAAGTGCGCACCTTGGCGTCCAGGTAATGCCGTGACGGGTAGATCGCATAGATCTCCCGCTGACGCAGCCGATGGGGCGCGAGCAAGCGGCACAGCCGCCCTTGCTCGATCGCTTGGGTCGCGGAGTAGTACGGCAGCAGGCCGATGCCCATGCCAAGCTCCGTGGCCTTGAGCATGGCGTCGGCCACGTTGGTCAGGAAAGTGTCCTGGGGCACGATCACGCAAGGGTTCTCCCCCTCGAACGACCAGTCCTCCTCGAACAACGGGTCCACCGTGCGCAGGCATACATGCCCGTGCAGATCTTCCGGGCGCTGGGGCACGCCATGGCGGGCGAGGTAGTCGGGAGAGGCGCAGAGAATGCTGTGGATGCTGCCCAGAGGGATGGCGATCAGTTGTGAATCCGGCAGGCCCTGGCCGATGGCGATCACCACGTCCTGGCCGTCCGCCAGAGGGTCCGGGTTGCGCTGGGACAAGGTCAGCTCCATGACCACTTCCGGGCAACTGGCGTTGTAGCGGGCCACCAGCGGCATCATCAATAGCCCCAGGCCATGGGAGCAATGAAGGCGCAACCGCCCCCGAGGCGTGAGGTGGGCGCCGCGTGCCTCGTCCATCGCTTCATCAGTCAGCGACAGGATCTGCCGCGAGCGCTCAAGGAACCGCTCGCCCGCCTCGCTCATGCGCAGACGCCGGGTAGTGCGGTGCAGCAGGCGGGTCTGCAGCTGGTTTTCCAGTTCCGCGACGATCCGAGACACCTGGGCGGCAGAAATATCCAGGGCGTTGGCGGCGGCGGCGAAACTGCCGCATTCCACTACCCGGGCGAAAGTTCGCATGGCGTGCAGCATGTCCATGGTGCGTCGTTCCTTGTGACCTATTCGTGCATTCGAAGCAGGAATCTATCACGGAACAGTCTCTTTATTGGCAATCCCCAAGAAATACATCATGAGTCATCGCCAAAAGAGAAACCTGCCATGAAACCTTCGATCGCCTTCCTCGCCCTGTTCGCTGCCTTGGCCTCGTTCGGCGCCGTCGCCGATCCTGCGAGCAACCAACCCGTCGCGGCCACCAGCGAGACCTACGAATACGGCATGCCCCTGGATGTGGCCAAAGTGATTTCCATCACCCCAGCCAGCAACGCGGTCGATTGCGCGGTGGGTACCGCCCATATGGTCTACATCGACCACCAAGGCCAAACCCACAAGGTCGACTACCGGGAAATGGGCAACTGCTCGCAGCTGTAACGGGGCTTACGCCAGCAACTGCTGGATCCAGCGCACCTGCAGGGCCACTTCCTGGGCCTTCTGTTCAGGCACTGCCTGGCGGGCACGGGCGAAATGCGCCATGACCCGCTGTTTGCGTTGCAGGTTCAGGCCCCACTTGGCCAGAAACGCCGGGCTGCGCTCCTGCATCAGCAAAGGCCCGAAGTACAGCTGCTCGGGGGTATACGCCACCGCCTGGCAAGGTTCGGCCACGATGATCTCGTAGGTGAACGCGTTTTCCTCCAGCAACTCCTCGCAGACGATGCGGTAGTCGTTTTGCATCAGCCACTCGCGCAGGGTGCCTTCGCGTACGTTCGGCTGCAGAATCAGCCGCTCCTTGCCGCTCAGCCGATCCTTGCCCCGTTCGAGAATCTCGCGAATCTTCTCCCCACCCATTCCGCACAGGCTGATGGCGTCGATGCGGTCCTGAGGCTCGATGGCCTCCAGGCCATCTGCCAGACGCACGGTGATCGCCTGCTCCAGGCCGTTCTTGCGCACCTTGCGTTGGGCTGAGCGAAACGGCGTCATCGCCGCCTCGCCAGCCACGGCGGCTTCGATGCGGCCACGCAGCATCAGCGCCACCGGCAGATAGCCGTGGTCCGAGCCGATATCGGCCAGTCGTGCCCCGGCCGGCACATGGGCCGCCACGCGCTCCAGGCGCATCGACAATGTCTGTTCGTTCAACCCTTGCCCCTTTTTCGCAACATTCGACCGGCGCCATTGGCCGGTTCGGGGCGCGATTCTGACGAGCAATGCCCGGCATTTCAAATACCGCCGACCAGAGCCACCGCTCGACCCGCCCGGGCCGCTCGCGTAGGCTTGCCGGTTTCCTTCCGTTGCAAGGCAAATACCTCATGGCAAACGCAGACATCACCTTCATCCCGGACCCGGATCCTGAGTCCATCTCCTCCGACGTCGCGGATTTTCGCGGCCTGCTGGTCACCACCCAGATCCCGACCCGCGCCGACGGCAGCCTGGAGCTTGGCGGCATCGTCGAGCAGAGCGAATGCACCCTGCAGGCCCTCAAGGATGCCCTGGAGCGCGCCGGCAGCTCCATGGACCGCGTGCTGCACCTGACCATCTACCTGACCGACATGGCCGATCGCCCGGCATTCAACGAGGTGTACCAGCGCTTCTTCGCCAAGCCCTGGCCTGTGCGGGCGGCAGTTGGCGTGGCCTCGCTGGCGGTCGAAGGGATGCGCGTGGAAGTCACGGCGATGGCGGCCAAGGCCTGACCCCCTGTTGAAAGCCCGGTGTCATTGACTGCTGCACGTTAAGCCCAAACGTCTGGCTCCGCGGCGTCTGCTTCGCGGGTAAACCCGCTCCCACAGGGTCTGCGCGTGGCCTGTTGGGAGTGTGTTTACCCCTCGCCCAGGGGGTGGGATCGACCTTGTGCGGGTTTACCCGCGAATGCGATGGTGAAATCACCGACGTATTCATCGTCAGCCGTACCCGCCTGCCACCATCGGACAGCCGATGGATGCCCCCGGGCCATTTCACCGGTACAATGCGCGCCTTGACCGTGACAGCCCGACCCTAACGACATGTCCCTCCCAAAGAATCATCTGGAACTGCTCAGCCCTGCCCGTGACGTGGCCATCGCCCGCGAAGCGATCCTGCACGGCGCTGACGCCATCTATATCGGCGGCCCGAGCTTCGGTGCCCGCCACAACGCGTGCAACGAAGTCAGCGATATCGCCGAGTTGGTGGAGTTCGCCCACCGCTACCACGCGCGCGTCTTCACCACCATCAACACCATCCTGCATGACAACGAACTCGAGCCTGCCCGCCAGCTGATCCACCAGCTCTACGACGCTGGTGTCGATGCGCTGATCGTCCAGGACCTGGGGGTGATGGAGCTGGACATCCCTCCGATCGAGCTGCACGCCAGCACCCAGACCGACATCCGCACCCTGGAGCGAGCCAAGTTTCTCGACCAGGCCGGCTTCTCCCAGCTGGTGCTAGCGCGCGAACTGAACCTGCAGCAGATCCGCGCCATCGCCAGCGAGACCGATGCGACCATCGAGTTCTTCATCCATGGCGCCCTGTGCGTGGCCTTCTCCGGCCAGTGCAACATCTCCCACGCCCAGACCGGCCGCAGCGCCAACCGTGGCGATTGCTCCCAGGCCTGCCGCCTGCCCTACACCCTCAAGGATGACCAGGGCCGTGTGGTGGCGTTCGAAAAGCACCTGCTGTCGATGAAAGACAACAACCAGACCGCCAACCTGCGCGACTTGGTCGATGCCGGCGTGCGCTCGTTCAAGATCGAAGGCCGCTACAAGGACATGGGCTATGTGAAGAACATCACCGCCCACTACCGCAAGGAACTCGACGCCATCCTCGAAGACCGCCCGGACCTGGCCCGCGCTTCGAGCGGTCGCACCGAGCACTTCTTCGTGCCCGATCCGGACAAGACCTTCCACCGCGGCAGCACCGACTACTTCGTCAGTGACCGCAAGATCGACATCGGCGCCTTCGACTCGCCCACCTTCACCGGCCTGCCGGTGGGCGTGGTGGAGAAAGTCGGCAAGCGCGACCTGCTGGTGGTCACCGAGGTGCCGCTGACCAACGGCGATGGCCTCAACGTGCTGGTCAAGCGTGAAGTGGTGGGCTTCCGGGCCAACATCGCCGAACCCAAGGGCGAGTTCGACGAAGACGGCCAGAAACGCTACCGCTACCGCGTCGAACCCAACGAGATGCCCGAGGGCCTGCACAAGCTGCGCCCGAACCATCCGCTCTCACGCAACCTGGACCACAACTGGCAGCAGGCGCTGCAACGCACCTCCGCCGAGCGTCGTGTGGGTGTCGAATGGCACGCGGTGCTGCGCGAACAGCGCCTGGCGCTGACGGTCACCAGTGAAGAGGGCGTCAGCGTGCAGGTCGCCCTGGACGGCCCGTTCGGTGAAGCCAACAAGCCCCAGCAGGCCTTGGATCAACTGCACGACCTGCTCGGCCAACTGGGCACCACCCAGTACCACGCAGACGCCATCGAGCTGGACGCTCCGCAGGCGTACTTCATCCCCAACTCGCAGCTCAAGGCCCTGCGCCGCGAAGCCATCGAGGCGCTTACCGAGGCGCGGGTCAAGGCTCACCCCCGTGGCGGGCGCAAGGCCGAGACCACCCCACCACCGGTCTACCCTGAGGCGCACCTGTCGTTCCTGGCCAACGTCTACAACCAGAAGGCACGCGACTTCTATCATCGCCATGGCGTGAAGCTGATCGATGCTGCCTTCGAAGCGCACGAAGAGCACGGCGAGGTGCCAGTGATGATCACCAAGCACTGCCTGCGTTTCTCCTTCAACCTGTGTCCCAAACAGGCCAAGGGCGTCACCGGCGTACGTACCAAGGTCGCACCGATGCAACTGGTGCATGGCGATGAAGTGCTGACCCTCAAGTTCGACTGCAAACCCTGCGAGATGCATGTGATCGGCAAGATGAAGGACCACATCATCGACCTACCGACCCCAGGCAGCGCCGTGGCCCAGGTGGTCGGGCACATCAGCCCGGAAGACCTGCTCAAGACCATCCCGCGCGCGCCGCACTGATGACCGAACAGGGGGCCATGAGCCCCCTTTTTTGTGCCTGTTCACGGCGCCTCGAAGTTGGCACTCTGGTACACCAAATACCGCTGTAAATGATAATGCCTATCAGTTATGATCCGCGGCTCCCGCCCTCCCTAGGATCGTGCTGTCGATGCGTCGTGCGTTCGTTTCACTCTGCCTGATTCCCGCTATTAGCCCCGTCGCCCTGGCCGAATCCCAAGCCACGGCTCCCCTTGAACTGCAAGCGGTCAACATCGACGCTGCCAGCGACCTGGAGCGCGCCGACGGCCCGGTGATCGGCTACAAGGCGACGCGTTCGGCCAGTGCCACGCGCACGGACACCGCACTGCACGAAACACCCCAATCGATCAGCGTGGTGCCCAAGGATGTCCTGCAGGACACCGCCGCCACCCGTCTGCAGGACGGGCTGGACTATGCCGGTGGCGTGGGCCGCGCCAACAACTTCGGCGGCCAGGGGCTGACCACCTTCACGGTGCGCGGCTTCACCACCGGCGAGTTCTACCGCAACGGCTTTCCCATCAACCGTGGCTACCCCAACGCCCCGGACGCCAACACCGTCGAGCGTCTGGAGGTCCTGCGGGGCCCGGCTACCAGCCTGTACGGGCGTGGCGATCCCGGCGGCACGTTCAACGTGGTCAGCAAGCAGCCGCTGGCCGACCCCAAAGTCACCTTGGGCAGCCAGTTCGATGACCAAGGGATGCACCGCGCCACCCTCGATGCCACCGGTCCGCTCGATGAACAAGGCCGCCTGGCCTACCGCCTGAACGTACTCGGCGAAGGCGGCGAGACCTTCCGCGACGACGTGCAGACCGAGCGCTACGACGTCGCCCCCGTGCTCAGCTGGCAGGTCAACGACACCACACGCATCGTCTTCGAAGGCGATTTCATGCGCAACAACCACCCTCTGGACCGCGGCCTGACACGCTTTGCCAATCAGCGTGACCGGGCTTCGCGCGATACCAACGTCTGGGAAAAAGGCTCCGACAACCTGCTGCACAACGACAACAACATGGCCCAGCTGCGCTTCGAGCATCAGCTCAATGACGACTGGACCCTGGGCGGTGGCATGCAGTGGCTCGACGGCACGCTCCAGGGCAACGCGGTGGAAGCCAATGCCCTGCAACCAGACGGCCGCACCCTCGGGCGCAACTTCAACTACCGCAAGCTCGAATGGTCCGACCGCGACTACCAGCTCAACCTCACCGGCCACTTCGACACCGCAGGTTTTGCCCACACCTTGCTGACCGGCGTGGAGTATGAAGACTACGACTATCAATCCTTCATTCGGCGCTCGGCCAACGGTGCCGACGCCTACCCTATCGACTTGTTCGACCCGGCCCTGGGCCAGCCACGCCCTGCCCTGACCCGCACCACCACCGACGACAAGGAAAACCTCAAGACCTGGGCCGCCTTCGTTCAAGACCAGGTGGCCTTGACCGACCGTCTCAAAGCCCTGGCGGGCTTGCGCTTCGAGCGTTTCGAGCACCAATACGACAACTACCTGCCCGGCAGCACCGACTGGACCGCCGCCGACAACGCCGTCACCCCTCGTCTGGGCCTGATGTACGACCTGACCGACACCGTTGCCATCTACGCCAACACTGCCCGTTCGTTCAAGCCCAACAGCGGCGCCAGCCGGCAAGGCCAGGGCTTCGATCCGGAAAAAGGCAAATCGTACGAACTGGGCGTGAAATGGGAGGCGCTGGATCGCCAGTTGAGCGTCGATGCGGCCATCTACCACATCGTCAAGGAAAACGTCCTCGCCAACGACCCGCTGGACCCCACCGGAACCTACAAGATCGCCGCAGGCGAAGTCCGCAGTCGCGGCCTGGACATCAACGTTGCCGGCAACCTCACCCCCGAATGGCGCGTGATCGGTGGCTACGCTTATGTCGATGCCGAGGTGACCAAGGACACCAGCCTGCAGAACGGCACGCGCCTGGCCAACATTCCGCGCAACAGCTTCAGCCTGCTCAATACCTATGAGTTTCAGGATGGAGGCCTCAAGGGGCTGGGTCTGGGCATGGGCGTGAAATACGTGGACGACCGCGCCGGCCAGACCGCGACGCAGACCTACACCATGGAGCAGTACACCGTGGTCGATCTACTCAGCTTCTATCAGGTCAACGAGCACGTGCGGCTCAATCTGGACCTGAAGAACCTGTTCAACAAGGAATACGACGAAGGCGCCTTCAACAGCTACGTCTACCCCGGCGCGCCACGCACCGTGCAGGCCGGCGTGAGCTACACCTTCTGAATCCAGGGCTGCTACGCAGCCTTTTCAAGACGCAAGGCCGCCTCTACAGGATCACTGGACCCCGTAGGAGCGGCCTTGCATCGCGAAAGGGCCGCTAAGCGGCCCCAAATCGGCTTTACAACAAGCCCAGGTCCCGCGCCGTACGGTCCACGGCGACCTTGGTCTTGGCCACCAGCTCATCGATGTCACCACGGCTGGCCACCAGTGCCGGCGCCATGATCATCCGGCCCAGGGTCGAACGGATGATCACCCCTTCCTCGAAGCCATAGGTCCGGCACTGCCAGGCCAGGTCGTTCTCGTTGGCGAAGCGCTTGCGGGTGGCCTTGTCCTCGGCGAACTGCAGCGCCGCCACCAGGCCTGCGCCCTGGATTTCGCCGATCAGCGGGTGATCACCGAACACCTCGCGCAAGCAGCTTTGCAGGTAAGGGCCGGTGTCGTCCTTGACCTGGCGCACGATACCTTCGTCGCGCAGGGCCTTGAGGTTGGCGATGGCCACGGCCGCCGCCACTGGGTGGCCGGAGTAGGTCAGGCCGTGGGCGAACACCCCACCGCGCTCCACCAGCGCCTCGGCGATGCGCTTGCTCAGTACCAGGCCGCCCATGGGCACGTAGCCGGAGGTCAGGCCCTTGGCGATGGACAGGGTGTCCGGCTGGAAGCCGAAGTGCTGGTGGGCGAACCACTCGCCGGTGCGGCCAAAGCCGCCGATCACTTCGTCGGCGCACAGCAGCACATCGTACTGACGGCAGATGCGCTGGATTTCCGGCCAGTAGCTCTCTGGCGGGAAGATCATGCCGCCAGCGCCCTGGAACGGCTCGGCGATGAAGCCTGCGACGTTCTCGGCGCCCAGTTCGAGGATTTTCTCCTCCAGTTGCAAGGCGCAGCGACGGCCGAACTCGGCTGGGGTCAGCGCGCCGCCTTCGGCGTACCAGTACGGCTCATCGATGTGCGCGACATCCGGAATCAGCCCGCCCATCTCGTGCATGAACTTCATGCCGCCCAGCGCCGTGGCGGCCAGGGTCGAGCCGTGGTAGCCGTTCCAGCGGCCGATCATGATCTTCTTGCCTGGCTTGCCCATCACCTGCCAGTAGCGGCGCACGGTGCGGATCAGCACTTCGTTGGATTCGGAGCCGGAGTTGGTGTAGATGGCATGGCTGTAGTGCCCAGGCAGCAAGCTGAACAGCAGCTCGGACAACTCGATCACCGCCGGGTGGGTGGTGTGGAAGAACATGTTGTAGTAAGGCAGTTGGTCCATCTGCGCGGCGGCGGCGGCGGTCAGGTCCTTGCGGCCATAGCCCAGCTGGGTGCACCACAGGCCGGACATGCCGTCCAGGTAGCGCTTGCCGTCGTTGTCCCACAGGTGCAGGCCTTCACCGCGCACGATGACCCGCGGGCCTTCGGCGTTCAGCGCCTTCTGGTCGAGGAAGGCATGGATGTGGTGGGCGGCATCGGCGCTCTGGTAGTCGCGTGTTTCGCGTTGCGGCTGGAAAGGTGCGTTCATTGTTGTTCTCCGTAGGAATATCAGCGCAGCTGGAACCAGGTGGTTTTCAATTGGGTGTACTTGTCGAACGAATGCAGCGAGAGGTCGCGGCCGAAACCGGATTGGCGACCGCCGCCAAAGGGCACCACCACATCCAGCGCATCGACGGTATTGACCGACACAGTGCCGGCCTTCAGACGCCGGGCCACGCGGTGGGCGCGGTTGAGGTCATCGCTCCACACCGAGGCGGCCAGACCATAGATGCTGTCGTTGGCCAGGCGCAGGGCCTGCTCCTCGTCCTCGAAGGTGCTGACCGCCAGCACCGGGCCGAAAACCTCCTCGCGGGCCAGGGCCATGTCGGCGCCCACGCCGGTGAATATCGTCGGTGCGATGAAGTTGTCCGAGCCATTGAAGCGCAGGCGCTGGCCACCGCACAGCAGGCGTGCGCCGTCGGCCTTGGCCTGGTCGATGGCCGCGCTGATGCGCGCGCTCTGCGCGGCATCGACGATGGCCCCGGCGCGGCTGGCCGGGTTCAGCGGGTCGCCCGGCATCCAGTCACGGGCCTTGGCGAGCAGGCGTTCGACGAACTCGTCATGGATCGAGCGCTGCACATAGAGGCGCGAGTTGGCCGAGCAGACTTCACCTTGGTTGAAGAAAATGCCAAAGGCAGCCTTCTCCGCCGCCAGGTCCAGGTCGCAGCAGTCGTCGAACACCAGGTTCGGGCTCTTGCCGCCGCATTCGAGCCAGACCTGCTTGAGGTTCGATTGCGCCGAGTACTGCATGAAGTACTTGCCTACCTGGGTGGAGCCGGTGAATACCAGGCAATCCACGTCCGGGTGCAGGCCCAGGGCTCGCCCGGCCTGTTCGCCAAGGCCTGTGACCACGTTGAGCACCCCTTCCGGCAACCCCGCCTCCAGGGCGAGCTCGGCCAGGCGCAAGGCAGAGAACGGCGACTGCTCGGCGGGCTTTAGTACCACGCTGTTGCCGGCCGCCAAGGCCGGCGCGACTTTCCAGGCGGCCATGTCCAGGGGGAAGTTCCACGGCACCACCGCCCCGACCACACCGAGGGCTTCACGGGTGACGGTGGCCAACGCGTTACCGGCGGTCGGCGCCACCTGGTCGTAGAGTTTGTCCAGGGCCTCGCCATACCAGGCAAAGACGTGGGCCGCGCCCGGCACATCGATGGTGTAGG
Organism: Pseudomonas putida; assembly: GCF_002741075.1. Classification (NCBI taxonomy): domain Bacteria; kingdom Pseudomonadati; phylum Pseudomonadota; class Gammaproteobacteria; order Pseudomonadales; family Pseudomonadaceae; genus Pseudomonas; species Pseudomonas putida. Next base: position 1,562,703 of record NZ_CP016634.1, on the reverse strand, counting down.
CATCCATGACCGGCTTGCCCATGTTCAGCGAATCGAGCAGGGCCAGCTCCTCGCGGTGGGCCAGCATCAGCTCGGCCAGGCGCAGCAGCACGCGCTTGCGGGCGGTGGGCGCCATGCGTGCCCAGGGGCCTTGCTCGAAGGCGCGACGGGCAGAACGCACCGCCTGGTCGACCTCGAGCTCGCCACAAGCGGCAACCTTGGCCAATACCTGGTTGTTGGCCGGGTTGATGGCGTCGAAGGTCTCGCCGGAGCAGGCAGCCACGCGGCGGCCTTCGATCAACGCGGTATCGATGAAGCTTTGTTGTGCAGCGCGCTGCTGCCAATCGCTCAATGTATGCACGCAGGACTCCCTTGCGACCGCCTGGGCGGGCGCTGGTTATGGTTGTAGGTGGGTGACGCGGTGGGCCGTTCAGCGCCTTCGCAGGTAGCTTTCCAGCGGGTCCTTGCTCAAGCCTTCCTGGGCCTGGGCCAGCGAATCGATGAACAAGGAGAACAGCTCGGACTGCTTGGCGATGTCGAGCTTGGTGTAGAGGTTCTTGCGATGGGTCTTGACCGTGTCTTCGCTGATGCCTAGGCGCTCGGACAAGGAGCGGGTCGAGTGGCCACGCAGCAGGTACTGGGCGACCCGACACTCGCGCTCGGTCAAGAGCGAAGAGCCGAAGTTGTTCAAGGCGGCGTTGATCTGCCGACCCAGGGCGCTTTCGAAGCGTCCGCCCAGGGTGTCGGCATCCAGCTGCCCCCAGTGCCGGCGCACCACCGCCACCACCCAGGGGGCGATGCGCTTGAGGTCGGCAACCTGCGCTGCCGTCAGGCGTCGGGTGCTGCCCAGGGCCACGGCGATGGTGAGCTGCGCATCGAGCGGCACGATGTAGTTGAGTTCATCCTCAAGGTGCGCGTGCTGGTAGAACGACAGGTAGTACTCGCTGCGCTTGAAGTGGTCCGGTGCCACATCGCTCAAACGATAGCAACCTGGGGCAATGCCCTCCATGCAGGCGCGGTAGAACGGGCACAGCAGGTAATAACCTTCGAGGTACTTCTGCACGTTGCCTTCAGGCAGCCAAGGGCCCTCTTCGTCTTTTTCGAACAATGCCGAAGGCAGGCCTTTGCGCGGGTAGAGAAACACCGTGATGGCCTGGCACTGGGCCAGGCAATTGAGCGCACCGAACAGCGCCTCGACGAAGCCTGGCGTGCCGATGGCCTCGATGACACGGGCCATCTGCTCGTACCAGTCGGGCGATTTCAGCTGGTCTTTGCTCATGTCTCAGATCCCCGCCAGGGTGGTTGTGCGTGTCCGTGGCTGGCTGGGATTGTTTCACGCACGGGCCAAGGCGACCATCACCCTTCGGGGTGAGCTGCCGTTCATGCCGCCAGAATGAACACATCCACCGGCCCACGACCCTAATACCAGGCAAGCCAACCCACCCGGAGGCCAGCCATGGCAGACCCCAAACAGCCCAATGATCCCGATCCCTATGTGGACAACATCCCTCACAACCCCGGAGAGCCTGTACCGCCCCCAGAAAAGAAAGCGCCCGATTGGCCGGAAGGCCAGGTGCCGCCAGAAGAGCAGTCCGATGGGTGAGCACCTGCGCCGCATCTACCCTTTCGCGGCAAGACGTGCGCAATCCCCGTGGGAGCGGGTTCACCCGCGAAACAGACGCCGCGATCAATGGCACGGGCTTCGCCCGTGTTCGCGGGTGAACCCGCTCCCACAGCGCCCGCGTCGATCCGCAAGGCATCGCTGAACCTGTGCGGGTTTACCCGCGAAGAGCACAACTCAAAGCCCCGGCAAGACCGTTGGTCGCGGGCCCTGCACGAAAAACCGATCACACCCGCGCCATCAGGCTCTGAATCCATGAGAGGCGCGGCAACGGCTACGCCTACACTCCTGTGTTCGGCCCGCGTTGTTGGCGGGCCCTTTTTTCGAACCCGAGGAGGCCACCATGCACAGATCACTGCAGATGGGTGGCGGCAACGTCCAGGACGACTGGCCGGAACTGGACCCCGACCAGCGCAACGACAAAGCCGACGACCCCGACACCGACCCAAACCTGGAAGACGATGACGGCAACCGCCCCGGTGTGCCCGCCAGCGATCCGGAATCCGGCGCCTGAACGTAACGTGGGGCAAGCCCGCGTCAACCGGCTTGCCCCACGTGCTGCTTGCCTCAGGCCATCGCGGCGTCGTGCCCGGGAGGGTCGTGCGCAACCGTTGTCGGCGCCGCGCCTTCACCAGAGACCGGTACGAACGCCGGTCCGCTGCCAGACAGCCGCCAGCTCACCTCACTCACGCCATAGCGTTCGGCCATCGGCCGACTGACCTTGCGGATCTTCTCCCGCCCGAACTTCGGAATGATCCCCACCCCAGCATCACAACTGGCCCAATGCCAAGCCTCGGCATTGTCCATGCGCTCCAGACGGATAATGAAACTGCGCGGCTGGCCATGCAGCCGGTAGTCAATGATGTACAGCTGTGGGGTTGGCATCGTAGGGGCCCTCCTCTTCTCCATGGATGACATCCTGATGGATCAAGGTTTTGCGCGAAGATTCAAAAGATTGTCGAACAATTCGAATGAATGGGCTGATACCTGAATCATTGCCCGGCGCTCGGTGCCGCGCCAGGCACCAGAATCACCTGTCTACCTAGTCGGCCTCGCCGCCCCCGGCGGGATGCTTTTGTTGTTGAGGATCGCATCCCGCCCGGTGGTGTGGCCACTCGCCCAGGGGCGGCGCCCGGCAAGTGCTACACCGGGCTAAAGCAGGCGGGCGTCACTGGTTGCGACCACCGCCATGGCTATGCTGGCCACCTTTGCGGCCGGCCTCAGAGGCACGCTCCCGGTCATTGGCAAAGTTGCCGCCGGAGTTCTGGCCGCCCTTGTGGCCGGCGCGGGAGGCTTTTTCGCGGTCGTTGGCGAAGTTACCTGGGTTGGTTTCTTTGGTGCCGCCACGTTGTCCGCTGTTTTCTTGATCACGAGCCATGTCGTTTCTCCTTACTAGTGGATTGGCTGCGCACGGAATCGCACCGTGCAGTAGTTCCGAACAGGCCGGAGCAGGCTCTGCTCAATCGGTCTGCCCAGCCTCGGACGAGTGGCGCCAAACAACGCCCTGACCAAACACTTGCACGCCAGTCTCTACATGCTCGATTTTTTTTGCACTTCGCCACCTGGGCAGCGGTCATACAAAGACGCCCATCATTCCTCGACCAGGAACCGCGCCATGATTGATGCCCACCCCATCCACGCCTGCCGCCAACTCGCCCTGGAACAGAACCGCCGCCTACTGCAGCAGGCCTACCAACTCGATCACAACGCCTTTGCCTTGCTCGACCGCCCCGGGCTCGATGCCAGCCGCTTCGACCGCTACCAGGCACTGCGTCGAAAGGCCGCCGAACGTTATCAGGAGGCGCTGGACCACCTGGCGCTGATCGAGCGAACGTTCGAAGCGCCAGGCAGCGCCCCCCACGAGCGCTCGCCGCGCCATTGAGACCGGGCCTATAATCGCGCATCAACCGCCCGGCGATGCTTCGATCGGCCGAATCGTTAGGTCTGCAGAAGGCTGCACCCATGAAGTCAACCTCCAAGCCCGCCGTCGCCTCGCCTCAGAATCCGGCGTTGAGCCCGAGCCACCTGGACTTTCCGGTGGTCGGCATCGGCGCTTCGGCGGGCGGGCTCGAGGCGATCTGCACCTTCTTCAAGCAAATGCCCGCCGATTGCGACATGGCCTTCGTGGTGGTGCTGCACCTGTCGGCGGACCACCAGAGCGTCGCCGACCGCATCATCCAGGAAACCACTGCCATGCCGGTGCTGCAGGTCAGCGAACCGGTGCCGATCGAGCGCAATCATGTCTATGTGATTTCCCCGGCCAACCGCTTGTCCACCAACGATGGCTACCTGCGCGTCAGCCCGGCCAACCGTCGCCGGGGTGACCATGTGGCGATCGACCTGTTTTTCCGCGACCTGGCCGATGTGCACAAGGACCATGCGTTCTGCGTGGTCCTCTCCGGGACCGGCGCCGACGGCGCGGTGGGCCTGTCGCGGATCAAGGAGCAAGGCGGCGTGACTTTGGTCCAGTCTCCCGACGACGCCCTCTATGACAGTATGCCGCGGGCGGCCCTGGCGACCGGCATGGTCGATGCCGTGCTGCCGGTGGCCGAGATGCCGCAAAAGCTCATGGAGCTGTGGCACAACGCCCGCCAGGTCAGGCTGCCGACCATCGAGGACGACACCCTACCGCCGGCGCTGGGCAGCCGCAGCGGCGACCCCGCCCAGGCCGAACCACTGCTCGATGAAATCCTTCTGCTGCTGCGCACCAATACCGGCCATGACTTCCAGCACTACAAGCGCGCCACCGTGCTGCGGCGCATCGAGCGGCGCCTGCACGTCACCGGGCAGCCCGACCTGGGCGCCTACCAACGTTACCTGGAGCAGCACCCGGCAGAATCCACCGAGCTGCTGGCCGATATGCTGATCGGCGTGACCAATTTCTTCCGCGACCGCGAAGCTTTCGAGGCACTGGAGCGTCATGTACTGCCTGAGCTGGTCAGTGATGGCGAAAGCGGCGACGGGCCGAGCGAAGTGCGCGTCTGGTCGGCCGGTTGCTCGACCGGCGAAGAGGCGTACAGCCTGGCCATGCTCGTGTGCGAGCAACTGGCACTGGAGCGGCGCGCGGCGAAGGTCCAGGTGTTTGCCACCGACCTGGATGAACGGGCCATCGGTACCGCCCGTACCGGCCTCTACCCGGAGGCGATCGTCACCGACGTACCGCCGGCCCGACTGCGCCAGTTCTTCATCAAGGAAGACCAGCACTACCGGGTGCGCAAGGAAATCCGCGAGAAGGTGCTGTTCGCCCGGCACAACCTGCTGTCCGATCCGCCATTCTCGCAGATCGACCTGATCGTCTGTCGCAACCTGCTGATCTACCTGGATCGCGAGGTGCAACGCGACATCCTGCAGATGTTCCACTTCGCCCTGCGCCCGGGCGGGCACCTGTTCCTGGGCACCTCCGAATCGGTGGATGTGGCCAGCGAGCTGTTCATCCCGGTGGACAAGCGCAACCGTATCTTTCGCGCCAGCCCCGCCAGCCCTGCTATCCGCGCCTCCGGCCGCCTGCTGCCCGGCGCGGAAGTGTCCTCGACCTTGCAGGACAGCCAGATCAAGCTACGTCCCGGTCGCAAGATTTCCTATGCCGAGGTGCACCATCGCGCCCTGGCCACGCGGACCCCGCCCAGCCTCATTGTCGATGGTGACGGCAATATCCTGCACATGAGCGATGGCGTCGGCCGCTTCCTGCACCTGGTCGGCGGCGAGCCCAGCCGCAACTTGATCAACCTGGTCCTGCCACAGCTGCGCCTGGCTCTGCGCAGTACGTTGTTCCAAGCACGCCAGGGCACCCAGGCGGTGACCTCGCGCCCGGTCGAGCTGGGCGAGATGCAGGTTGAGATCGCGGTGCACCCGCACAAGGACGAACCCAGCGGCAGCGAATGCCTGCTGGTGGTGTTCGAGGAACGCGTGCCCGACCCATCCCTGTTGCCCACCAGTGGCATCCGTCAGACCGACAGCATGGTGCTGAACAACCTGGAGCGCGAACTGCAGCGCACCCGCCTGCAGTTGCAGGAAACCATCGAGCAATCGGAAATCTCCAGCGAAGAGCTGACCGCCTCCAACGAAGAAATGCAGGCGATCAACGAAGAGCTGCGTTCGGCCAGCGAGGAGCTTGAGACCAGCAAGGAAGAACTGCAGTCGATCAATGAAGAGCTGCTGACGGTCAACTACGAGCTCAAGAACAAGGTCGAGGAAACCGACAAGGTCAACGACTACCTGAGCAACCTGATTGCCTCGACCGCCATCGCCACGGTGTTCGTCGATCGCAACCTGTGCATCCGCTGGTTCACCCCTCGCGCCGCCGATATCTTCAACATCCTGCCCGTGGACACCGGCCGCTCGTTGCTCGACATCACCCACCGGCTGGACTACCCGGAGCTGGCCGACGACGCCCGTGCCGTGGCCCAGGGCACCCCCTCCATCGAGCGCGAGGTGTGCGGCGAGAACCAGCACTGGTACCTGGCCCGCCTGCTGCCCTACCGCGCCAGCGAGCAGAAGATCGATGGTACGGTGCTCACCTTCATCGACATCAGCAAGGGCCGCGCCGCCGAGGAACGTCTGCGAGTGGGCGAAGAGCGTATGCGCCTGGTGGCCGAGAGTACCCACGACTTCGCCATCATCCTGCTCGACGAACACGGGGTGATCACCGACTGGAACACCGGCGCCACGCTGATCTTCGGCCACGCCAAGGACGAAGTGATCGGCCGCCACTACGAGCTGATCTTCACCGAGCAAGACCGCGCCAACGGCGTGCCCAGCCGAGAGCTGCGCGCCGCCCGCCTCAACGGTCGCGGCCAGGACGAGCGCTGGCACGTGCGCAAGGATGGCAGCCGCTTCTTCTGCAGTGGCGAGGTCTCCCTGCTCAAAGGCAGCAGTTTGCGCGGCTACGTCAAGATCGCCCGTGACCTGACCGGGCACAAGCGCCTGCACGAAGAGCAGAGCAAGCAGTTGGCCGAGTCCCAGAGCAGCAGCCACATGAAGGACGAGTTCTTCGCCATCATGTCGCATGAGCTCAAGCACCCGCTCAATCTGATCCAACTCAACGCCGAGATCCTGCGCCGCCTGCCTTCGGTCAAGACCATCAGCGCAGCCAGCAAGGCGGTAGGCACCATCTGCGAAGCGGTCGCCAGCCAGGCGCGCATCATCGATGACTTGCTCGATGTGGCGCGTATCCGCACCGGCAAGCTCAAGCTCAAGACCGAACCTGTGAACCTGTGCACCATCCTGCGTGACATCCATGCCGTGGTGCGTAGCGAGCAGCACCCGCTCGACGTGGTCCTGGAGTTGCCGGCCAACGACAAGGCGCTGTTCATCGAAGGGGACATCACCCGCCTCGAGCAGATCATCTGGAACCTGCTCAACAATGCCCTGAAGTTCAGCCCGGCCGGTAGCGAGATCCGTCTGGTGCTGACCAGTCAGGGCGAACAGGCACTGCTGCAGGTGATCGACCAGGGCTTGGGCTTGAGCGAGGAAAGCCTGGAGAACATCTTCGACCTGTTCACCCAGGCCGCCCCACCAGTCACCAGCCACAGCCGCGAAGGCCTGGGGATCGGCCTGTCACTGGTACGCCAGCTGGTGCTGGCCCATGGCGGCGGCGTGCATGCCAGCTCCCCAGGGTTAGGCAAAGGCTGCACCTTCACTGTCCGCCTGCCACTGTGCCACTTCAACCCCCAACTGCCGCACACTGCGGGCGAACAGCAGGGGGCACCGCGCCTGGACAATATCCGTGTGCTGTTGGTGGACGATTCCGCAGATGTGCTAGAAATCATGCAGCAGTTGCTGGAGATGGAAGGTGCGCAGGTCAGCGCCTTCCATGACCCACGCACCGCGCTGAAGGCCGCGGCTGACGGGCAGTACGACATCATTCTCTCGGACATTGGCATGCCGGTCATGGATGGCCATGCACTGATCAAGGCACTGCGCGAGCATGCGCATCTGAAGGACATTCCCGCAATCGCCCTGACCGGCTACGGTGCCAGCGCCGATCAGTACAAATCGCGCCAGTCCGGGTTCGACCGTCATCTGAACAAACCGGTGGCCTATGACGAGCTGGTGGAGGCGATCGAAGCCCTGAGCGGCTCGCAACCCTACTGACCGCTCATCCTGACGGGGACAACTTCCAGCTGGCACCAATGGCCCAATTCAGTAGGAATACTGGATTTTGCCTGGAGCCCGCATGAAGCCCGTCAAGCACCGCGCCACCGTGATCTGCCGCCATGGCAGGAAAACCCGCAAATGGCTATGGGTGAGAAAGCCCAAGGCCGCGTGGACACTGCCCGGTGGCAAGATCGAGCCAGGCGAGACCCCCGTCGAGGCTGCCGAGCGCGAGCTGTTGGAGGAAACCGGGCTCAAGGCGCGGGCGCTGACCTTCCTGATGCGCTATGAGTCGCCCGAGCGGGTGCATTACGTCTTCGAAGCCGAGTTCGCCGACGCGCCCCGGCCCGAGGCCAGCCATGAAATCGCCGACTGCTGCTTCGCGCACCTGGACCGGGTGTCCGAGCTCAAAGATGACATCAGGCTGCTGATCCAGTCGCTGCTTGCCTGTGACCAGTGCGTGGCCGACTCCGTGCGCTGAAGCTTGACCGTTTTTCGGCGGTGCCCTTTTCGCGGGTAAACCCCCACAGGTACCGCGGTGATATCCAAAACACCGAGAATCCTGTGGGGGTTTACCCGCGAAAAAGGCACATCAGCCTGACTCAGGCATGCACACTGTGCTGGCTAACATCGGCCTCGATCGGCATCTCGTCGATGGCATCGATCATGCCGCAGGCCAGCGCCTCATTGGCGCTCAGGATGCGCGGATAGGCCATCAAGTAACGCGGCACATCCAGCACTTCACTGGCGCCCTTGGTCCGTTCGGCCACGATCTGGGCATACAGGCGCAGGTCGTAATCCAGGCTCATGGCATATTCAGCCATGCGTGAATGGTCCACCGAACCGTGCAACGTCCAGTGAAATGGATGGAACAGGAACTTGCTCAACACGCACGCGGTACGCCGCTCGCCGGCCAAGAACAGGATATTGCCCATCGACTCCACCGTGCCCAGGTTGTGGGTATGCACCGGTACCGGCAACGAGCGCAGGAAGTTGTACAGCGTGAAACCGTAGCTGCACTCCCCGCCCATGGTCGCGATGTTGATCTGCAGAATCTCGGCGCCCTGTTGCAGGGCGCGGGTGCAGGTGCTGATCAGGTTGCCGCAGGTGGATGAATTGATGGGGCCTGTGAAGTGGATGATATGTCTGGCCATGCTTGCCTCCAAAGTTGGCGAAATCAGTCCAGTGAAGCGGGCAGACGGTCAGTCGGACTCGTCGGTGGCGGCCGGTGGCAGGTCGTCGCAGCCCTCGCCTATCTGCTGGTACTGCTTGCGCAGGGCGTGCAGCTGGACCGGGTCCATGTGCTCCAGATCCAGCAGCGCCTTGTGTGCCTTGTGCGTGGTACGCAGCAGTTCGTCGATCTTTATGTGCAAGACATCGTTGTCGCGGTTCTGGGTGTTCTGGATCAGGAACACCATGAGGAAGGTGATGATGGTGGTCGAGGTATTGATCACCAGTTGCCAGGTGTCGTTGAAGTCGAACAGCGGCCCGCTCACGGCCCAGGCCAGAATCAACAACAACGCAATGCCAAAGGTCAGCGGGCGGCCGGCCCACTTGGCCAGCCATTGGGCGAATCGATCGAATTTCATGCCGGCGGTCCTCCTCTGCTGCCGGCATCAGCCCGGCAGCTTGTCCTCGCCGGGCAGGCCCTGCAAATCAGGGTCGTCGGGCATGACCTCAGGGTCATCCTCGGGCTGCTCGCGGGCCTGGGGAAGCTCGTTCAGTTCGTCGAACTCGGTGTCGGTGTTCATGGGGCCGCTCCTCTGACAGTACCGGGTGGACAAAATCGACCCCGGCATGCGGTGGAATCGCCCAGCGCGGCAAAGTTCAAAAACGATGGCGCCGGCCCCGGTCAGAGGCCCAGCGAACGCCCCTTGGCTTGATGGTCGGTAAGCCACCGCTCCAGCGCTGGCGCCGGCATCGGTCGCCCGAGCAAAAAGCCCTGGCCCTGGTCGCAACCGACGTTGCGCAGGAAGTCGTACTGCGCCTGGGTCTCGATCCCCTCGGCGGTGATCCGAAAGCCCAAGGCGTGGCCCAGGTCGATGATGCCCCGGGCCACTGCTTCGGCGTCGTCATCGCCGGGCAGGTCCTTGATGAACGCACGATCGATCTTCAGGTGATCGATCGGCAGTGCCCGCAGATAGGCCAGCGACGAATAGCCCGTGCCAAAGTCATCCACCGCCGTGACCACCCCCATAGCCTGCAGTTGAGCCAGCACCGCGCAGGCCTGTTGCTGGCTTTCCATCAGCAGGCTTTCGGTGATCTCCACCTCCAGCAAGCTTGCCGGCAGGTCGTAACGGGCCAAGGCCCTGGCCAGGCTGGCGACATAGTCGCTGCGCTCGATCTGCAACGCCGCCACGTTGATCGCCAGCGGTCCAGGCAGACAGTCCGCCGCGCGCCAGGCCGCCAGTTGAGCGCAGGCCAGCTCCAGCACCCGTTCGCCGAGGGGAATGATCAGCCCGGTGCGCTCGGCCAAGGGGATGAACTCGCCCGGGGAGACCAGCCCATGGTCGGGGTCGCGCCAGCGCACCAGCGCCTCGACCCCTTCCAGGCGACCGCTGAACAGGTCCAGCTTGGGTTGGTACCACAGCTCGAACTCATCGTATTCCAATGCCCGGCGCAGGTTACGTTCCAGCTCCAGGCGCAGTTGCAGGCGCTCGGTCATCTCCGAATGGTACGGACGCCAGCCGTTACGGCCACCCTCCTTGGCAGCGTACATCGCCGTGTCGGCGTGGCGCAGCAGGCTGTCGGCATCCTCGCCATGCTGCGGGCATCGGGCCACACCGATGCTGCCGGTGACCAACGCAGCATTGCCGTTGAGATCGAACGGCCGCTGCAGACACCGCAGCAAAGCCTGTACCTGGAGATTGACCTGGCCCTGGCTGCCCTGAAGCATGAACACGAATTCATCACCGCCCAGGCGACAGACCCGATCGGCGCTGTGGAGCTCCTGCAGAAAACGCGCCGTCGCCTGCTGCAGCAGCAGATCGCCCATTGGGTGGCCCAGGCTGTCGTTGACCTGCTTGAAGCCATCGATGTCCAGGATCAACACCGCCAGGCCGTGGCCGTGTGCGATCGCTTCGGCCAACTGACGCCTGAACAGCACCCGGTTGGGCAGGCCGGTGATGGTGTCGTAGTGAGCCAGACGTTCGAGCTGCGCCTGAGACTGGCGCAGCTCGCGGTTGCGCTGCTTGAGCAGGCGTTGGTTGCCATCGAGCTGGGCGACGAACAGGCTGAACAGCCCGGTGCAGACCAACGCGAACATGAACAGGGGCGACGTGAACAGGCCCAACTGCGGCCAGCCGCCGCGAGGGGCGGCAACCAATTGCCAGTGACCGCCTGGCACGTTCACCGCCTGGCTGAGCAGCGGGTTGTCGAACAGGTGCGCATCGCCCCATATCATCGCGCCTTGGGCCCCCTTGTCATCGGAGCCCCGTACCGCGATCTGGAAATCCATGTCCGGCCTGAGACCCGCTGCCCACAACAAGCGATCGATATCGGCGACGATCGACACATTGCCCCAGTAGAACTTCACACCGCGCTTGCCACTGACGAACACCGGTCGGCGATAGATCAGCGCCCGTCCACCCTGGTACAGCTGAACAGGGCCAGCCAGCACCGGCTGACCTTGCTCGCGGGCCGACTGCAGCATCGGATACTGGTCGGGCAAGTGGCGATAGTCCAGGCCAATGATCGCCAGGTTGCCTTCCCGCGGGGACACATCACCAATCACATCGTCCTGGGCCAGAGCAATGTGATGCATGTAGGGCACCGACTCGAGCGCGTCCTGGGCCATGCCATGAAAATGTTCAGGACTGATCCGCCCATCGGTGGCGATCAGCTGGGCAATGCCTTCGGCTTCGCCGAAGGCGGTACGCAACTGGGCTTCCAGGGCACCGCGCACACCGGACAGACGCGCCGAGATGTTGGCGATCTGCTCGCTTTCCTTGCGCTGGTTGTCCAAATGCCCAAGCACCACCGACAGGCCGATGCCGACCACGGCGAAACCGACCGGTAACAGGCGATGGAGGGTGCGCCGCAGTGCGCAATTGGCAGGCGAGGCCTGTTCATCGAGGGGAAGGGGAAGTGTCTTCATGAGCAGCGATCGAATTCGATTGATCCTGTATCGGCGTGCCGGCAGCAAATTTGAGCCACACTGGTGTTTTTCTGCGACAGGGTGCATGCTCACAAGCTGAAGCGTTTCACCAAGCCAAAAACAACGTGAGGTGCCGTACCGATGGATCCTTTGCTCGATTCGCTGTTTCCTGCTGCCGACGACATTCCCGAAGCCTGGCGCCTGGGCGCTCCGCTGGAGCAGCGCGACTATCTGGTAGGTGGCGAGCTGCGCCGCTGGGACGGCCCGTTGGCCACCGTGCGCAGCCCGGTCTGGCTCAAGGAAGGCGATGGCGAGCGCCAGGTGATCCTGGGCAGTGCGCCCCTGCTCGACGCCGACACCGCCCTCACCGCCCTGGACGCTGCGGTACAGGCCTACGACAAAGGGCGTGGCACCTGGCCGACGATGCGCGTGGCCGAGCGCATCCAGCATGTCGAGACCTTCCTGGCGCGCATGCGCGAGCAACGCACGGCGGTGGTCAAACTGCTGATGTGGGAAATCGGCAAGAACCTCAAGGATTCGGAAAAGGAATTCGACCGCACCTGCGACTACATCGTCGACACCGTCAACGCCCTCAAGGACCTGGACCGGCGCTCCAGTCGCTTCGAGCTTGAGCAAGGCACCCTCGGCCAGATCCGTCGCGCGCCGTTGGGCGTGGCCCTGTGCATGGGCCCCTACAACTACCCACTCAACGAGACCTTCACCACGCTGATCCCGGCGTTGATCATGGGCAATACCGTGGTGTTCAAGCCTGCCAAGTTCGGCGTGCTGCTGATCCGCCCGCTTCTGGAGGCGTTCCGCGACAGCTTCCCACCGGGGGTGATCAACGTCATCTATGGCCGTGGTCGCGAGACGGTCAGCGCCTTGATGGCCAGCGGCAAGATCGACGTGTTCGCCTTCATCGGTACCCACAAGGCCGCCAGCGACCTCAAGAAACTGCACCCGCGCCCACACCGGCTGCGCGCGGCCCTGGGCCTGGACGCAAAGAACCCCGGCATCGTCCTGCCCCAGGTGGACCTGGACAACGCCGTCGAAGAGGCCGTGACCGGCGCCCTGTCGTTCAACGGCCAGCGTTGCACCGCACTCAAGATCCTGTTCGTCCATGAGGATGTGGTCGAGCCGTTCCTGGACAAGTTCCAGCGCAAGCTCGCCGCCCTCAAACCCGGCATGCCCTGGGAGCCTGGGGTGGCCCTGACGCCGCTGCCGGAGCCCGGCAAGATCGACTACCTCGACGCCCTGGTAGCCGACGCCACCGACAAGGGCGCGCAGGTGCTCAACGAAAGCGGCGGACTCAGCCGCGGCTCGTTCTTCTATCCCGCCCTGCTCTACCCAGTCAGCGCCGACATGCGCGTCTATCACGAAGAACAGTTCGGCCCCTTGGTGCCCGTGGTGCCCTACCGCGACCTGCAAACGGTGATCGACTACGTGCTCGACTCCGACTACGGCCAGCAGCTGAGCCTGTTCGGCAACGACCCGCAGACCATCGGCGTGCTGGTGGACACCTTCGCCAACCAGGTCGGGCGCATCAACCTCAACGCCCAGTGCCAGCGCGGGCCTGACACCTACCCGTTCAACGGCCGCAAGAACAGCGCCGAGGGCACGCTGTCGGTGCACGATGCGCTGCGCGTGTTCTCCATTCGTACCTTGGTGGCGACCAAGTTCCAGCACGCCAACAAGGAACTGATCAGCGAGATCATCCGCAACCGTCAGTCGAGCTTCCTGACCACCGATTACATCTTCTAAGCACCACGCTTATAAAGAATCGATCTAACGATCTTGTCGATTTTCCACCTGCGCAATCGACTCTAAGCAACAGGGCGCCACCCGGCGCCCCCATGCATAGGAGAGTCGAACATGGCAGTCAAACCTATTCCCGAAGGCCAGCACAGCATTACCCCGTACCTGGCCATCAACGATGCCGCCAAGGCCATCGAGTTCTACAAGAAGGCCTTTGGCGCTGTCGAAATGTTCCGCCTGGACGCCCCGGGTGGGCGCGTCGGCCATGCCGAACTGAAGATTGGCGATTCCTCCGTGATGCTCGGCGACCCCTGCGATATGGAAGGCGGCCTGACCGCCAGCCAGAAGCTTGCCGGTGCAGCTGTGGGCCTGCATTTGTATGTGGAAGACTGCGACAAGGTCTACGCCCAGGCCCTTGCCGCCGGCGCTACCCAGGTATACGAGGTGAAGGACCAGTTCTATGGCGACCGCAGCGGCACGCTGAAAGACCCGTTCGGCAACATGTGGTTCGTCTCTACCCACAAGGAAGACCTCACCCCGGAAGAAATCCGCGACCGCGCCGCCAAGATGTTCGGCGGCAGTTGAGCGACACGTTGAAAGCGGCGCGACTTTGCTTGAAGCTTGGGGCTCGTAGCTTGGAGCTGCTTCATGCGAATCATCGACAAAAGCGCCGCGCCTGTGCGCAGCCTGACCCCGGCCGAAGAGGAACTGCTGGTCGGTTTTGCCGCCGGCACCCTCGCCGGGCCCCGTCTGCTGCAGGCCAACCAATGGCTGATGAAGGTGCGCAGCGCCAATCAGTGGCTGGCCTGCGATTGCCGGCGGGACGCCTTGCCAGTGCTCAATGTCACCCTCAACGGCAACACCGGCACCCTGTTTTTGCGTAACAACCCGGACACCCCCGAGCATGCCCCGGGCTGCCCGTTCACCAAAGTCGAGCGCGAAGCCGGCGAACGCACCGAGCAGGCCACACAACCTGCTGCGTGGCTCGCGCCCGATACCCCGCTGCGCCTGCTGGGCGATTACCACACGGTTGGCGAAGGTGGCCCAGCCGGCGCCGGTGCATCCACGGAGCGCCGCGAACAGCAGCGTTTGCTGTCTTTACTGCTGACCTGGATGGAAGCCAGCGGGCTCAACGTCTATGCCACGCACCTGAAAAAAGACCTTACCGCCCAATTCGCCGACCTGCGCGGCGTGGCCGCCCGCTACCCGTTGGTTGAGCGCGTACCGGCGAGCAACTACCTGGAAACCCGCCTGGACATGAAGCACATGATGATGCTCAAGTCCCGCCTGCGCGAAGCCACGGCATTCGGCAACCATCGCCGCCATGGGCTGTTGCTCGACTGCGTCGACCAGATCAAGGGGCGTAAAGTCTTCAGCGCCCGTACCGAAGACGGCTTCGACTTCCAGGGGCATCATCTGTACTGGGACGGCGGTAAGACCCACGGGCCATTGCTGGCCCTGATGCTCTATTCGCCGACTACCGCCGGCAGCCATTTCTACGAACTCATCCACGTGGCGAGCGTCCCGGTGCTGTCACGCGGGCACCTGTTCCCGGTGTACCGCGATGAAGAGCGAGAGCCGCTCAAGGCCTTGGTGTCGTTGATCGACTGGATGGCGAGCAAGGGTGTCAAGGTGTTGATGCGCCGGCCGGTGATTGGCGGCCAGCTGATGGACGAACTGGTGCTGACCTCGGATCAGGACCGGGTGCTGTCGGTATCGCTGCTCGAACAACCGATCGGACCTGAACCTGACACCGAGAACTTCAAACGCTACGCCGACTTCAAGAGCCTGGAGACCTTCCGCAAGTTCGTCGCCGGCTTCTTCATGCGTGAGCGCTGAAGTCAGCGCCGCCCTCTTCGCGGGTAAACCCGCTCCCACAGGTTCACCGTTGCCCTGAAGCACAGCGCGGCTCCTGTGAGAGGTTCACCGTTGCCCTGAAGCACAGCGCGGTTCCTGTGGGAGCGGGTTTACCCGCGAAAACGTCAGTACAGACGCCCCAAGACTTGGCCTAGAACGCCGCCTTGAAGATCGCCTCGATTTCCGCCTGGCTCGCCGGGCGCGGGTTGGTCAGCCCGCAGGCATCTTTCAAGGCATTGGCCGCCAGCAACGGCACATCCTCGACCTTCGCCCCCAGTTCTGCCAGCCCCGCCGGAATCCCGATCGCCGCAGCCAGGTGCTCGATGGCCGAAATCGCCGCGCCCGCGCCCTGCTCGGCATCCAGCGCACACACCTTCACGCCCATGGCCTTGGCCACATCGCGCAGCCGTGCAGCGCTGACCTTGGCATTGAAGCGCTGCACATGGGGCAGCAACACCGCATTGCACACCCCATGAGGCAAGTCGTAGAAGCCGCCCAGTTGGTGCGCCATGGCGTGCACGTACCCCAGCGAAGCGTTGTTGAAGGCCATGCCGGCGAGGAACTGGGCATAGGCCATGTTCTCCCGCGCCTTGAGGTCGCTGCCATCGGCCACGGCCTGACGCAGGTTGTCGCTGATCAGGGTGATGGCCTTGAGCGCGCAGGCATCGGTGATGGGCGTGGCCGCCGTGGACACATAGGCCTCGATGGCATGGGTCAGGGCATCCATGCCCGTGGCGGCGGTGAGGCTTTGCGGCATGCCGACCATCAATGCCGGGTCGTTAACTGACAAAATCGGCGTTACGTTACGGTCGACGATGGCCATTTTCACGTGGCGCGTCTCGTCGGTGATGATGCAGAACCGGGTCATCTCGCTGGCCGTACCGGCAGTGGTGTTGATCGCGATCAATGGCAATTGCGGCTTGCTGGAGCGGTCGACCCCTTCGTAGTCACTGATGTGTCCGCCGTTGGTGGCGCACAAGGCGATGCCCTTGGCGCAGTCATGGGGCGAGCCGCCGCCCAGGGAAACCACGCAGTCGCACCGCGCCTGGCGCAGCATGGCCAGCCCCGCCTCGACGTTGGCGATGCTCGGGTTGGGCTTGGCACCGTCGAACACCACCGAGTCGATGTCGCGCATGGCCAACATGCCCGCGATGCGTTCGGCGACCCCGGCCTTGACCAGCCCCGGGTCGGTGACGATCAGCGCCTTGCGTAGGCCAAAGCCTGCAATGGCAGCCATCGCCTCCTCCAGGCAGTCGATACCCATGATGTTGACGGCAGGAATGAAGAACGTGCTGCTCATGGCCGAATCCTCGCGAAAAGTCTGTGTGCCTTCGAGGATCCGCCTGATTGCGGTCAGGGGTGTTGATCCAGCGCAAGGCCACGCCTACATGGGCAACAGGGAACCTGTAGGTGCTGGCGAAGCCTGCGAAGGGCCGCGCAACGGCCCCTGGTTGAACAGCGTGCGAGCGCCTTACCCCAAGAACAACCGATACGCCGGGTTCTCGGTTTCATCCCAGTAGCGATAGCCCATGTCATCCAACGCTTGGGGCAACCCCGGCAGTTCATCGCCCGGCACTTCGAGCGCGGCGAACACCCGCGCCTCGGCCGCACCATGGTTGCGGTAATGGAACAGGCTGATGTTCCAGCGCTTGCCCAGCCGCTCGAGAAAGCCCAGCAACGCCCCGGGCCGCTCAGGAAACTCGAACCGCAGCACGCGCTCATCCGCCCCAGGCGCGGCATGGCCACCCACCGTATGGCGCACGTGCAGCTTGGCCAGTTCGTTATCGGTCAGGTCCAGCACGTTGTAGCCCTGCTCGCGCAGGCTGGCCAGCAAATGCTCGCGCGGGTCGTGCTGGGGGTGGGTCTGTACGCCCACGAACAGCCGCGCCTCCTTGCCCGGGAAGTAGCGGTAGTTGAACTCGGTGATCTGGCGCTTGCCCAGCGCCTGGCAGAAGGCCCGGAAGCTGCCGGGGCGCTCGGGGATGGTCACGGCGATGATCGCCTCGCGCTGCTCACCCAGTTCGGCGCGCTCGGCCACATGGCGCAGGCGGTCGAAATTGACATTGGCGCCGGAGTCGATGGCCACCAGGGTCTGGCCCTGGACGCCTTCGCGGGCCACGTATTTCTTGATCCCGGCCACCGCCAGCGCACCGGACGGCTCGGTGATCGAGCGGGTATCGTCGTAGATGTCCTTGATGGCCGCGCACAGCTCGTCGCTGCTGACCGTCACCACCTCGTCGACAAAATGGCGGCACAGCTCGAAGCAATGGGCGCCGACCTGCGCCACCGCCACGCCATCGGCGAAAGTGCCTACCTGCGGCAGGATTACCCGCTCGCCCGCAGCCAGGGCGGCCTGCAGGCAATTGGAGTCCTCAGGCTCGACCCCGATCACCTTCACCTGCGGACGCAGGTATTTGACGTACGCCGCGATGCCCGCAACCAGACCACCACCGCCCACGGGGACGAAGATCGCATCCAGGGCACCAGGTTGCTGGCGCAGGATTTCCATGGCCACGGTGCCCTGGCCGGCGATCACGTCCGGGTCGTCGAATGGCGGCACGAAGGTCGCACCGTCACTGTCGGCCAGTTGCAGGGCATGGGCCAGGGCATGAGGGAAACTTTCGCCGTGCAGCACGACGTGGCCCCCCCGCGAGCGCACACCCTGGACCTTGAGTTCCGGGGTGGTGGTGGGCATGACGATGGTGGCCTGCATGCCCAGGCGCGAGGCGGCCAGCGCCACGCCTTGGGCATGGTTGCCCGCCGAGGCGGTGATCACACCACGCTCGCGCTGGGCCGGGGTCAGGCGCGATAAACGGGTATAGGCCCCGCGGATCTTGAAGGAGAACGTCGGCTGCAGGTCTTCGCGCTTGAGCAGCACCTGGTTGCCCAGGGTGGCAGACAGCGCAGGTGCCCGTTGCAGAGGTGTTTCGATGGCCAGGTCGTACACCGGGGCGCTGAGAATGCGGCGCACCTGCTCCGAGAGCAGTTGCGCGGGCGAGACGGGGGTACGAGGGCTGACGCTGAGGTTGGTCATCGATGACTCCTGGTGTTTTCAAGGGCCCAAGAGTCGGAAAGAAAAAACCCGCCTCCAGGGCGGGTTCGGTGCACGTACGCGCTAGCCCGCCAATCCGATAATGGCGGTAATAATGCTGATGGCGTGACGCTGCAGGTATGGGTTCATGGGGTGGGAAATTAGCCCGCCGCCCTGTAGGAAGTCAACACCCTGGTCGATGCTGCCAAAGTGGACCGGTCGAGCAGTCTGGGCTTGACTGTCTGGTGGTGGATAGCCCCGCTGCTGCACCGTACCGAGAAAACAGCAGAGAACTTTGAGGAGTTCCCTTCCAGCATGTTCAAGACCATCGAAGACCAGTTGCGCAAGCAGGTGGCCCCCGCCGCGCTGCGCGCCGAGTTCCGCCAGCACGAGTTCGAGGCCATGCGCCGGTTCTGCCTGCTGATCTTCTGCGTCAGCATCGCCATTTGGCTGATCTTCGACCTGCTCGTCAGCTACCTGGGCGATCAAGGCTTCACCTGGCTTTCGATGCTGTTTCTCACCGCACTCTGCGCCATCACGGTAGTGCTCGGCTTCACCCGCAAAAGCCAGCACTTCGATGTGCTCAACCTGGTGTTCATCGCAACCATCACGCTGGCCATGCGCCTGGTGATCGATGGCATCCCCATTGCGCTGCGCCCGGTATGGCTGGTGCTGGGAGTCTCGACGGTGCTCTACAGCGTCTCGGTGCTGCCGGTGCGGCGCTGGTCTTTCTTTTGCGCCATGGCCATCACCTGGCTGGTGCTCAATCCTTTCCACCACACCCGTATCGAACTGCTGGAACTCGAGGGCGCGATGCTGCTGAGCTATGCGGTGTTTCTCTGCGGGCTGGTGATCTATGCGTATCTACGGATGCGCCAGGCCAAGCTGCACAACTTCTACCTGTCCAAGGTCCTGCTGGACCAGGCCTACATCGATGCGCTCACCGAGATTCCCAACCGCCGCTCGTTCATGCTCAAGGCCGAACAGCAGTTGCAGGTGGCCGCATCCGGGCAGTACCTGGCGATGATCGACATCGACAATTTCAAGCGGGTCAATGACCGCTTCGGCCATGACATCGGTGACGAAGTCCTCAAGCGCGTGGCCGCGCACATCAAGGCGAGCATGAGCGGCTACGCCTTTGCCCGCCTCGGCGGCGAAGAGTTCGCCATCTACTTCGAGGGGCTGGACCAGCTAGGCGCCGAGCGGCAAGTGGGGGCCCTGTGCCAGCGGGTGCGCGAAGACCTGAGCCCGCACCCGGTGACCATCAGCATCGGCCTGACCCGGGTCGACCACGGTGACACCCTGAGCATGGCCTTGGTGCGGGCGGACCAGGCGCTTTACGAAGCCAAGCACAGTGGCAAGGACCGAGTCGTCTCCTGGTCGACACAATTGGCCAGAGGAGCCTAATGTCTGAGTGGCCTGCCCTGGCCCCTTCGCGGGTAAACCCGCAATCCTTGAGGAAGCCGGTTTCCCGCAGATCTGGATCCACCGCAATCCTTGTGGGTTTACCCGCGAAGAAAGCACCTCGGTATCCAGATACCGTCTGGGCTGTTCGCTAACCTGCCGGCAGGCGAATCCTGAACTGTGCCCCGCCAAGGGCTGACTGGGCCACGGTCAGCGTCCCGCCCTGCCCCTCGATGGCCCGCCGGCTGATGGCAAGCCCCAACCCGAAACCGCCGGTGCTGCGATCGCGACTACGGTCCAGCCGGTAGAACGGCTGGAAGATCCGCTCGCGCTCCTCGGGCGGGATGCCGATGCCATCATCCTCCACGGTCACCAGACACGCGCCATCTTCCTCCAGGCGCAGGCGCAGCAGCAGACTTTCGTCGCAATAGCGCATGGCATTGCGCACGAGGTTTTGCACGGCACGCGCGGTCAGGCGTGGGTCGAGCACAAAGCGCGGCAGCCGGGTCTCAGCCCGCACCTCCCACTGAATGCCTCGCCCGTCGAGCTCTTCGGCAAACCCGCCGAGCACGCTGTCGACCAGCTCCAGCAGCGACACCTCGACCCGCTCGCGGGCCTGGTCGGCATTCTGCAGGCGACTGTAGGACAGCAACTCCAGCACCAGTTCATCGAGCTCACGCACGTGTCCGACCAGTTCCAGCAGGCGCTTGCGGCACGGTGGCGGCACCTCGTCGAACAACAGCACCAAGCCGAAATCCAGCCGGGTCAGCGGTGTGCGCAGCTCGTGGGACACCGCATTGAGCAGTTCGCGCTGCTGGTTGACGTGCCGCTCCAGGTCACTGGCCATGGTGTCGAACACCCCCGCCAGCTCGCCGATGTTCGAACGCGGCGAAATATGGGTCCGCTCGGCCATCTGCCCCTGACCCAGGCGCCGGGCGGTTTCCTTCAGACGTTCCAGGTCGCGCCAGTGCGGCCACACCCACAGCAGCAGGCAGCCGAGCATGGCTGCGCCGATGAGCACTGTGACGCCCCAGGACAGCACGTTGATGTCCAGCGGGTCCGGCGGGGTGTAAAGGCGCACCAGCCAGTCTTGGTCGAGTGGTGCCAGGGCGGTGTCGTAGTAGCCCCAGTCGGCGATGCGCACCACGTTCTGGCCCTGCGCCAGGCGCGCCCGCTCCGGCGCCGTCAGCTCGGCCTGGTCCATGCGCAGCAGCTTGATCTGCAGTGGCGCGAAGCTCTGCGCCAATTGCCGCTCCACCTCTGGCCATTGCTCGCGTGGCGTTTGCTGGAACTGGCGCACCAGCAGCGACTGCACCCCCTTGGCCTGCTCCAGGTTGTAGGCCATGAAGCGGTCATGGAACAGGCCGACGATGGTGTCGGGGATGAACAGCAGCGCACCGGCATAGGCGGCGATGATGACCAGGTACAGGCGCACCAGAATCTTCAGCATGGCGCGTCAGTACTCCCACTCGACCCGGCTGAACAGATACCCCTTGCCCCACACAGTCTTGATCTTGCGCGCCTCGCCGGCATGGTCATCGAACTTGCGCCGCAGCTTGGAGATGGCCACGTCCACCGAGCGGTCGGTGCCGTTGAACTCGATGCCGCGCAGTTGTTGGAGAATGCGGTCGCGGCTGAGCACCTCGCCGGCATTGCGCGCCATCACCACCAACAGGTTGTACTCGCTGCTTGAAAGCTCCACTTCGTCGCCGCGCCAGGTGACGACGCGCTCCGCCAGGTCGATGCGCAAGCCCCCCACCTGGATCAGGTCGCTGTCCAGGCGAGGTTCGTTGACCGTACTGCGGCGCAGCAAGGTGCGCACCCGCGCCAGCAACACGCGGGGCTCGCACGGCTTGGTGACGTAATCGTCGGCCCCCATCTCCAGGCCAAGCACCTGGTCATGGCTATCGTCGCGGGCGGTCAGCATGAGGATCGGCAGGGATTGCGACTCCTGGCGCAACAGGCGGCACACCTGCAGGCCGTCCAGGCCCGGCAACATCAGGTCGAGCACCACAAGGTCTGGCTTTTGCCGGCGGAACTCTTCCAGCACATGATCGCCACGGGCAATCACCCGGACGTGAAAGTCGTTGCGTTGCAGGTAGCTGGCGATCAGTTCGGACAAAGCACTGTCGTCTTCGACCAGGAGAATATTCGGCATAGGCGGTGAGAAGAACGGGTAAGTAGAGAGGGTTGACGCGCTGCAGGATATAGAATCCCATGCCGGTCAATGAGAATTCTTACACTTTTTCACATTCGTCCTACATAGCTTCACAGCCATGGCAGGAGCGGCTGCCTTAGCATAGGCTCGGTCATTCTCGGAAGATCCGCATGTCAATTTCTTTCCCTTATCGCCTGCGCCCGTTGGCGCTTCTGGCGCTGTTGAACTTGTCCCTGGCCGGTTGCAACGACGCCGCCGAGCAGGACGAGCAGACACCCCCGCCGCAGGTGCGGGTCGAGACCGTGCAGGCCCAGCCCCTGGCCATCAGCACCGAGCTCAGCGGCCGCATCCTCGCGCCGCGTACCGCCGAGGTCCGCGCACGGGTGAGCGGCGTGGTGCTCAAACGCGTGTACCGTGAAGGCAGCGACGTCAAACAGGGCGATGTCCTGTTCCTGATCGACCCTGCACCGTTCAAGGCCGACCATGATGCCGCCCGCGCCACCTTGGCCAAGGCCGAGGCCAACCTGTACCAGGCGCGCCTGCAAGAGCAGCGCTACCGCGAGCTGGTGGACGACAAGGCCGTCAGCCGCCAGGAGTACGACAATGCCCGCGCCGCCTTCCTTCAAGCCAGCGCTATCGTGGCCGAAGCCAAGGCAGCGTTGGAGCGGGCGCGCCTGAACCTGGGCTATGCCACGGTCACCGCCCCGATCTCCGGGCGAATTGGCCGAGCCCTGGTCACCGAGGGCGCGCTGGTGGGCCAGAACGAAACCACGCCGCTGGCGACCATCCAGCAGTTGGACCCGATCCATGCCGACGTCACCCAGTCGACCCGCGAACTCAACACCTTGCGCCGGGCCATGCGCGCCGGCGAGTTGCAGCAGGTCGGCGAAGGCCAGGCCAGGGCGACCTTGATACAAGACGACGGCACGGCCTATCCGCTGCCGGGCAAGCTGCTGTTCTCCGACATAAGCGTCGACCCGAGCACCAACCAGATCACCCTGCGCAGCGAGTTCCCCAACCCGGACCTCGACCTGCTGCCAGGCAGCTATGTCCGCGTGCGCCTGGACCAGGCCGTGCAACCGAAGGGCATCAGCGTGCCGCAGCGTGCGATCCTGCGCGACAGTGCCGGTATGCCCAAGGTGCTGGTGGTCGACGCACAGGCGCGCATCAGCGAACGCCAGGTGGTACTGGGCAACGCCCAGGGCGATCGCTGGATCGTCACCCAGGGGCTGGCCGCCGGCGAGCGTGTGGTGATCGAGGGCCTGCAACACGTCAAGGCAGGCGACCAGGTCCAGGTCGATCCGGCCCAGGACACCTTGCCCATCGTCCAGCACACCGGCCAGTGAGGGCCTGATTCATGCCGCAGTTCTTCATCGACCGCCCGGTGTTCGCCTGGGTGGTCGCGCTGTTCATCCTGCTTGCCGGCGCCCTGGCCCTCCCCCAGTTGCCGGTGGCCCAGTACCCTAACGTGGCGCCGCCACAGGTCGAAATCTACGCGGTCTACCCCGGCGCCTCAGCGGCGACCATGGACGAAAGCGTGGTCAGCCTGATCGAGCAAGAGCTCAACGGCGCCGACAACCTGCTGTACTTCGAGTCCCAGAGCAGCCTGGGCAGTGCAACCATTACCGCCACCTTCGAGCCGGGTACCCACCCGGACCTGGCCCAGGTGGACGTGCAGAACCGTCTGAAGGTGGTCGAGTCGCGCCTGCCGCGCCCGGTGACCCAGCAGGGCCTGCAAGTGGAGAAGGTGTCTACGGGCTTTCTGCTGCTGGCCACCCTCACCTCCGAGGACGGCAGCCTCGATGAGACCGCCCTCTCCGACATCCTCGCGCGCAACGTGATGAACGAGATCCGCCGCCTCAAGGGCGTGGGTAAGGCCCAGCTGTATGGCTCCGAGCGGGCCATGCGGATCTGGATCGACCCGCAGAAGCTGATCGGCTTCAACCTCACGCCCAATGACGTAGCCGAGGCCATCGCCGCGCAGAACGCCCAGGTCGCCCCCGGCAGCATTGGCGACCTGCCTGGGCGCAGCACCCAGGAGATCACCGCTAACGTGGTGGTCAAAGGCCAGCTGAGCACCCCCGAGGAGTTCGCCGCCATCGTCCTGCGCGCCAACCCCGACGGCTCCACGGTGACCATCGGCGATGTCGCCCGGGTGGAGATCGGCGCCCAGGAATACCAGTACGGCACCCGCCTCAATGGCAAACCGTCCACCGCCTTCAGCGTGCAGCTCTCGCCCGGCGCCAACGCCATGGAGACCGCGACCCTGGTACGGGCGAAGATGGAAGAGCTGGCGCGTTACTTCCCCGAGGGCGTGCGCTATGACATCCCCTACGACACCTCGCCCTTCGTCAAGGTGTCGATCCAGCAGGTGATCAGCACCCTGTTCGAGGCCATGCTGCTGGTGTTCCTGGTGATGTTCCTGTTCCTGCAGAACATCCGCTACACCCTGATCCCGACCCTGGTGGTGCCCGTGGCGCTGATGGGGACCTTCGCCACGATGCTGGCGCTGGGCTTCTCGGTGAACGTGCTGACGCTGTTCGGCATGGTCCTGGCCATCGGCATCCTGGTGGACGATGCCATCGTGGTGGTGGAGAACGTCGAGCGGATCATGGCCGAGGAAGGCCTATCGCCCAAGCAGGCGACGCGCAAGGCCATGGGCCAGATCAGCGGCGCCATCGTCGGCATCACCCTGGTGCTGGTGGCAGTGTTCCTGCCGATGGCGTTCATGAAAGGCTCGGTGGGGGTGATCTACCAACAGTTCTCGGTGTCGATGGCGGTGTCGATCCTGTTCTCGGCGTTCCTGGCCCTGAGCCTGACCCCGGCCCTGTGCGCGACCCTGCTCAAGCCCTTGACCAAAGGCGAGCACCATGAGCGCAAAGGGTTCTTTGGCTGGTTCAACCGCCGCTTCGAACGCATGAGCGAAGGCTATCAGCACTGGGTGGTCCATGCCCTCAAGCGCAGCGGCCGTTACCTGCTGGTGTATGGCGTGCTGCTGGCGGTGCTCGGCTATGGCTTCAGCCAACTGCCGAGCGCGTTCCTGCCTACCGAGGATCAGGGCTACACCATCACCGACATCCAGTTGCCACCCGGTGCCAGCCGCATGCGCACCGAACAGGTGGCCGCGCAGATCGAGGCGCACAACGCCGAAGAGCCTGGCGTGGGCAACACCACGTTGATCCTGGGCTTCAGCTTCTCAGGCAGCGGGCAGAACGCGGCGCTGGCCTTCACTACGCTCAAGGATTGGTCCGAGCGCGGCGCCGAGGACAGCGCCCAGTCGATCGCCGACCGTGCGACCGAAGCCTTCAGCCAGCTCAAGGACGCAGTGGCGTTTTCCGTGCTGCCACCGCCCGTCGACGGTTTGGGCGAATCCACCGGTTTCGAGTTCCGCCTGCAGGACCGCGGCGGCATGGGCCACGAGGCGTTGATGGCCGCCCGCGATCAGTTGCTCGCCGAGGCGCGCAAGAGCAAGGTGCTGGCCAACGTGCGCGAAGCCTCGCTGGCCGAGAGCCCGCAGGTGCAATTGGAGATCGACCGCCGCCAGGCCAACGCCCTGGGCGTGTCGTTCGCCGACATCGGCGCAGTGCTCGACACCGCCGTAGGCTCGAACTACGTCAACGACTTCCCCAACCAAGGCCGCATGCAGCGGGTGGTGGTGCAGGCCGAAGGCGACCAACGCAGCCAGGTGGAAGACCTGCTCAAGATCCATGTACGCAACAACAGCGGCAAGATGGTGCCCCTGGGCGCGTTCGTGCAGGCCAAGTGGGTCAGCGGCCCGGTGCAGTTGACCCGCTACAACGGCTACCCGGCGGTGTCCATCTCCGGCGAGCCCGCCGCCGGCTACAGCTCCGGCGAGGCCATGGCCGAGATCCAGCGCCTGGTCGACCAGTTGCCGGCGGGCGCAGGCCTTGAGTGGACGGGGCTATCGCTGCAAGAGCGGTTGTCCGGCAGCCAGGCGCCGCTGCTGATGGCGCTGTCGCTGCTGGTGGTGTTCCTGTGCCTGGCGGCGCTGTACGAGAGCTGGTCGATTCCCACCGCGGTGCTGCTGGTGGTCCCGCTGGGCGTGCTTGGCGCCGTGCTGGCGGTGACCTTGCGCGGGATGCCCAACGATGTGTTCTTCAAGGTCGGGCTGATCACCCTGATCGGCCTGTCGGCAAAGAACGCCATCCTGATCATCGAGTTCGCCAAGAGCCTGGTGGACCAGGGCCAGGACCCGGTCAGCGCCGCCGTGCAGGCCGCCCGCCTGCGCTTGCGGCCGATCGTGATGACCTCACTGGCGTTCATCCTCGGCGTGGTGCCCCTGGCCATCGCCACCGGCGCAAGCTCGGCCAGCCAGCAGGCCATCGGCACCGGCGTGATCGGCGGCATGCTCAGCGCCACCCTGGCGGTGGTGTTCGTGCCGGTGTTCTTCGTGGTGGTGATGCGCCTGGCCGGGCGTCGCCGGACCGCCACGGACACTCAGGCGCAGCCCCACGACGCCTGACTGGACAACGCCTGCGTGACATGGGAGGGTTCCCGGCAGTGACTGCCTGGAACCCTTTTTCATGTCCACTCCCCTGCCCCCTTGCTCCATCCTCATTCTCGCCGGTGGCCGCGGCCAGCGCATGGGCGGCCGTGACAAAGGCTTGGTGCCCTGGCACGGCGAACCGCTGGTGGCCCATGTACAACGCGTGGTACGGCCACTGAGCGACGATGTGGTGATCTCCTGCAACCGCAACCACGAGGCGTACCGGGCCTATGCCGATCAGTTGGTGTCCGACGCCGAGGCAGACTTCCCGGGCCCGCTGGCCGGAGTGCTCGCCGGGCTCGCGGCTGCGCGGCATGATTGGGTGGTGGTGCTGGCGTGCGATGCGCCACGCCTGGATCAAACGTTGGTCACCGACCTGCTGCGCCTGGCGGTCGAGCACGATAGCCCCGCCATGGTGCGCCAGGGTGGGTTCTGGCAGCCGATGTTCAGTGTGTTGCCGCGCAAGGTGTTGCCGCTGCTGGAGCAAGCCTGGAGCACTGGCGAACGTAGCTTGCAGAAGGCGCTGTTACGCGAGTCCGTGCAAGGGCTGGAATGTACCGAGACGGATGGGCGGTTGAGCAACTTCAACAGCCCCCAGTGGCTCGAACAGTGACCAGGGCCGCTGCGCGGTGGCCAGTACCCCCAGGCGCCATCCCCGACCGTACGGATACTTACTACACGCCAGCCCAGACACCACCAATCGCGACCTCAGAAGGCCAAGTGGAGGTGTCTGGAGGGGTTGGCGCGCAGCGCCCTTCGGCGCAGCCGGAGTCGCGAGATGGAGGCTTGCGCAGCAAGCCGGAGGCCGCGAAGCCCCGCAAGGCACCGGAGCGCAGGCAACCCCGGAGCGCAGCGCAGGGGCCGTATGGGGGAGCCAACGGCCTTGGTTACGTTGGCCAAGACCAAAGTAACCCGCCGTAAAGGCGGAAAGCGCCAGTGGTGTCACCACCAAAAAAATGGATACGACCAAAAACCCAAAAACCCAAACCTACCCTCTCAACGCCTCGATACTGATCTCGCGCATCCGAAACTTCTGCACCTTCCCCGTCACCGTCATCGGGAACTCGTCCACGAAACGGAAGTAGCGCGGCACCTTGAAATGCGCGATCCGTGCCTTGGCCCATTCGCGCAGTTCCTCTTCGCTGGCGACATGCCCAGGATGGAAGCGGATCCAGGCCACGATCTCCTCGCCGTACTTGCTGCACGGAATGCCGATCACCTGCACATCGGCCACCGCCGGGTGGGTGAAGAAGAACTCCTCCAGCTCCCGTGGATAGATGTTCTCGCCGCCGCGAATGATCATGTCCTTGCTGCGCCCGACGATGCGCACATACCCCTGCTCGTCCATCACCGCCAGGTCCCCGGTGTGCATCCAGCCTTCGGCGTCGATGCTCTCGGCGGTGGCCTTGGGGTTGTTCCAGTAGCCGAGCATCACGCTGTAGCCGCGGGTGCACAACTCGCCGATCTCCCCTCGCGGCACGATGGCGCCTTCGGCGTCGATGACCTTGCTCTCCAACCGTGGCTGGGTGCGACCCACGGTGGTCACACGCAACTCCAGCTCATCGTCCGGGCCGGTTTGCAGCGACACGGGGCTGGTCTCGGTCATGCCGTAGGCGATCTGCACCTGGGTCATGTGCATCTCGTGGATCACCCGGCGCATCACCTCGATCGGGCAGGTGGCGCCGGCCATGATGCCGGTGCGCAGGCTGGAGAGGTCGAATTCGCCGCGCTGAGGATGATCGAGTTCAGCGATGAACATCGTCGGCACGCCGTACAGCGCCGTGGCACGTTCTTCGGCCACCGCACGCAGGGTGGCCAGCGGGTCGAAAGCGTCGTTGGGGTAGATCAGGGTGCTGCCGTGGGTCAGGCAGCCCAGGTTGGCCATGACCATGCCGAAACAGTGGTACAGCGGCACCGGGACCACCAGGCGGTCGTGCTCGGTCAGGCCCAGGCTTTCACCGACCATGTAGCCGTTGTTGAGGATGTTGTGGTGGCTCAAGGTCGCCCCTTTGGGGAAACCGGTGGTGCCGGAGGTGTACTGGATGTTGATCGGGTCGCTTGGCTGCAATTGCCCCTGGCGCTCGGCCAGTGCCTGGGCACTTACCTGCTCGGCGCGCGCCTGCAGATCATCCCAGGCAAGAAAGCCTGCCGGGGGCTCCTTGGCCAGGCTGATGACCCCACGTAGCTCCGGCAAGCGTTCGCAGTGCAGCTCGCCAGGCCGGCTGCCATGCAGCCCCGGCACCAGGCCCAGCAGCATGGCGTGGTAGTCGGAGGTCTTGAAGGCGCCCGCGCAGATCACCCAGCGGCAACCGGCCTGTCCCAGTGCGTAGTCCAGTTCGCTGCTGCGATAGGCCGGGTTGATGTTGACCAGAATGGCCCCGACCTTGGCGCTGGCGAACTGGGTGATGCACCATTCGGCGCAATTCGGTGCCCAGATGCCCAGGCGATCGCCAGCCTGCACACCCAGGGCCATCAAGGCACGGGCATGGCGGTCGACGACCTCGGCCAACTGACGCCAGGTGTAGCGCAGGCCCTGGTGGCGAACGATCAAGGCGTCGCGGTCGGGAAAGCGCGCGACGGTGGCGTCGAAGGCGTCGCCGATGCAATGAGTGAGCAAGGCCTTGTCAGGGTCGCCCTGGGAGTAGCTTGGCTGAAGCATGGGCACTCTCTTGTTGTTCTAGCGTTTATGGAGCAAGCCACTGTCCCCGCGCCCACAGGCTTTGCATTGTGCGCACCTATTTGCACACCAACGCGCCCTGTAGGAGCGGGTTTACCCGAGAACACGGGCGAAGCCCGTGCCATCCATCGCGTTGACTGCTTCGCGGCAGTTCGACGCCTCGATGAAGCCACTTCCACACGCCGTGCGAGGCGCACGTGTGGAAGAGGCCCACGAAGCAGCCACCACCGACTAGCGGACGAACACCTGGGTGGTGGTAATGGCCATGTCACCACCGGGCAGCTTGATGTTCTTCACCTTCTTCATCGTCTGCGGATCGAACACCGCGATGTCGTTGAAGGTCCCGGCCAGGTAAAGCTTGCTGCCGGAGCGATCGAACGCCACACAGTAGTAAGTGTGGTCCAGATTCGCGGCCTGGATCAGCTTGCGCTCCTTGATGTCATAGCGGGCCAAACGGTTGAGCACGCCGTACATCTGGTTGGGGTCCTTGGGCGAGCGCAGGCCGGTGAAGTACAGCTCGGTGAGGTCGGCGAACTCCTGGGTGTGGGTCTTGCCGGTCTTAAGGTCCACGGACAGGTAGCCATACAGCAATGCGGCCTCGTTCGGGTCCTGCTTGGCGTCCTTGAACTTGGCCACGGTGTAGAGCATCGAGAACTCATGGCGGCCAGTCTGGTGCGGCCAGAAATACAGCACGTCCGGCGCGCTGTAGCCTGGGCGGTTCCAGTTGCGCAGGGGCAACGCCACCTCGTACTTGCCGGTGTTCACGTCCATCTTGTAGATGTCCGCCCCGGCCACGTACAGGCTGCCGTCATCACCGGCGCGCATCAGGTAGACCTGGCGCGGCATGGGGAAGTGGCGCACCGGCTTGGCATCGAGCCCATCGGCGGTGCGGAACACCTCCAGGCGCGGCGGCTTGACCACGTAGTGGTCGTTCAGGCGCTGGGTCGGATTGACCGTTGCATACACTTCCTTGCCATCGGGGCTGATGGCGAAGGAGAACATCGAACGTCCCACCTCGCCCGGCACGCTGGAAAGATTGGCGTGGAAGGTGGTGCCGCAGGTGTCCAGGTCGATGCCATAGATATCACCGAAGTGGTTGTTGAGCACGTACGCGGTGCGCTTGTCCGGCGCCATCATCGCCGTGCCGGGGCCGAAGGCGTCCGGCATGCGGCAGGTTTTGTAGAGCGTGTCGCTGGCCACATCCACCACGTGCAGGTTGTTCGGGTAGTTGGTGGCGATCAGGTACTCGTGGCCGGCCTTGAGGGCGGGCCCGGTGTCAGCGGCCTGGGCCGTCCAGGCGCCGGCACAGATGGCGGCGGTGAGCGCGAGCTGTGCGCAGAATCCAGGTTTCATGCGGTTTCCCCTTGTTGTTCTTGTCGGGCCGGTCACTTGTCTTTCGGGAACACGGTGCCCAGGTTGCGCCAGTCTTCCATCGAGTTGGTGGCCTGGGCGTTCCAGTCCTGGTAGGTGCTCATCATGTCCGGCACCTGGGCAGGCCACCAGCACGGGTCGGAGCAGCCGTACAGGTCGGCCTCCATCGGCTGGCACAGGGAGCTGACACCACCAAAGGCGTCCACTTCCCAGCCCGGGTCGGTGGTGGCGGTGCAACCGGCTACCGCACTCATGGCCACGACTTCTTCCACGCGGTCTTCAGCGGCGGCCTGCTCAAGGATGCGGGCCTTGTTGTTCAGGGGCTTCAAGTGCTTCATGTCAGTGCGCCTTCCGCGGAGTGATGTAGCGATCGATGAAGGCCGGGTTGGCGGCCATGATGCGGCTGTAGACTTCGATGCCGAAGTCCACCCAGTCACGCATCAGTTCGCAGTAGTGGTAGGTCGGGTGGGTGGGGTCGCCATAGCGCGCATAGCTCTCGTGGTAGCAACCGCCGGAACACAGGTTGCGGATGCGGCAGCTGTCGCAGCCGGTGCCGCTGCGGTCCAGACGCTGGGACAGAAAATCATTGAGCTGCGCCTGTTTCACGCCTTGGTGCACATTGCCGAAGGTGGGCAGGCTGGAGCCGGTGAAGCGATGGCAGAGGTTCAGCTCGCCTTCGTGGTCCACCGCCAGCATTTTCAGCCCGGCGCCGCACGGCAGTGCCTTCTTGTGGCCCTCGTGGATATCGGTGATCAGCTGGTGCAGGTTGGAAAAACCGATGTTGCGGTGCTCCAGCGCGGCCTCAAGGTAGCGCCGGCCCAAGGCCTTCATGTTGGCGAAGACCTGCACCAGTTCTTCGCCGGTCAGGTTGAAACTGGCCATGTCGCCGGAGGTGACCGGGGCGAAACCGACTTCGGCGAAACCGAGCTCGTTGAACAGGTGGTTCCAGATGGTCTCCACGTCGGTGATGCCACGGGTCAAGGTGACCCGTGCCCCGACGGGCCGGCTGTGGTAGCGCGACAGCAGCATGTCGACCTTGCGCCGCACCACGTCATAGGTGCCCTGCCCGCCCACCGTGATGCGGTTGCGATCGTGCACGGTCTTTGGCCCGTCGATGCTCACCGACAGGCCAAAGCGATGGGCGTTGAGCCAATCGACGATCTCTTCGGTGAGCAGCGTGGCATTGGTGGTCATGATGAACTCGACCTGCTTGCCCGCCTCGGTGAACCGACGCTCGCAGTAGGCGACCATGTGCTCGATCAGCGGCCGGTTGGACAACGGCTCGCCGCCGAAGAACACCACGCTGTAGCGTTGCTCGTCAGGCGATTCCTTGAGCAGCATCTCCACCGAGGCTTCGGCGGTGGCGGCGCTCATCTTCTTGCCGGCCGAGGGTTTGTCCAGGTCTTCCTTGTAGCAGTAGGTGCAGCTGAGGTTGCAGCCGGTGTTGACGTTGAGCACCACGGTGTTGAGCGCCGTGCGCTCGACCTTGCGCAGGGCGATCTCCGGCGTCAGCGGCGAGCCGTCGCTGACCAGCTCAAGGGCGATCAGCTCACGCAAGGTGTCTTCGATGTCCTGCCCGGTGAAGCGTTGCCCCAGGCGCTGCACCAGCTCTTCGGCGGAGCAGCCTTGCTGGCGCAGGGTGTCGATGATGTCGCCGGTCACCGCATCGGCGGCGAACAGCGAACTGCTGGGGATATGAAAGAGCATGCGGTCGGCATCCACCTGCACTTCGTGCAGGTTGCGTTCGACCAGGTTCAATAGTGCGCCCATGGCGACCTCTCGATGATTCTTCAGCCCGTTCTTCGGTGGCACGTGCGACAACCGGCCGTCATGGCAACGGCGGGTTGTTCCAGCGCTGCACGGTGACGATCAAGTGGCCTTCGCCCTTCTGCCCGCCGTCTTCGAGTTCGGCGATGACCTTCAGGTTGCCGGCGTTGTTGGTCATCATCTTGCGCTCGGGGTTGGGGCCGGCACCGGCCGGCATGAAGATGCCGTCAGGCTGCATTTGGCCTGCGAACTTCACGTCTTCGTCTTCCACGGCGCGCTCGTTGAACGGCTCGACCTTCCATTTGGCCGGCAGGTAGCCGATACGCAGGGGCTGGCCGTTGGCGTCCTTGCCCCAGGCCTCGGCCTCGAAGCGGCCCTGGACCTTGGGTGTGGAGCCGCCGTTTTCACCAATGCGGGCGATGGAGAACGCAGGTACCACCTTGACCTCTTCGACCTTGTCGTACACCGCCAGACTCACGCCCTTGAGCGCGCCTACAGCCACCTCGCGCTGACCTGGCGCAGCATCGGCCGCGGCGCGAGCCTTGACCCTGACCTGCGTCGGCGTGGACTCCAGCACCTCGACCACCTCGACCCCAGCGCCCAGCGCCGGCTTGCCGGACAGGCCGCTGCCGACCAAGGTGATCTCGCTTTCGCTACCAGCCTTGATGAACGCCGGCTGCACAGCCAGCAGGCGTGCCTTGCCCTCTTTCACTGCGCTGAAGTCAAGGCCACGCTCGTCATGGTCGGCCTCGAACATGCGCCCCTTCATCTCACCGTCCAGTGCGGCGAACACCTGGCGCAGGTTGCTGTCGCCGACCTTCACGTTGCCGCGCCATTCATAGCCGTTATAGAGAATCGCCGAGCCGCTGCCGTTGAACGGCGTGCCATCGGCATAGGTGCCCTTGACCTCGACCTTGAAGGTGTCGTCTTTGTCGGCGGTCACGCTCATCACGCCACGTACATCGCCCTTGGCCAGCATGTGCCCACTGAAGGCCCACTGGCCCGGCAAGGCATCGGCCTTGGGCCGGGTCTTGAGCCATTGGGCCCAGGCGGGGTTGTCGAGGGGGTAGCGCTTGGCCAGGTCCGGGACCATCTGCTTCAAGGCGATGTCCAGCCAGTCGCGGTCGCGGGCCTGGGCCTGGTATTCGAGGGACGGCCATTGGCCGAGGTGGAAATTGACCAGGTGTTCCCATTCCTGGGCCGGGCGGCGCTGCAGGGCGACGCGGGCGCCGGAGTGACAGCGGCCGCACATCTGGCTGGTCTGGTCGTCGAAGTGCTCGACGGTGTTCAGCCGGCGCTCCATGGCGTAACGCACGCCTTCGGTCTCGCTGGGCGCCAGGCCCTGCTTGTCCGCCAGGTACTTGACCAAGGTGCGACGGTCATCGTCGCTGATCTGCAGGCCGTGCATCACCTGCATGCGCGCGATGCTCATCAGCCAGCCTTCTGGCGTCTTGCGCTGATGGCTGATGCGGCTGTAACTGTCGTTGCCTTCGGGGATATGGCACCCCATGCACTTCGATTGCAACAGGCTCGGGCCCTGCTCGGCCGCCATGGCCTGGGTGCTCAGCAGTGCGGCGGCGACCAGCGCCAGTTTGCCCGCATGCCGCCGGAGTCGAGTCGTCTTCAAGGTCAGACCTCCACGGTGTTGTTCTTATCGTTATCGCACGCTCTGATACCGCTGGTGCATGTGCTGGGGGCTGATACAGAAAGTGTGCCAGCCTTCGTAAAAACCTTTTTTTTCAATATGTTGATTGCTTTTCCCCGGGGATTTCATATAGCCACTGGCGGGCCGGAACGTCCCATTTCGCGACAGGCTGTTTCAGTGTGAGACACGGCTTCGGCGTCGGGCGCTTCGCGGGTGAACCTGTGAGAGCAGCAACCCCCACTGCTTCTGCGGTGCACTCACTGTCACCGCTGTACCTGTGGAAGCGGGTTCACCCGCGAAGCGCCCAACTCGGTCCCACTGTTTCAACAGCGTCTCACCCCGTCTCAATGTGCAACAGCATAGCCCTTGGCGCTGGACCTCGACCCCGCGCGAAACCCTTGTCACTCAAGGCCATTGACGCACCCGTCGCGCCTTGGCACGGCCATTGCGCAGGTGCCTCCACACTCCAATGACAAGAGGCACCGAACCATGCATTGCGAACTGCCCCTCCTTCCTGCCACCCGCGCATTTGTCGAGCGCAAGCTGAAGATGCGCATCGGCGCTGACTGGCAGGACGCCGCCAGCGGTCGGACCATGAGTTTT
Source organism: Pseudomonas putida (assembly GCF_002741075.1). Lineage (NCBI taxonomy): Bacteria > Pseudomonadati > Pseudomonadota > Gammaproteobacteria > Pseudomonadales > Pseudomonadaceae > Pseudomonas > Pseudomonas putida. The sequence goes on along the minus strand of NZ_CP016634.1, from coordinate 1,528,139 downwards.
CGCAACCCGGCCACAGGTGAGGTTCTGGGCGAAGTGCCTTCGGCCGACCCGCAAGATGTGGACCGGGCAGTGAGCGCCGCACGCCAGGCCTTCGACGACTCGCCCTGGAGCCGCCTGCGCCCACGCGAACGGCAGAACCTGCTGTGGCGCCTGGCCGACCTGATGGAGCGCGACGCCCAGGTGCTGGCCGAGCTCGAATGCCTGAACAACGGCAAGAGCGCTGCCGTGGCCCAGGTGATGGACGTCCAACTTGCGATCGATTTTCTACGCTACATGGCCGGCTGGGCCACCAAGATCGAAGGCAGCACCGTCGAGCCGTCCCTGCCCTTGATGCCGAACGAGCAGTTCCACGGTTTCATCCGCCGCGAGGCAGTGGGCGTGGTCGGTGCGATCGTGGCCTGGAACTTCCCGTTGCTGCTGGCCTGCTGGAAACTCGGCCCGGCCCTGGCCACCGGCTGCACCCTGGTGCTCAAGCCCGCCGACGAAACCCCGCTGACCGCCCTTAAGCTGGCCGAACTGGTGGACGAGGCTGGCTACCCGGCCGGGGTCTTCAACGTGGTCACCGGCACCGGCCTCAACGCCGGTGCCGCCCTGAGCAGCCACCCGGGCGTGGACAAACTGACCTTCACCGGCTCCACCGAGGTCGGCAAGCAGATCGGCAAGGCGGCCATGGACAACATGACCCGGGTCACCCTGGAGCTGGGCGGCAAGTCGCCCACCATCGTCATGCCCGACGCCAACCTGCAGGAAGCCGCTGCAGGCGCTGCCACGGCGATCTTCTTCAACCAAGGACAGGTGTGCTGCGCCGGCTCCCGGCTGTATGTACACCGCAAGCACTTCGACAGCGTGGTGGCCGACATCGCGGGCATTGCCAATGGCATGAAGCTGGGCAATGGCCTGGACCCCTCGGTGCAGATGGGGCCGCTGATCTCGGCCAAGCAACAAGACCGAGTCACCGGCTACATCAACCTAGGCCGTGAGCTGGGCGCCACCATCGCCTGCGGGGGCGAAGGTTTCGGGCCCGGCTACTTCGTCAAACCGACGGTGATCGTCGACGTCGACCAGCGTCATCGCCTGGTCCAGGAGGAGATCTTCGGGCCGGTACTGGTGGCCATGCCTTTCGACGACATCGATGAGGTGGTGCGCCTGGCCAACGACAACCCCTATGGGCTGGGGGCGAGCATCTGGTCCAACGACTTGGGCGCGGTCCACCGGATGATTCCGCGTATCAAGTCAGGCTCGGTGTGGGTCAACTGCCACAGCGCCCTGGACCCATCCCTGCCCTTCGGTGGCTACAAGCTCTCCGGCGTCGGTCGCGAGATGGGGGCCAACGCCATCGAGCACTACACCGAGCTCAAGTCGGTGCTGATCAAGCTCTGATCTTCAACTCGCGTCGCCCGATTCGCGGGTAAACCCACTCCCACAGGGTCTGCGTAGTACCTGTGGGGTTTACCCACGAAGAGGCCGGAACAGACAACACAAAACAAAAACAAACATGGAGCACACCATGAGGCACACACTCGCCTGCACATTGGCCCTGCTGGCCGCCGCCCCCCTCACCCAGGCCCAGGAGCTGTACAACCAGGATGGCACCGTCCTGAACGCCGACCTCGAGGCGCTGTTCGGCGTTTTTCACAGTGACGAAAGCTTCAACCAGGCCGGCAACCGTCAGCCCGGCAGCAGCGCCTGGCGCGAGGGCTACGTCAAGTATGGGCTCAGCGGGAGCCAGGCCCTGGCCGAGGCAGGTTCGCTGTATGGCGCCTTCAGCCTGCTCAGCTCCGCCACCTGGGGCGATGGCGATGCGGCCGGGCTCACCTTGGGCGACGAACGCCGTACCGCCGTGGAAGACGCCTACCTGGGCTGGCGTTCGGGCACTCTGTTCCCGGCGCTGGGTGAAGATGGCATCGATGTCTCTGGTGGACGCCAGGTGGTGACGCTGGGCGACGGGTTCTTGATCCAGGGCGATCCGGTCAACCTCGGCAAGGTCGATCTGGGCGCCAACTTCAACCGCGGTGGCGCCTATTACCTGGCCGCGCGAAAGGCCTTCGACCGCACGGCGGTCGTACGCCTGGGCGGCAGCCAAGGCTGGCGAGGCGACCTGATGTGGCTCAAGTCCGACAACCACTACCAGGCTGATACATCCCTGGCCGTGACCAACCTGGAGCATGTCGCCGACGCAGGCACCCTGGGCGTGAGCTGGATCCGCGGGTTGGACGTAGACCGTCGCTATGCCCAGATCATGGGCCTGGAGCACCGCGACGGCATGGACACCTACAGCCTGCGCGGGCGCGGCAACCTGGGTGTGAAAGACCTGGAGCTGGCCGCCGAATACGTCACTCAGGACCGCACCGGCGGGCGCGAGAACGCCTGGTACCTGGAGGGCAACTGGACCTTCTCCGACGTGCCCTGGTCGCCGACGGCCACCTACCGCTACAGCCGCTTCTCCGAGGACTTCGACCCGCTGTTCTACGGCGCGAGCCGCGGCTATGGCACCTGGTTCCAGGGCGAGGTTGCGGCCAACTATGCCGGGCCGTTCAACAGCAACACCCAGGTGCATCACGTCGGGCTAAAGGCCAAGCCACGGGACAACCTGACCCTGGGCGCGCTGTATTTCGACTTCGATACCCTGGACACCGACCCGGGCAATCTGGGCGGGCGTGAAGTGGACCTGTATGTGGAGTGGATGGTCAATGACCACCTGCTGATCAGCCCACTGGTGGGGTTCTACACCCCTGAGCGCAGTGCCAGTGACGGCGGCGTGCAATTGGGTGGGCGGGATACCGGGACCTACCTGCAACTGCTGGTCGGGACCTTCTTCTAGGGGTATGGGGCTGCTGTGCAGCCCCAGCGACCTCACCGATACCCCTGCTCGCCCAGCCACCGCCGCAGCATCCCTTGCTGCTCCACCGCCATCGCGCCCAGTACCGACTGCAACGACGCGCCCGCCCTCACCGCCCGCACCACCGGGGCCAGTTCGACCCCCTGCAAGTGCCAGATCCCCAGCGGCTGGTCCCGGGTCACGACCACCTCGGCCTCCTCCACCAGGCTGTCGCGCAGCACGGGCCGGCGCGCCACCTGCACGGCCTGCCAATCCGCCGCCGCGTGCATCGGCTGGGCGTCCGGCCATACCCGGCGCCGCGCCCAGAACGGGTGCTCGGCGCGGCCCAGCTCCTGGGCGTAGAAGTCCCGGCCGATGCGGGCAAAGCGCAGAAACAACTGCTCGATCCGCTCCTGGTGAAACTGTCGCGCCAAGGCGGCGCGCTCGGGCCGGCGCAGCAAGGTGTTGATCACCACCGGTGCCTGCAACGCCGACGACAGCGACTGGAAGATGCCATTGCCCGACAAGGGGTCCACGGCCATCGCCGCATCCCCCACCCTTATCCAGCCATTGCCCACGCACTCACCCGCCAGGATCGCCGTGCTGCTGCGGGCATGCACCTCACAAGGCTGCAGCGCCTGCTCATCGAATAGCTCCGCCACCAGCGTCGATTGCCCTCGCCGTGCGGCGCAGTACGCCGGTAGCACAGCCTTGCCGGGCAGGCCCGCCGCATCGGCATCGAGCGTGATCTGCCAGTAGCACTGGCCGTCGGCCAGCCGCGCCATCCAGGCCCAGCCGTCGTCCAGGCTCTGCACTGCCGACGCAGGCTCCCCAGGCGCGCCCTGCCAACGGTTGAGCAGGCTGACGGTTTCCGGACCGCGCGACCGATCGGCCGCCAGCGGTGCCTGGCGGCCACGGGCTTCCACCAGAAAATCTGCCCGCAGCACCTGGCCATCGTCCAGTCGCACCTGGTGCCCACCGTCATGGCGAATGTCGCGCACCCGGCCTTCGATCAACGTCACGCCTGCGCGCAGCAGATCGCCACGCAAGGCACGGTCGAACGCTGGGCGATCGAGTAAATATTCCTGATTCAGCCGCAGGTGCTCGCCATTCCAGTGCACCTGGCGCTTCGCCAGACTCACCGCCTCGCCCAGCGCCCTACCCAGCCCGGCATGGCGCAGGCCCTCCAGCACGCGTTCGGAGACGCCCTCGACCGCGGCGAAACGACGCCAGTCCGAGACCACCGTGACGGGGTAGCCAAGGCGCCGCAGGCCCAGGGCCGTGGCTGCGCCTGCTGGGCCTGCGCCCAGTACGAGGATGCGGGGGTCAGCCATTGTAGGCGCCTCTGCGCTCGGGGCCGGTGAAGGCAGCCGCCTCGCGCAGGTGCGCCAGCAGCTGGGGATGATCCATCTCGGGGTGCTGCTCCAGCAGGCGGGCTATCCGCCCGCTCAGGGCGGCACAGGCCAGGCTCGCCCCGGCCATGCCCTGCCCGCCGACATAGCCGCCGATGTCAGCCTGGCCACTGCCCAGCCAGGACCACTGCCCCGGTGCGCAACGGGCATCACCGGTAATGCGCAGCACGCCGGGGTAACTGGCCGGATACACCGGCCCACCCCGGGCGGGGCTTGAGGCGCACAGCAGCACACCGGCCGCCTGTGCTTCGGCGCATGCCTGGCGCAGCACGGGCCGGTCCTGATGCAGGCCCAGGCTCAGGTTGACCAAAGTCGCGCCCTCTTCCACCAGCCAGAGCAATGCTGCGGCGACCTGCAGGGCGCTGGTGCTCCATTGCCGCTCGAAGACCTGGGCCATCAGCATCGGCAGCGCCCCCGCTTCCGATTGCAGACGGGCCAGCACCGCACTGCCATGGCCCAGATAGTCCGGCACCGGCGCCTCTTCGCACAGCACCCCCTCTTCGAGCCGAAAGCGCCGTGACGCGACCAACATTGGGGCCTGCTCCGGCGAGCAACCGCTGTCGATCACGCCGATACGCAGTTCACTGGCCATGGCCGGCAACCTCCTGGGGCCTGACCTGCAACTGGCCGTCGTGCAACTGCAGGTGCAGGTCGGCGTCGGCGAGGGTCGAGGCGCGATGGCTGATCAGGATGCGGGTACGACCGGCGAACAGTTGGTCGATAGCTGCGATGACCTCACGCTCGGTGGCTTCGTCCACCGCCGAAGTGGCCTCGTCGAGCACCAGGATCGCAGGATCCTGCAGCAGCGCGCGGGCAATGGCGATGCGTTGTTTCTGCCCGCCGGACAGCTGTTGGCCACGCTCGCCCAACAGCCCGTCCAGGCCCAGCGGTAGGCTTTGCACCAACCCCTCCAGTTGGGTCAGGCGCACCACCCGCTGCAGATCGGCCAGGCTGGCCTCGGGCGTGCTGTAGGCCAGGTTCTGCGCCAGGGTGCCGCGAAACAGCACGATGTCCTGGCTGACCACCGCGATACGCCGGCGCAACGCCTGCAGGTCCAGCTCGCGAAGGTCCGTGCCGTCAAGCAGGATGCGCCCGGCATCGGGGTCGTAGAAGCGCTGCAGCAGGTCGATCAGGGTCGATTTGCCGACACCCGAGGCGCCGCTGATGGCGACTTTCAGCCCGCCCGGGATGCAGACGTCCACCTCCTGCAGCACCGCGCCCTGGCGCCCGGCGTGGGCAAAGGCCAACCGCTCCAGACGCAGCTCCCCCGGGCCGTCCGGCATGGGCCTGGGCGACGGGGCCTCATGCACCGCCACCGGCTCCTGCTTGAGCTCCATCACCCGGCCCAGGCTCACCGCCATGCGCTGCACCGCCACGTACAGACCCAGCAGGCTCTGCACCGGCCCCACGGCCATCCCCAGGTAGGTGGAAAAGGCGATCAGCGCACCCAACTGCCAAGTCCCCTGGATCACCCACCAGCCGCCGACCAGAAACGCACAAGCGCGGCACAAGGAGGTAAGCGTGCCGGGCACCGCCTGGGTGAAGAACTCGGTCACCTGCACCTTGAGCAACTGGCCCATGTAGCCTTGGCCGAGCTGCTCCAGGCGCCCGGCCTCGCGGCCTTGCTGGCCCGCTGCCTGGATGAACTTCATGGCCGGCAGGGTCTCGACCAGAAACGACGACACGTCCGTCGAACGCTCGCGCAGGCTGCGCACCTCACGCTCGACCTTGCGCCGCATCCAGCGCAGCCACAGCACTTCGACAGGAATCAACAGCGCCAGCAACAACGACAGCTGCCAGGAGAGCATCAGCATCAAGGTCAGCGCACCGAGCAGGCCGATCACGCTGGACACCGCCGAAAACAGCGAGTCCACGGCAAAACGCTGGATCTCGGCGACATCGCCGTCGAGCCGGGAGAGGATGTCGCCGGTGCGCCGACGTCCGTAGAACGTCGGCGACAGCTGCTGCAGATGCCGATAGAGGTCATCGCGCAGGGCAAACAGAATGCGCCCCGACAAGCGCGTGTGCAGGTAGCGGTTGATGCCTGCTAGCAGCGTGCCGAGCACGCCGGCCAAGATCATCACCGCCGCCATGTGCCAAAGAGTCGTGTAATCGCGCGCCAGCAAGCCTTCGTCGATCAGCGTCTTGACCAGCCAGGGCTGGGCCAGGGCCAGCAGCGAGGCGCACAACGACAGCCCCAGCAGCAGGGCGATGGCCCGCCGGTGCGGGCGCACGAAACCATACAACCAGGCCAGGGCCTGGCGCATCAGCAGCGGATCGCTGGTTTCCACCAGCCGTGCGAACAGGCCGCCCATGTCAGCTGCGCAGGTGCTTGAGCTTGCGGTACAGCGTGGCCCGGCTGATGCCCAAGGCTTCGGCAGCGGCAGAAACATTGCCTTGGTGCCGGGTCAACGCCCCACGGATCAGTTCCAGCTCGTTTTCACGCAGGCTGCCGGAGGGCACCGCGCCGCTGGCAAGCTCGTCCAGCAGGCAGTCGGTCAGGTGCTCCAGGCTCAGCACCTGCTCACCCTCCTCGCGCATGGCCAGGGCGGTGCGCAGCACCATTTCCAGCTGGCGGATGTTGCCCGGCCAGTCAAAGCCCTCGAGCAGCTCGGCCAAGGCCGGGTCGAGGGTCACGCCCTTGGCGCCGAACTTGTCCAGCAGCCCCTCGACGATGCTCGCCAGATCGTCCCGCTCGCGCAGCGCCGGCAGGCGCAGGGAGACGCCGTTGACCCGGTAGTACAGGTCCTCGCGAAAATGCTGTTCGGCCACCAGGCGCTTGAGGTCACGGTGGGTGGCGCAGATCAACGCCACGTCGATGTCCTGCTCCTCACCGGCGCCCAACGGGGCCACTCGGCGCTCCTGCAGCACCCGCAGCAGTCGTGCCTGCAGGGCCAGGGGCATGTCGCCGATCTCGTCGAGGAACAACGTGCCGCCGTGGGCCTGCATCAGGCGCCCGACCATGCCGCCGCGGCGCGAGCCGGTAAAGGCGCCCTCGCGGTAGCCGAACAGTTCGGACTCGATCAGCCCCTCGGGGATCGCCGCACAGTTGACGGCAACGAAGGGTTTGTCGGCGCGCGGGCTGGCCTGGTGCAAGGCGCGGGCAGCCACTTCCTTGCCGGTGCCGGTCTCGCCCAGCAGCAACACCGGCAGGCCACTGACCAGGCCCTGACGCGCCATGCGCAGGCTTCGGGCCAGGCGCGCATCGCCGCCGGCCAGGGCTTCCAGGGCCGGGGACTTGTTCGAATTGAGGGGTTTGCCAGGCGCCACGCTGACGCCGAGGTTGCCGTGACGAGGCAGTTGCAGGGCGCGGAAGAAAAACTCGCCCTTGGCGGTCTGCACACTGCTGACCCCACCCTGCCACAGGCGGGCGATGAAGGCCGGTGAGCGTTCGCCGAGCAAATCGCTGCTGCGCCGGCCGATCAACGCCTGGCGCGAGACCTGCAACAACTGGCAGGCGTTGTCGTTGGCCGCCAGCACTTCGCCATCCAGGCTCAGGGCCAACAGCCCCTGCCAGGCACTGGTGAGGTATTGCGGGCGACTGTGGAAAGCCAGCACCAGGTGCTCGGGGTGACACAGGCCGAACAGCCGGCTTTCGATGTTGCCGGCAGCGAGCATCAGGGTGGAGAGGTTGTCCTGGGGTTGGGTCATCACCCCTTCGCGGGTGATGTCCAGCACGCCGATCACTTCCCCGCGCGGGTCACGCAGGGGGACCGAGGTGCACGAGAACGGGCTCAGCCGGTCCAGGTAGTGTTCGCCACAGTTGATCAGCGTCGGGCGGCCTTCGACCACCGCCGTGCCGATGGCATTGGTGCCGCGTAGCGCCTCGCTCCAGCAACTGCCAGGGTGCAGGTCACGCAGGCCCTCGCGGCCGAGTACGTGGGTCTGGCCCTCGATGGCCAGAACGTTGGCCTGGGCGTCACCGAGGATGACGATGCCGCTCTTGCCCTGGCGCTTGACCAGGTAATCGAGCTCCGGGGCCACCGCGTCGATCAGCAAGCGGTTGTGCTCGAGCAGCGAGCGCAGGTCATGCCCCGGCCGGGTGCCCAAGCCCACTTGTTCGTCCTGCAGGCAGTCCAGGCCATGGCCAAGGCTACGACGCCAGGAGGCATCGATCTCCTCGCGCAGCATCCCGGAGGGCAGTTCGCCCTCGTTGGCCAGCTTGAGCCGGGCCTGGCGGGATTCCTGCAAAGGGTCGGAGGCGTTTGTTATTGGGAATTGTCGCGCCATCGTTTACTCCAGCTGTGCCCCCACGGGGGAAGGGCTCCGGGACTTGTTGCAGTGTGCGTCAGAATCCCCGGGCCGTCATCCGGTTGGGAGGCAGGTTGGCACAAAGCTTACGTTTACGTAAAGGCACTGGCGATCTGTGCGCACGCCTTTTCACGAATGAACCCGCGTCCACCACGATCACGCCAGTCGAGAAGCGGGTTCACCCACGCACAGAACGCCCCACACCACGCGCCCCAATTCCCCAATGCTGGGGGACTCAGCCCACCACCGCTTGGCCCAGAAGTGCTCTGGAGGATCCACCAAAGCCACGTCCCACAAGGCCTGCAGCGCAATATCAGAAAAGTGGCACGGCTGTTGCCGATCCCTGTGCAGACGCCCCACCCGATGGGCTCGTTTGCAGGAGGGTTTGACTCATGCACCGACCGATACCCCACCCGCTGGCAGTGGCGATCTTCGCCAGCATGCTCCAGCTTCCCGCCCAGGCCGCCCTCAATGCGGTCGACCAGGGCACCTACACACCGGAAAACGGCGGCTTCGCCGCGTGGTACCAGGACACCCATGGCCGGGTACTGGACCTGTGCCTGACCAAGGCGGTGAGCTCGCGGGTGGCCGGGGCGCCTGGTGCGCCGTCGTACATGTGCACCCTGCTGCCGACCCCGGGCGTGTTCGACGACACCCAGCCAATCGTCTTCCCCAGCAACTTCCCTGACGAGGCGTTCTGGTTCACCGCCGATGCCGCAATCAATGACGCCGCCCGCGGGGTCAACCTGGGGTACGTCTCGGCGATCGAAGCCGCGTTCGGCGGTGGCGACCCTCTCGAAGGCGACCAAATCAGCTTCGCCCGCGTGCGCATCCGCGTCGATGTGCCCACCGCTGGCACCTACATCATCACCCACCCCTACGGCGTCGAGGTGTTCGACGTGGCCACCCCGGGCCGGCGGGCGATCAACATGACCCGCGACATCGGCATCGGCTCGCCCGGCAATTTCACCGGGGCGCTCAAGGGTGACATCGGGCCGTTCCTGCGCAGCGTCAATGGGCCGTACACCGAAACCAACCCCAGCACCGGGGCGAGCGAGCGGTTCATCGGCGACCCGAACCTCAACGAAGCCGTGACCGGCAGCCCGTTCAACACCAACTTCGTGCGGATCGAAGGCCCCAATGGCATCGACCTGCGCACCGAACTGTTCGCGGTGTCCGGCAAACTCTCCACGGTCAATCTACCGACCCCGTTGCTGCCCCAGCGCAGCACCTATTCCAAGCACACCGAAAACGGCGACCTGCGCGCCCAGCAAGATGTCTTCGTCCTGGCGCCCCCACCTCCGGCCGCCGTGAACCTCACCAGCCAGTCGCCCAACCTGCCGCTGACCGAGGCCAACAAGACCGGCACCTGGTACGCCCAGTCGACGCTCGACCCGACGCTGCCAACCACCATGACCGTCACCGCGGACAACAGCGTGGCCATCCCCACCAGCACCGCCACCAGCGCGAACCTGCCGCTGACCGACCTGGTGACGATAACCCGTGCCGAATACAGCTTGGCCAGCGGCCAGCTGACCCTGGTCGCCAGCAGCAGCGACGAGACCTCGCCGCCCGCCATGGTCGCCCGCACCGGCAACGGCACGCTGATCGGCAGCCTCTCCGGCAACGGCGCGGTGAAGACATTGAGCACAGGGCTCTCGCCGATTCCGCCCGCGAAGGTGCAAGTCACCAGCGACAACGGCGGTAGCGACAGCGAAGACGTGGTGCTGGTGCCATGAACAGACAAAGGCTCCGCCTTCAAGGAGGCAGCATGAACACTTGGCCACGCCGGGCACTTTACGCCGCCGGGCTTTCCCTCTCTCTCAGCGGCGCGGTATCGGCTGCGCTCACCGAGGTCGATCCAGGCCCCTACACCCTGGCCACCGGCGGTTATCCGATGTGGTACAAGGACGCCAGCGAACTGTCGCTGGAGCTGTGCCAGTCGCGTGCTACTAGCTCACGGGCACCTGGCGCACCCGGAGCACCTGCCTACATGTGCACCTTGCTGCCGGAGCCGGGCGTGTATGACGACACGCTGCCGCTGGTGTTCCCGGACAACTGGCCGCCGGAGATGTTCTGGTTCCTGGCCGAAACCTCGATTCCTGCCGTGGGCAACAGCGGCTATGAACTGGAAGTCTACGTCGCGGGCATCGAAGCGGCCTTCGCCGCCGAGAACCCGGTCGATGGCGACCAGCAAAGCTTCGCCCGGATCCGCATCCGCGCCTCGGTACCGACCGCCGGCACCTACCGCATCACCCACCCCTACGGCGTCGAAACCGTGGTCGTCAACACCCCCGGCCGGCGCGCGATCAACATCACCCGCGACATCGGCATTGGCGCGCCGGGTGACTTCAGCGGCGCGCTCAAAGGCGACATCGGGCCGTTCCTGCGCAGCGCCACGGGCTTCTATACCGAGCTCAACCCGGACACCGGCGCCACCGAGACCTTCATCGGCGACCCCAATATCACCGAGGCAGTGACCGGCAGCCCGTTCAATACCAACTTCGTGGCCATCGACGGCCCGGCCGGACACATCCAGACCAACGTGTTCACGCTCTCGGGCAAAGTGCTCGACCCACGCGCGCAGACACCTGTGAACCTGGAGCGTGCCACCTATCAACGTAACGGCAACGGTACCCGCGTCGAGGTGTTCGCCAAGGCACCGAGCGATGCCAGCCTGTGCATGCGCTATGGCCTGGCGTTGGTCGGCAGCCCACCCTCGCCTTGCGAGTTCAACCTGTTATCCGACAACAGCGGACTGTTCTTCAGCCAGCAGTTGAACCAGACCGCACCGCCTTCGGTGGTGGTGGTCACCGCCAGCAGCACCGCAGGCGGTACCCGGCCAACGGCGTTGTCGAGCAAGCTCAGCGACGTGGTGAAAGTTAGTACCGCCCGCTTCGACTGGGCCAGCAAACGCCTGGTGATCGAAGCCAGCTCCAGTGATGAAGTGCAGATACCGGACCTAGTCGCCCAGGGCTATGGGCGCCTGTCCAAGTCCGGCACGCTGCAGACCCTGACCGTCACCGATCTGACCCAGCCCCCTGCCACCGTGACGGTCAAATCCGCCCGTGGCGGCAGTGACGTCGAGCCGGTGACGGTGGTCGGTAATGCGCCGGTCACGGCCGAGAACCAACCGCCGCTGGCCCAGGCCGATGTCGGCGGGACCAGTGTCGGCGTGCCGCTGACCCTCAACCTGCTGACCAACGACACCGACCCCGATGGCGACATGCCGCTGACCATCACCGACCTCACCCAACCGGGTACAGGCCTGGGGACGGTGGCTCTCAATGGCACCACGTCGGTGACCTATACCCCGCCTGTCGGTGCCACCACGGCCTTCCCGGCGATCTTCAGCTACCGCGCCCAGGACGCCAAAGGGCTGAAGTCCGAACCGGCCACGGTGACCGTCAACGTCGTGCCCAACCGTGCACCGACCGCTGTCGCCGACAGCGTGGCGACCCTGGGCGTACCGCTGACCATCAACGTGCTGGCCAACGACACTGACCCTGAAGGCAACCTGCCGCTGGCCGTGGCCAGTGTCACTCAGCCTCCGGTCGGTCGCGGCACGGTCAGCCACAACGGCACCACGGTTACCTACACGCCACCGGCCACGGTCACCGCGCCGTTCACCACCACGTTCACCTACGTGGCGCGTGACTCGATCGGCGCGCTATCCGGCAATGGCACCGTCACCGTGCAAGTGTCGCCCAAGCCGCCGACCGAGACCCTCACGGTCACCGCGGCAACCGTCACCGCACGTTCCAACAACCGTTACAACTGGGACATCAGCGGCACGTCCTCGGTGACCACCGGCAACACCGTCACGGTGCAGGTGACCACCCGTAACGGTCTGGTGACCCTGGGCAGCACCGCAGTACCACTGACCGGACGCTGGCGGGTGATCGTGAGCAACAGCACCACCCTGGTACCGACCGCCACGCCGTCAGCGACCATCCGTACCAGCCAAGGCACTGTTCGCACCGTGCCGGTCAGGCTGCAGTAAGCCCGGGAGGCCGCCATGAAACGCCTGAATCCACTGCTGCTCTGCCTGGCCCTGGCGGGCCAGGCCCTCCAGCCCAGCTGGGCCGACGACCTGATGGACAACGCCGACCTTGCGCTCGGCAACGACCTGGGAGAACCGGTGATCGTGCGTCTGATCCCGGCAGGTGCCGGCCAGATGGCGGTCATCGAGCAGCAAGGTTCGGGCAACCGCGCCGCCCTCGACCAGAACGGTCAGGCCCTGCTGGGCCGGATCGTCCAGGCCGGGGGGGCGCAGGAGGCGTACATCCTGCAGGAAGGCAGCGACCTGATGGCCTCGATCGTGCAACAGGGCCAGGGCAACAACGCTGCCATCCGCCAGAGCGGTAGCAACAACAGCGCGTCGATCGAGCAGTTCGGCAACTACAACACCGCCAGCATCCAGCAGAGCGGCACGGGGCTGACCAGCGCCGTGACCCAGGCTGGCAATGGCCAACATGTTCAGATCACTCAATACCGTTAGACCTGGAGGCACCACCATGTTCAAGCTCGCTCCCTTAAGCGCCGCCGTTGTCCTGGCGATCGCCGGCCAGGTCATGGCCGATGACAGCACCTCGACTCAGAACCAGCAGGGCAAGGCGAACATCGCCGAAGTCCTGCAGGCCGTCGCCCCCTACGCCTCGGTCACCCAGGACCAGACCGGCCAGGGCCACAACCACCTCGCCGTGCAGGACTCCAGCACCAGCGACATCAGCCAGAGCGCCACCGGCTCCTACAACGCCGGCTACGCCGACCAGATCATGGAGAACGGCAGCAAGACCATCCAGCGCTCCGGCGGCACCCTCAACGACAACTTCTCCAGCCAGTCGCTGGGCCAGGACAACCAGGTGCTGCAGGTCCAGCAAGGCACCGGCAACATGTCCAAGGTGTTCCAGGAGTTCCAGACCGGGGCCCAGGCGACCACGCTTCAGCAAGGCAGTGCCAACGATGCGGTGGTCGAGCAGTTGATCGGCGGCACCAACAACCGCGCCCAGATCATGCAGGAAGGTACCGGCAACACCGCCGCCTCCGAGCATATCCTCCACGATAACGGCGACATCCGTATCCAGCAGAAGGGTCAGGCCAGCTGGGCCTACGGCGACCAGCGCAACGGCCTGGGCGGTACCCTCGACATCCAGCAGGTCGGCAGCAGCCACTCCGTCGAGGTGTGGCAGGACACCCAGGTCGCCAGCCAGGCCAGTGTCTATCAGCAAGGTCAGCTCAACGAAGGCTACATCGACCAGAGCTTCGGCGAGGCCAACTCCGCCCACCTGTCCCAGAGCGGCCAGCGCAACGCCAGTTGGTCGGACCAGTTCGAGACCAACAACTCGGTGGTCGACATCACCCAGAACGGCAAGGACAACCTGCACTTCACCTACCAGACCGGTGACAACCACAGCCTGACCATCGACACCATCGGCAATGGCAACAAGGTCATGGCCAGCAACTGGAAGGGCGAGAAGTTCGGTGGCCAGTTCGGCAGCGACCAGAAAGCCCAGATCAAGCAAAACGGCAACGGCAACAGCGTCAACTTCAACCAGGAAGGCATGAACCAGTTGGCCAAGCTGGAGCAAAAAGGCAACCGAAACACCATGGAAACCAACCAGGTCGATGGCAACAACGAGCTGTACTTCGAACAGAACGGCAGCGACAACCTGCTCATCGCCGCCCAACGTGACGGCGGCAACTACGCCGAGGGCCTGAGCGCCGGCAGCGGCAACGTCATCAACCTCGACCAGTCCGGCCAGGGCAACCAGAGCTACACCTACCAGCTGTATGGCAGTGGCAACACGGCCAACATCACCCAGAGCGATGTCGCCAACGTCGCCTATGTCACCCAGGGCGGCACCGGCAACCTGGCCACCGTCACCCAGAGCAACATGAACCAGAACGCCGCCATCACCCAATACGGCAGCACCAACACTGCCATCGTCACCCAGCAGTAGCGGGTCCCCCTTGGACCGCGGTGTTCCCTCTCCCTGGCGCCGCGGTTCCTTTTTATTCCCCTTCATTGGCGGTAACCCCTCTTTTCTGCCACAGCGCTTGGCTTGAGGTCGCCGCTGCCCCCTTCGCGGGTAAACCTTGCGCAATTCTTGTGGGAGCGGGTTTACCCGCGAATGCGTCAGCGTTGACACCGCGCAGGCGGGCGGTTCGTCGCATCGACTGGCCCGCGAACAGGCCGTCGGCATTACAATGCGCGCAGACCCAACCGATGCCATCCCATGATCCAGTCCGACCTCGACCTGTTCGGCCCCCAGCCGCAACGCCTGGCCAGCCACACCGTGCTGCTGCCGGGCTTCGCCCTGGCTGAGGTCGAGGCCATCCTCGATGCCCTGCGCCCGGTGCTGCGCGCAGCGCCGTTCCGGCACATGCGCACCCCCGGTGGCCTGCACATGGCCGTGGCCCTGACCAACTGCGGCGCCCAGGGCTGGGTCAGCGATGAGCAGGGCTACCGCTACAGCCCCACCGATCCCAAGTCCGGCCTGCCCTGGCCAGCGATGCCCCAGGCATTGCTCGTACTTGCCGATCGCGCCGCCTGCGCGGCCGGCTTCGACGGCTTCGTCCCCGATGCCTGCCTGATCAACCACTACGTACCCGGCACCCGCCTGACCCTGCACCAAGACCGCGACGAGCGCGATTTCGGCCAGCCGATCGTATCGCTGTCCCTGGGGCTGCCGGCGGTGTTTCTATTCGGTGGGCTGCAACGTTCGGACCGGACTCAACGGATACCCTTGAGCCACGGCGACGTGTTGGTGTGGGGCGGTGAGGATCGGCTGCGCTATCACGGGGTGATGCCGATCAAGCCGGGTGTACACCCAAGGATGGGGGAGCGGCGGATCAACCTGACGTTGCGCAAGGCGCGTTGACGGTAGACACAGGGCTGGGCTGTTCCCACTCCCACAGGCACACCGCTGCCCTGAGGCGCGATGCGATCCCTGTGGGAGCGGCGGTTCGGCGCTCCGATTTACCCGCGAAGAGGCCGGCACAGGCCATCACGGCTGCTGGTTCTGGCTCAGGAACTTGTCCACCTGCGCATTACCCTCCCCTGCATCCGCCACCTGCCACAACCGGCGCTCGATGCCCTGGGCCAACAGGTGCCCCACCGCTGCCTCGATCGCCGAGAGCACGCACAGCTGGGCCGGTTCGTTGGTGGTGTAGCCCACCTCAGCTTCGAGCAGCTTCTTGAACTCGATGAACTTGAACACCCCGGCGCTACGGCCGATCGAGTAGATGGTCTTGCTGGTCATCACGTTGGCCAGCACCTGGCCGCTGCGCACATCCACCGCCCGCAGGTTCACGGTCACCTGGTCAACCCGGTACTCGCGGGACAGGTCGATCCCCAGGTAGCGAGCCCCCTCCCCACCACTGCGCACGTTGGTGTCGTAGGCGATGATGCCACCTTCGAGCATCAGGTTGGCCGCCTGCAGGGGTGGCAACTCGCCCTGGATGTTCAAGGGCGCGTCGGGTTTCTTTTGCGAAGCGCGGATGATCTTGCGCTCGGTCAACAGGTTCTGCAGGCCTTCGCGCTCCAGGACCACGAACCAGCCGCTGGCGCTCAAGGCGTCCATCAACATGCTCGCCGCGCCCTGGGTGACGCTGGTGGAGAAGGAGCTTGCCGGGGTCGGCTTGTACTGGCCGGTCTGGTCACGGAAGCCATACACCACCGCCATCAGCCTGCCCTTGGGCCGTGGCATGTTGATCAGGTCGTAGTAGGTCGAGGCACGCGGGGTCAGGGTCGGGGTCTCCGTATCCTGTTCGGCGGGCATCGGCTCGCGCAGGCCGCAGCCTTGCAAGGTGGTGAGGATCAGCAGTGTGCTCAGCAAGCGTTTCATGGTCGTTCTCCCCTATTGACCCTTCCCTCTCAGGGGTTCAGGCCGCTGACCTCGATGATCGAGACTTCCCCTGTCGCACGGTCGGTGACCTTGATGCTGAGGGCCCCGGAATCGTCGATCACATCGATCAGGAACGAATCCGTAGAAAGGCTGCCGGTCTTGCCGTCGTTGATGTTGTCCAGTAACTGGGACAACAGCCGCGATTCGAGCTGGTTGCTGAAGCGCTCCAGGGCCGAGGTGCCGGCGAAGGCCGAGGCACGGTCCTTGAGGTCTGGGTCGTCATGGTCGTTCTGCGCCTGGGCGTTGTTCAAAAGCCAGGTGCCGTTGAGCGGGTTGCCGCCGAACGCCGGGTTGACCGGGGTGTACACAAGCTCCGTGGCCTGGGCGTGACCGGCGAAGGCGCCGGCCAGCAGGCAGACGGCGACGCACCGGGAAATGTGGTTGCTCATAGCTCGTCCCTCTCCAGATCAGTGGTGTCCTGCAGCAGCCGTTGCAGCTTGCGCTGGATGATCTGCTGCTTGACCAGGTCCGCCGCCGCGACGGCCTCGTCTTTGAGTTGCGTGGTGTTGGGCGGCAGGAAGCGCCGGTACAACACCTCGCGTTCGTATTCCACCGTCACCAGGCTGCCCCAACGGGCGTCGGGGCGTTCGCGCACTACCAGGTTGAAATCCAGGCGGCTCGTGGCGCGCAGGCGGTCGGTGAAGTCGTTGTAGAAGTCATGGCCGATGTGCGAGATGGTGTTGTCGACGATGAAGCCCTTCATCTCGTCTTCGGCGTCGGCACGGGCTGGGGCGCCAGGCAAGGCCAGCAGCAGGTACAGGCAGCACAGCGCGGCAAGCGATTTCATGGCGTATCTCCCGGGCCGCTGTGGCTACGGGCACCGCCGGTGCTCTCGGCGAAGGGCTGCTCGGCGACGAACTGCCAGTCGCTGTAGTGCTCGAGCCCCTCGAAGCCGGACCACTGCGCATCGAAGCCACTGCGTTTGAGGGGCGTGGCGTCCGAGCGGCTGTGGACGCCGGTGATCCGCCCGTCCTCCGAACGCATCAGGCCCCACTCCTCGCCGTTGGTGATCGGGTCGGGGTACAAGCGGCGGATGTGCCGTTGAGGCGATGGGAAGCGGTTGTCCTCCAGCAGATCTTCCAGTGCCTGGGGGTACTGGGCCAGGCCCGGTGATGCCCGGTAGTAGCTGCGCAGCGCCTGAGCGTACTGGCCGCCGATCCACAGCAGCTGGCGCTCGTGCTCGCGCTGGGCGGCCGTGGCCCAGAGGGTGCCGGTGGCGGCCAGGGCCATGCTGCTGACCGCGATCAGAAACAGCACGCCCAGATAAGTGAAGCCCGCGCAGGCCTTACCATTCGGCATAGAGGCTGCCATCACGCGCCCTCCCCGTTGCCCCGCTCTTGATATCGGCCACCCCACCGGTCACACCCTCCGGCGGCGGCACCAGTTGCCAGGCGTCGCTGCGCTCGGTGATCGGGTCCACCGGGGTGTTGCGCAGGTAGCGCTGCTCCACCAGTTGCTCCAGGGACTCGGGGTAATGGCCGGTATCGCCGTAGTAATGGTCCAAGGCCTCGCGCAGCACGGCCAGGCTCTGGCGCAGCGTGGCCTCGCGGGAGGCCTCAAGGCTGTTGAAATAACGCGGCAAGGCGATGGTCATCAGGGTGGCGATGATCGCCATGACCACCAGCAGTTCGATGAGGGTAAAGCCACGGTTGCGTTTCATGACCGTCACCATTGCCCGTAAGGGATGCCGTTCAGGCCAGTACCGGTGGCCTTGGAATACACATCGAAGACGTCCTTGCCATCGCGCGGGTTGTCGGCGCTGCTGTCGTAGGCGCGCAGGCCCCAGCCTCCCTCGTCCTCGCGCTTGGCCGCCACCAGCGGATCGTGGGGGATGCGCCGCAGGAAGTAGAACTTCGCCCCTTTGGCGCTGCGCACGTCGCGCACCCCTTCCACCAGCACATCCAGGCTCGGCGGGTAGCCACTGCTGTCCAGGCGTTTTTCGATATAGCCGGCATCGAAGGCACGCTTGTAGGCATCGATGGCATCGCGGATCTGGTACAGCGCCTCACGCAGTTGCTGCTCCTTGCCCCGGCGCACCACGGTTTCGGTCAGGGGCGCGGCCATGCTGGCGAGCAACCCGAGCAATGCCAGGGTCACCACCACTTCGACCAGGCTGAACCCCTGCTGCTGGCGTTTCATGGCCGTGGGCCCACCGGGGTGGTGACCGCGGCCGGCACGGTGGCGACCGCACCCTGGGTCGGCTCGGCCTCAGGCTGCGCGACCGGAGCCATCATCTGCTGGCGCACCTGCAGGCTCGACTCGGTGCCGGTGGCGAACTCCATGTCCGACGGGCTCTGGTACGGCAGGTTGCGCACGATGCGCGGGGTGATCGCCAGCACCAGCTCGGACTTGCTCTTGTCGTCGCGGTTGCTGCCGAACAGCCGGCCCAGGCCGGGGATGTCGCCAAGGCCGGGGATCTTGTTGCCGCTGGAGGTCAGGTCGTTGCGTACCAGGCCTGCCAGCACCTGGGTCTCGCCATCGTGCAGACGCAGGCTGGTCTGGGCGTTGCGGGTATCGACCTGAACCGGGATGGTGCCCTGGCGAGTCGGCTCCAGCGGGGTGGCGTTGCTCACTTCCAGGGCTACCTTGATCGCCACTTCGTTGTTCAGGTGCACGGTGGGCTGCACTTCGAGCTTCAGACCCACATCCAGGTAGGTGACGCTCTCGGTAATTACCGGGCCCTGGGTCGACGGCACCGACGTGGCGCTGATGATCGGCACCCGCTGGCCGATGTGGATGCGCGCCTGCTCACGGTTGCTGACACGGATCACCGGGCTGGCCAGGGTGTTGATGTCTTTGTCGGCGGCGTTGATCTTGGCCTGGGGCGCCGGGGCGATGCTGATACGGCTGGAGTCGATGCCGCGCAGCTGGTCGAGCACGCTGACCGGGTTGCCCTCATCGTTGAGCACGCCAAAGGTGCTCGGCCATTGCAGGCCCAGGTCCAGGATGCGCGACCGGGCCACCTCCATCACCTCCACTTCCAGGACCACTTCCGGGTTGGACTGGTCCTGGGACTGCAAAAGCTTCTCGGCCATGCGAATGGCATCGGGGGTGTCGCGCATGGTCAGGGTGTTCAGGCGCTCGTCCACGAACACATCGCGGGTCTTGAGCATGGTCTTGACCATGTTCAGCGCGGTGTTGGCGTCGATGCTGGTCAGGTAGAACGTGCGCATGACCAGTTCCTGGTAGTCCTTGGTCTTCTGCGGCGAGTCGGGGTAGATCAGCAGGGTGTTGTCGTTGACGATCTTCTGGTGCAGTTGGTTCTGCTCCAGCAGCAGGGCCACGGCGTCCTCGATGCGCACATCGCGCACGAAGATGGTGGCTTTCATGTCCGGGCGCAGGTCCTTGTCGAAGATGAAGTTGATCCCGGCGACCTGGGACAGCACCTCGAAGATGGTCTTGAGGTTGGCGTCACGGAACTCCAGGGTCACCGGGCGCTCCAGCTTGCTGCGCAACTGCGGGAACGGCTGCGCGGTGCGCGCCTGGACGTTCTCGATGTCGCTGCGAAGCGCAATGCCCTTCTGGTTCTGCGGATCCAGGCGCAGCACATCGCGCATATAGCGCTCGGCGCCGAACAGATCGCCCTGGCGCAGCGCCGCCTGGCCCATGGCCACGCGCTCGTCGAGGTTGCGCACCAGTTCCAGCTGGCGAATACCTTCCTGGGCCCGACGGTTGTTCGGTTCGATGGTCAGGACCCGGCCATAGCCCATGCGTGCGCTGGCAAAATCATGGCGGATACGGTCGGCGTCGGACTGGGTCAGCAGCGCCTCGACGGCTTGCTGGCGGCCATGTGCCAGGGCGATGTTCAGCTCGGTGTCACGCGGGTCCTCCCGCAGGGCGTTCTCCAGCATGGCGATGCCCGCCTCATACTGGCCCTCCTTCATCAGTTCGGCGCTGTCCTTGCGCGTACCGCTGGAGCCGCAGCCCGCCAGGGCCACGCACAACGCCAGCATCATGAACGGAGCAGGCTTGCACAACTTCGAAGGCTTCATGGTGCGCTCCCGACAGACAACGTCTGTGACTGGTGCAAAGGCAGGTAGACCAGGTCCAGCTCGGTGGCCGAAATCCGGTCCAGGCGGTAGGTGTGTTCGATCACATCGCCCTGACGCACGACGTAGAGTTTCTCGCCGCTCTGCAGGAACACCTGCAGGTCGTCGCGATCCCCCAAACGGCCGACGAACTGGAACGGCAGCACCGGGGCGGTGGGTGCGGCCTCCACCACCGGCGCCGCAGCAACAGGTTGCTCAGTGACGGTGGCCATGGTTTTTGGCGCGGTCCATTGCTGGGCCGGGAACAGGTCGGTTGAGGCCTGTGTTTTTCCCTTCACGGGTAAACCCACAGGTTCTGTTTGGGCGCTGATTGTCGTGGCAGCGGGTTTACCCGCAAGGGGCTCGACACTGTCCTGCTGGCCGAACCAATGCCCTGGCGCCCAGGCCAGAGCGCCTGAAAGCCCGAGAAAACCGACCCACATCACCGCGCGCTGAGTGTTCATCACGACCTCGACAGGTAAAGGGTCATGCGCAGGCGACCGTTGAGCTCGCGCTCACCGATGCGCTTGCGTTGCAGCTCCAGGTCTTCGAGCACCAGGGTCGGTACCTGGCCAAGCAGCGCCTGGAGAAAGCCACGGATCTGCGGGTAGCTGCCGCGTACCGGCAGGACGATCTGATAGCGCGCCAGTTGAGTCTTCGGGTCGACGCCCAGGGCGTATTCGCCACGGGCCAGGCTGATGCGCTGGGCGCTGGCCAGGTGATACAGGCGCTCGATCAGCTCGCTGGCCTGGGGTTGGCCGGGCAGTTGCTGACGCAGACTGTCCAGCGCCTGCTGCTCAGGCTGGACCGCCACCTTGAGCTCGCCGCGCTTGACCCGCTGCACCTGCACTTCGGCATCGGCCTCGCTGGCCCGCAGCTCGCGCACGACCTGCCATTGCGGCAGTACCCAGGTGACACCGACCAGCAGCGCCAGCGTGCCGACGGCGGCTGCGGCGCATCCGACACGGCCCAGGCGCGCAAGGCGTTCGTGGAGTATCAGGCTAGGGACGCGCATGGCCGGTCTCCCAGGTAGCGGTCAGGTTGAAGCGCACCGGATGCTCAGGTTGGCCAGCCACTACCTCGTGGTTGAGCAACGAGACATCGCGCAACTCCTCGCTGCGCTCCAGGCGCTGGTGGTACTGCAGCATGGCTTCCAGGTCGCGGGCTTCGGCGGCGATACGGACCTGACCCTTGCGTGCATCGGGGGTCAGGCTCAACAGCGCCACGTCTTCCTGGGGCATGCCCTCGAGCATGGCGAACAGTTGTTGCCAGGGCCGTTGCAGTTGCTCAGAGACGCTGCGCATCTGCGCCAGCTGTTCGGCCTGCTCGAGGCTGGCGGCGCTGCTCTGGGGGGCAGCACTGAGCGGGCGGCGCCCCAGTTGCTGTTCGAGCAGGTGGACCCGGGCCTGAAGGTCCGCTTGTTCGTCCTGCAAGTGCTGCTCGACCAGCAGCATCGCTGCCAGTACGGCGCACCCCAGGGCCAACAGCGACCAGGCGATCGGGCTGCTGGGGGCTGGCTGGAATTCCAGATCGAGGCGGCGCATGTCAAGCCACCGCCCGCCACATGGCGCACAGCGGGTCGCTGTCGCCTGCCGGCTGGCACAGTTGCACGGCGGCCAAGCGAGGCACATCCCCCCGCCCCGGCGCATGCAGGTAAACCCTGGGCAGATGCTCGCCATACAGCTCGCAAGTGCGCTCGATCAACGCCTGCAGCGCCTGGTCGTTGTCAGCGCAACCTTGGGCCAGTACCTGTTGCCAGGCGCCCCCGGCAGCCAGCAGCAACACGCTGCGCCGTGGTTCGGCGAGCACGAAGAGAAAATCGCCCTCCTCCAGTTGCGCCGAGCAGCGATTGTAGGCAGCCATCAGGTAAGGCTGGACCGAGCGCAGGCTCAGGCGACTCTCCCGGCCCAGTGCCTGCAAGGCCTGCAACAGCGCTTCAGGCAAGGCAGTGGCGATGCGCGAGGCCCCTGCCGGCTCTGGCGAGAGCACGATGCGCCAGTCGTCCAGCGACTGACCATAGAGGTTCTCGAAACAGGCCCGGGCGTAGGCGTCCAGCTCACGTGGATGGCCGATGGCGTCGCTCCACGGCACCAGGCAGAAGCGGCTGTAGCGTGCCGACAGCAGCACCCGCAGTTGGGCACCCCGTGGCGCATGCTCGGCCAGCAGCTCGGCCAGGGCCTCCAGTGCCGGTGCCCAGGCCGGCTGGGCGGGGTCGCAGGTGAACGCGCGGCTGCCCAGCCACTGGTGTTGGTTGGCGTGCCAGCGACCCAGGCCGACACCCTCGGCGCCGAGCACGGCGCAATAGCGATCAAGCGATAAATGTGACACGGTTGATCTCCTCAAGCGTGGTACGGCCCTCGCGGACCAGGTCCAGGGCAGAGGCGCGCAGCAGGCGCAGACCGCGCTGGCAGGCCAGCGACTTGATCTGCGACAGGGGCCGGCGCTCGACGATCATCTGCCGCAGGTCGTCATCCAGGTGCAGCAATTCGGCGATGGCGCTGCGTCCGCGGTAACCGCTGCCACGGCACTGGCCGCAGCCCTGGGCGCGAACGAAAGTCCATCCGGCCACGCCTTCGCGGGTCAGCCCCGAGGCGGCCAGGGTTTCGTCATCCGGCTCGGCATGGACCACACAGTGCGGGCAGGCCAGACGAATCAGACGCTGGGCCAGCACGGCGTTGAGCGCCGAGACGAAGCTGTAGGGGTCGACCTGCATCTGGCTGAAGCGGCCGATCACATCGAACACGTTGTTGGCGTGGATGGTGGTGAACACCAGGTGCCCGGTCAGGGCCGATTGCACGGCGATCTGAGCGGTGTCCGGGTCGCGGATCTCACCGACCAGGATCTTGTCCGGGTCATGGCGCAGGATCGAACGCAGGCCCCGGGCGAAGGTCAGCCCCTTCTTCTCGTTGACCGGGATCTGCAACACACCCGGCAGTTGGTACTCGACCGGGTCTTCGATGGTGATGATCTTGTCCACGCCGTGGTTGATCTCGCTGATCATGGCGTAGAGGGTGGTGGTCTTGCCGCTGCCGGTGGGGCCAGTGACCAGGATCATGCCGTAGGGCTCGGCAGCCAGGCGGCGCAGGGCCACCAGGGTGTGGTCGGCAAAGCCCAGGGCCTGCAACTGCACGCCGCTGACCCGGTCGGACAGGTCCTGTTTGTCCAGCACCCGCAGCACGGCATCTTCGCCGAAGATGCTCGGCATGATCGAGACGCGGAAGTCGATCTGACGGTCGCCCACCGCCACCTTGAAGCGGCCATCCTGAGGTACGCGCTTCTCGCCAATGTCCAGCTCGGCCATGACTTTGATACGCGAGATCACCTGTTCGGCGAAGGCGCTGCCACTGGCCTTGCCGGCACCGTTGAGCACGCCGTCGATGCGGTACTTGATGGTCAGGCCCTGGCCGGTCATGCCCAGGTGGATGTCGCTGGCATGCTGCTTGAGGGCATCGTAGAGGGTCGAGTTGACCAGCTTGACCACTTTGCTCTGGTCTTCGCTGATGCTGGTCAGCGACAGGCGCTGTAACGGGTCGGCCTCGGCGCCAGGCTCGGCGTCGTGGTCCAGGGCATCGACGGCATGGAAGCTCTCTTCCTGGCGAGCCAGGAAGGCGGCGATGTCGGCGGCGTGGGCCAGGTACAGAGGAGTGCCCTGCAGGCAGTCGTCGATCCAGGCCAGGCGGGTGTTGTCGAAGGGGTCGGCGAACACACCGAGGGTCTGGCCCTGGTGCTGAACCAGGATGAACTCGCGCTTGAGGCATTGTGCCAGGCTGACCTGCTCGAACAGCGGGGTGCTGGCGAACAGCGCCTGGCTGTCGATCACGGGGTAATGGAGGGTGGCGCCCAGGCGTTGGGTGAAGGTGGCGGCGTCGTCGCAGGCGAGGCGCGCCAGGCAGCTCAGCAGGCGCTCGTCACCGGCTTGCAGGCGGGCCTGGGCCAGCAGTTCGCGGGGGTAGGCACAAATCCGTGGTGCATCGTTCGCGGGTAACCCCACTCCCCCAGGCTCAGCGCGTTCCTCAAGGCAATGGGGGTCCTGGGGGGCTTGGGCTGTATCGACGACGTCTGACATGGCCTGCGACTCCGCTCAGGGGCGCGTCGCAGGCTGACTCGGGGTTGCCGGGGTGGCCGCGGGCGCCGCTATTCCCCGGTGAGCAGCTCGTCGTCAGGTGTGGGAGGCTTCACGCCGTTGCGTCGGCGGTCAGCCAGTACCCATCTGCCATCGTACATCTGCAGGGGGAACGTCTGGTTCCTGTTCTGGCGTCGTTCGACAAACCCCTCGGCCTGTGTGTCCGCTGCCCGGGCGTGCTGTAGGTCGGTCAGGTCGGCTACCGCGCGGGCCAGTTCCGCCAATGGGAACGGCTTGAACAGAACATGGGTGACACCGAGTGCCGCGGCTCGCTCACGGACCTCGGCGGTCGGGTGGGCGGTGATCAGCACGAAATGACACTGCATGCTCCTGCGCACGGTCTCCAGGACCTCGAACCCCTCCATGTCGGGCAAGCGGTAGTCCAGTACGATCACATCCGGTGCCAGGGCCTGTGCCTGGGCAATGCCACTGATACCGTCGTGGGCGACATGGACTTCCAGGCCTTGCGCCTGCAGGTAAGCCTGCAAATTCTGCGCAAGGGTCTGTTCGTCATCGACTACCAATACTCTGTTCACCAAGGTCGACTCCCAAGAACTGCCCGGTTGCCCGGTCTGTGGCGTTCGGCCTTGTACAGGCTTGAGCATCCTTCGTGCCAGGCGTGAATAGTCATGTCGCACCACTGTAAGTCGTTGATTTCGCTGTATCACCCAATCCAGGCGTAGACCGGCTCCCCCACTTGCGGGGAAGTTGATGGCACTTTGCCCGATCGCTTACCCCCAGCATTGGGGAAATCCCCCTGCCGGGCAAGCCCACGGCTGCGCAATGTGCGAGCGGCCTCTCACATTCAGTCGGCACGCTCCACCTTCGCGCCCTCGCGCAAGCGTTCGCGCACCGACTGACGGGCCTGGGCCTGCATCTCACCCACGAGCGCGAGCCTGGCCAAGGCCAGACCCTGCCCTCGTTCGACTAAGGTAGTGGTACTTTGGTTCTGCATCCGTTGCAATCTTTCCTTGTTTGCCTGGTAGAAGGCTTCGACTTGCGCTGGGGTGGGCTCATCGATGGCCGTCATCTGGGCGTACAGTTGCTGCGCGGCCATCTCGTGACGAGTGTAGTCGGCGTACCCCGCCCTATCGAAGCCCGCCTCGGCCAGGCGCTGCTCGAACACCGCAGGGCTGCCGAAGGCCCGCTCCAACTCACCGACGCGGGCCAAGACGCTGTCCTCGCTCACCACCACACCACGGCGCTGGGCTTCCTGCCACAGCAGCTCCTTGTCGATCAACTCATCCAGGGCCTGGTCACGCAGACGCTTGTAAAGGCTCGGGCTACGGATGCTGGCAACCGGGCGCCCCTGATCCTGGAGGTATTCGGCGAAGTAGCGCTCCAGGCGCATGCTGCTGATCTCGACACCATTGACCCTCGCCACGGGGACGTCCGCCTGGCTGATCGGCGCAAGGCCCAGCAATAGGCAAAGCAGCAAGATACGCATGGTGGCCTCCTTCAAGGGGTGGCAGGCATCGGTGTGTACGCGGCGACGGTCTGGAATTGCGGCCCGGGCAGGGTTACCGCCACCACATGCGCACCGGCAAGGCCCTGGCGCCGACCTGGGCCGAACCCCAGCGCCGGCGTAAGTCCGGTGTCCAGGTCATGCAGGCCCTCCAGCGCGCGCACCAACTGCTCCCGGCTGGCGTCTCGCCCGACCTGCCTGAGGGCCTCGGTCATCAGCAGCAGCGCGCAGCGGGTGCTGACCTGCAACGACGTCTGGCGACCATCGAGCCCTTGGCGCTGACGCAGGCCGTCGAGCGAGGCCCGCCCTTGTTCGGTCCAGTCCTGGGGGGTGAAGGGATAGGCCAGGAACAACCGCTGCGACCAGTACGCCGGCAAACTCGCCAGGGCACCTGCGACCTGGCTAGAGGCCGCGAACAGGTAGGGCTCGCGCCCTGCGGCCTGCTGCACCCTCGCCAACTCGCCGAACGCCTGGGCGCGGCCAAGAAAGACAATGCCCTCGCCTTCCACCACCTGGCCTTCGAAGGCCTGCACCGGCACCTGCGTCCAGCCGGCGGCGAGCAGCCGTTGGCGCAGCGCCTCGGCAAGCGCCGCCTGGTCACTGCCGGCATAGACCACCTGCAGTCCGTCAGGCCTCAGCCCCAGGCGCTCGCGGGCAAAGCCGGCCAGGCTCAGCAGTTGCTCGGGCAGGCCCGGCAAAGGGTCGAAGATCTGCGCACTGGCGCCACTGCCAGGGGCACTGCCGACCAGAGGCACACCGCGTTGTTCGAGTGCGCTGGCCAGGCGCTGATCGATCATCGGCGCCAACGGTGCGATGAGGGCGAAGACCTGGGCATCATCGAGCAAACGGTTCAGAGCCTGTGCAGCGCTGGAGGGGGTCTGGCCTGGGTCGAGCACCACCAACTCCAGGCGCCGGCCATGCAACCCGCCTTGCTGGTTGAGTTGCGCCAGGCCGTCCTCCAGCACCGCGCGCACCACCCTGCCCGCCTCGGCCAGTGGCCCGCTGGCCGGCAGCAAGGTGCCCAGGCGCAGCACGTGTTCTTCCACGCCCGGGTCGCGTTCCTGGCCCAGGCGCTTGAGGTAAGCGGTGAGGTTGCGCTGGTCGGCCAGGGTCAGTTCGAAACGTGGCATGGCGGGGTCCAGCCGGTTGCCTGCCGGATCGACGCCGTGTCCGATGGCGCGGGCCAGGCTGGCCTCGGCATAGGCCGGGTAGCGCCGGCCATTGGCCTCACGCTCGCCCTGCCCCAGGGCCAGGCGTTGCCAATCCAGGCTCGGCGGGCGCACGCCACCTTCGGCGCGGCCACGGCCATCGTTGCCATGGCAACTGGCGCACGGCAGCACACTGGCCGGCACGCTCATGTCACTGGCACCCACCCGGGCCATCAACTGCGCGTCGCTGCTCGACACTCCCTCGCGGTACAGGCGCTTGCCGGCCTGCTCCTGCGCGGTCAGGTCCAGCGCCTGCACCGCGTGGCACGCGCACAGCCCCAGCCACAACGCCAGCCACCTCCCTGTGAGGGTGGCCCCAGGATTGAGAAGGCGCATGGCACTCACCGTCCCGCCAGGGGCTGGGCCAGCAGTTGCATGCGCTGGGCAATGGCAACGGGCGGGGCGTCGGGGCGGATCTTGCTCCAGCGTTTACCGGCCACGTCTCCGGCGATCAGCTGGGTGGAATGCTGCTCGGGGCTGGGCAGGAACTGCCCGAGACGGCCCAGCACCAGGTCGACATTGGCCTTGTCCCCGGTCAAGAACAGCCAGTTCGGCTCATCCACGCCCTGCTTCTGGGCAAAGGCCTTGAGCGCCTCGGGGGTGTCGTTGAGCGGGTCGCTGCTGAGGGACACGAAGGTGACCTGCCCGGCCAGCTCAGGACCCATGGCGTCGCGCACCTCGCGCAGCTTGCGGGTGATCAGCGGGCAGGCGTCATTGCAGTGGGTGAAGATGACGTTGAGCATCACCACCTTGTCCTTGAGCACATCGCTGTAGAAGCGCAGCTCGCGACCGTTCTGGTCCTTGAGCACGGTGTCGGTGAACCAGGTCTGCGCACCGGCATGCCGTTCTGGTCGAGCAACGACACATCGGCAAACTGCACGCTGGCCTTTTCCTGACGGGCTGCCGGCGGTTGCCCGGCGTGTCCGCTATGGTCATGCCCGGCGTGGGCCAGGACGTGCTCGCCACCGAGCAGCAGGCTCAGGGCAAGCAGGTTGCAAGCGAGCTTGGCGTTCATCTGACACTCCTGGGTTCCCCTTGGGAAGCGGTAGGTGCGGCGGCCGGCAGGACGCGCAGGCTGGTGTAGTTCTCTTCGGCGAACTTGCGGCCCAGGGTCGGCGACTGCACATGCAGGTACCAGGCGCCCGCCTCGGCCAGGTGCAGCGCCCCCTGGTACACCCCGTCCCCCATCTCCTGCAGCGGCAGGTTGCGCGGCATCGAAGACGGCGCCAGGAAGTAGCGCAGGCTCAGGTCGCGCAGCCCCAGGCGGGGCTCGCCGTCGTCACCTAGGATGCGCACGCGGGCGATGTAGGGGCTGTTCTGCAGCGCTGGTTGCTCGTCACCGAGGAACTCGGCATGCACCCCCTTGCGCTTGGCCGCGTCCGGCGCTGCCGAGATCTGGGTGCTGAAGCAGTGGATGATCTGCGGCTGGTTGAGCAGGAACGCCACGTCGAAGGTGCCTGCCGCTGGCAGTTTCACCGTCGAGCCGTACACCCCCGGGGCGATTTCGCGCAGGCTGCGGTCGACCACGATCGCCGCGCGGGCCTGGTGCCCACGGTTGTTGTAGCCTGACATCGGGGCGTTCATGCCTTCGGCGTAGAAGTACGTGGTGTTGTCCACCGGGTTGACCACGAACACCGAATTGTCATCGCGGGCCACCGTAAGCCCCTGGGCCAACGGCAGGTCCCCGGCCTGGCGGGGCGCGGCGGGACCGGCCTCGAAGCCCTGGACGATCGGCTCACGCCCCGCCCCCAGGCTGGCCAGGTTGATCATGCTGACCTTTGGCGAGGCCAGGCCGCGCACGTAGGCATAGCCCTTGGTGAAGGTCAGTTGGTACGGCTCGGCCGCGACCGGGATGCGGTGGATCAGTCGATCGTTGCTGGCATCGATCACCAGGGCCTGGTTTTCCAGGGTGTTGAGCACGATGCCGTAGCGCCCGTCTTCGCTGAACCGCATCGGCCCCAGGCCCTGCTCGGCCTTGACCGTGTTGCGCACCTGGTGGCTGCGGGCATCGATCACCCGCACCGTGCCTTCCTTGCCATCGGCCACGTACACCGCCTGGGACAGCGCCGAATAGGCCACCGACAGCGGATGCGGGCCCATCTGCAGGGTCTTGGCCAGGCGCATGTCGGCGATGTCGATGATGCTCAGGGTGCCCGCGTCGCGGTTGCTGATGAAGGCGTAGCGTGAATCACTGGTGAAGGCGATCTCGTGGTGCCCGGAGCCGGTGACGAAGGTCTTGAGTGTGGTACGGCTGGGCACATCGATCACCGTCACCCCACCTTTGGCCGGATCGTCGCTGTTGTTGCCGACCCACAGCCGACGCTGGTCTGGCTGCAGGGCCACCCGCAGCGGCTGCTCGCCCGCCTCCAGGTTGGCCACGCGGGTGAAGGTCTCGGTGTCGATCACCGCCACCTGGTTGCGCTCGGGCATGGAGACGAACACTTGCCGGTCATCGCCGGTGGCCACCCAGTCCATTGGCCGGCCCGGCAGGTCGATGCGCGCCAGCGTGCTGGTGACCCCGCCGACTGAGACGGTGGGGTCGATTACCGTCAGGCTGGCGTCCTTGTTCAGTACCAGCAGGAAGTAGCTGTTGAGGTCCAGCAAGGGGCGCGCGCCGATGCTGCTCTTGAGAAACAGCGCCACCCGCGCCTTGCAGCTGCTCTCGCGATCGCCGGGCGGTGCCGACTGGGCCGGATCCAGCCAGGCGCCGGGCGCCATCCCCGAGAGCGGCTGGCCGCTGGTCTGGTCGCGGACCTTGAAGCGGATGTTGGCGAAGGTGCCCTCGCGCAGCTCTGCACCATCGAGGGACCGAGCCTCGAACTCCACGGTCACCCCGTCCCGGCTGAGCCGGTGCAGGCCCAGGGGGTCGGCCTGCTCCTGCAGCAGTTCGCGCGGGTCGCACCAGAGCTTGTCGTAGGCCAGGCCCAGGCCAATCAGCGTCACTCCCAGCATGACCCCCAGGTAGGCGGGGCGAGTCTTCTTGTTCATGCGCGCTCCCTCTTCTCTTATTGTGCCGGGGCGGTGGCCGGCGGGGTTTCATTGGTGACCCGCAGAATCCCCCACAGCCCCGAAAGGTTGCCGTAGGCCCCGTAGTCGCGGAACAGGTAGTCGCCCGGCACACCGTTGGCGCCGCCTGCGCTGGGCAGCATGAAGCTGAAGTGCGCGGCTGGCAGCACGCTCTCCTGGGCGCCGATGTACATCGCCATCGGGTTGTAGCCGAAGCGCACCGAGCCGATGCCAGGCAGCCCCATGGGGTAGCCATCGACGTCGCTCTTCTCCGCCTGGTAGGCGTGTAATGGCCACAGGTGCCCGTCGAGCTGGTAGATCATGCCGCGGCTGCCACCGCTGGGCATGAGGATGTGGTTGCGCAGCGGCTGGCCGGGCTTGGCCCAGAGCACCGGGGTCTGCGGGTCGCCACCGACCAGCGCGTTGGCGTAGGCCATGTGGGCGTTGGGCACGTCCGCAAAGCCCAGGCCGGCGGCATGGCCGAATGGCGAATCAGGCGCCATGCCAAAGCGCAGCCACAGCGGCTCGGTCTTGTAGTTGACGGCCATGTTGCCGTTGTCCTGCGGATCGCCTGCAGCGCCGTTGCCCTCGGTGTTGATGCCCTCCACCGGCCGACCATCGGCCCAGCGCATGTTCAAGGCGCGCTGCCAGACAGTGACGAAGTCACGGTAATCCGGCTGGCCGGTGACCTTGACGGTGGCCTGGGCACGGCTGGCGGTGTCCTCGGTCCAGGTCGCGCCCTGGGGCAGGATGCTCATGGCACCGACCAGGCCCTTCTGCGGCTGCTTGATGACATCCGCCGGGGTCAGGTTGAGGCCGCCGAACTCGATGGCGGTGGTGTTGATGTTGTCCACCGTGCGGCCCAGTTGCAGCACCGGCTTGCCTTCGCGCTCCAGGTGCCCGGCATAGAACTGGTACACCTTGCTTGGATAGGCGCCACTGGTGCCCGCCCGGGGCGGTACGGTCTGCACCGGGTTCAGGCCCACGTTGGCACCGTCGGACTTGGTGATGTCGTAGGCCAGCAGTTGGGCGTGCAGCCCCACATGGCTCGAAGGCCGCATCTGGTTGTTGTTGAACACGGTGGCGCCTTCGCTGGCATTGCGGTCGCGCTTGACCACGCCATGCATCACCGCGGTGCTGGCAAGGTCAGGCATGACCATCGGCAGGCGGTTTTCCAGGGTGATGCTGATGCAGTCGCCGGAGTTGGCCCGCAGCACCAATGGCTCCACCGGGACGCCGGCCTTGAGCTTGCCGGTGCTCGGATCCAGGTCGGCCTTGCGCACGTACAGGATCGCGGTCGGGTCATGCAGTGGTGCGGCATGGCCGCCGATGGTGAAGGTCTCGCCATCTTCCGGATCCACCCCGGACACCAGCGGGATGCTGGTCCGGCGGCTGTTGAACACCAAGGTGCCGCCGTTGGCCTTGAGCGGGCCGCCGACATGCTGGCCGAGACCGGCCGGGTCGGCGATGCTGACCCCGTTGCGGTTCTCCAGGATGTCGTTGGCCAGGGCTGCGACCACTTCATAGTTGCGTTTGACCGTCGGCCGGCTGCCGATGCCATTGACGTTGGCCGTGGTTTTCGGGCAGATGCCGTCGAACGCCACGGTGTTGCGCATGGCCACCGGTTGCGGGTTGTTCGGCAGCGGGAACAGGTCCGCACGCTGGGCCGTGTAGTTGCGCATGATGCCCCAGATACCATTCCAGTAGCCCTCCAGCGCCGCATCGAGGGAGTACAGGTAGTCACCGTTGGTGGCCGCGGAGCTGGAGATCATCGACACCGGGGCCATGAAGCCCAGTTGCTCGGAAATCCCGATCATCTGCGACGACTTCCAGCCCGAGTTGGAGCTGTTGCCGAAGCCGGAGCCGTTCTGCAGCCACTTCACGCCGTGCAGGGTGATGTTGTGCTCCTCTTCGTGGCCACCGGCGTGCATGCGCAGCCGCACGTTGTCGCCCGAGTAGGTGCGCAGCATCGGGGTGAACGGGTCACCCGGCTCGGAACCCTGGTTGATGTGCGGCGGGAACAGCGTGGTGCCGCCGGTCGGGCCGACCGCCGAGGTGATCGCCGAGGGCGCCTGGTTCATCGCCGGGATGGCGCGGTCGGTGCGGCTTTGCATGGCATAGGCCAGGTCGCCGGCCATGCCGTCGGCCTGCATGCCGCGCTTGCCATCCGGGCCGACCTTGTTCGGGTCGAACACGCGCAGGGCCAGCGGTTCGTTGCGGTAATTGACGACGAACATGCCAGGGTCATCCACCGAGATCGCCTGTGGGCATGGACGGCTTGGGCAGCCTGGGGCCAGCCCGCCGCGCGACTCGACGATTGCTTCGAGCAGGTTGGCGGCCTTCTGCCGCACAGGCGGGTTGATCGCGTAGCGGAAGCTGTCGGCCGTGGCCGGGTAGGCCTGGCCGTCAGGCTTGCCGTCCGGGCCTGCGCCCACGTACACGCCCGCCTCATAGGCATGCTGGAAGTCGCTGTACTCCAGGAAGAACTCACGGTAGCTGTCGTTCTTGCCATCGCCGTCGTGATCGCCGGTCTGGATCACCGCCTGCCACGACGTCGGCCCGCCATCCTGGCGTGTGGCCGGGTTGTACAGTTTTTCGCCGGTTTCAGCGTGGTACCAGGTCGAGCCCGCCGGCTCGGCCAGTACCGTCGCGTACAGGCCCAGTTGCTGGTGGGTCGATGGGCCAAGGTGGTCGTGAGTGAAGATGGTGCCCAAGCCCCGGTCGACGTTGTGCACGTTGACTAACGGGTCTGCGAACCAGCGCTGCATGGCGGTACGCGCGCCCAGCCAGTCGGCCCGACCGAAGCGCCCGAAGTACGGGTGCTGCTTGGCTTTCGGGCAGGCGTCGGAGCCATCGCGCGGGTCACCCTCGGTGCAGCCGTTGAAGCTGCGAATGGCCTGGATACGCTCGACCACACTGCCGGGCGAAAGGATGCCGTCTTCGTAGTTCCAGCCGTTGGCCGAGCCGTCGGCGGCGGTCAGGTCCCACTTGGGCAGGTGGATGTGCTGGCCGATCACGTCGGTCGGGGTGCGCACCTGGTAGTCGTCCATTTCATAGAACGACGGGATCAGGTTGGTGTGCTGGTACATGGTGCAGTCGAAGGTGTTCATGCGCATCACCAGCGGCTCCGGTGGGCGCTGCTTGGTGATCACCGGCCAGGCGTCCTCCCACAGGGCGATGATGCGCGCCTGCGGGAAGTGGTAGCCGACCTTGTTGTACACCGCATCGAACTGGATGTTGGCGCCCTTGTAGATGCGCGGGCGGTCGGCGGTGAAAGTCGAACCGCCCCGGAAGTTCATGCCGCCCAGGCTTTCGCCGCTGGCGAACTCGCCCACGCCCGAAGACTGGGTCAGGCGCTTGCCGCGATCGTCCATGCACGGCTCGTAGTACGGCGCACCGGCCGTGGGCAAGGCACCATTGGTGCGGAAGTTGCGCGGCACCGGCGAGCTGTTGAGCATCAGGGCATAGCTGGGATGCTCGGCCTTGGCATGGAACTGCATGGCGGCCTGCTCGACATCGGTGCCTTCTTCCGGCAGGTAGATCGGCTTGGCCCTATGCACCGACTTGGAGAAGTCCAGCTTGGTCGTGGTGATCTCAGCTTCGCCACCAGCGGAGACGCCATCCAGCGCATGACGCCCCAGGCCACCGTTCCAGCCGTCGACCTGGTTGGGGTCGAGGTTGGCCCATAGGGCCTTGCCGCTGTCCTTGAGCTGACGGGCCAGGGCCGGGTCGAGCATGTCCAGCGGCGGGGTCGGCGGACGTTGGCCGACACTGCTCTCGATGCCACCGATCCAGAACGGGTAGCCGGGGTTCTTCAGGGTGCCATCGGCGTTGCGGTTGCTCTCGCTGCGATCGACCAGGGCCAGGGAGCCCACGGCGCGAGGCGCTGTGGTTTCCTGCGGATGATCATCATCGCCGTCTTCGTGTTCGTCATCGTCCTGCTCGGCCACCAGGGTCTCGGCCAGTTTCGGCACCACGGTGACCTTGCCGGGCATCGGTGCCATGGCCTTGCCAGGCAGCGGCACGATTGCCGGAATCGGCGTGCCGGCGATGATCTCGCCGTCCGGCAGTGCCCGCGCGCCCACCGCCGGCTTGCCGCTGCGCAGGCCGAAGGGGGCTGTGTGGAAGCCGTTCTCGCCTTCGCCGCTCACCGCCAGGCGGGTGCCCTCCTCGAACACGTCGTGCACCCGCCACATGGCCCACATGCCCTGGGCGAAGTGCGGGTAGAAGTGGCAGTGATAGATGGCATCGCCCGCCACCCGGTTACGGTTGCCGGAACCCCCGTTGGCGATTTCGTAGGTATAGCCGCCACCTGCACCGATGCCTTGGGCATCGATGTAGTCGGAGTTGTCGTCATTGGGGTTGAACAGCCATTGGTGGCCGTGCAGGTGGAAGATGTGCTGCTCGTGGCCATTGTGGGTGTTGCGGAACTTGGTGAAGTCCCCGATGTAGCTGTGGTGCACGTTGGCCGGCTCCGAGGGGTACAGGGCCATGGTGGCCTTGACCCCGACCGCATTGGCCGGCGGCGTCTCGCCGGGGCGGATGTGCTCAAGGCCAACGTTGGCCGGGACGTCCACCAGGGTGCCGACGTCGCCCACGGTGTGCGCACTGAGGAAGAACTCTTCATAGGCGCAGGACAAGCAGTCATGCATCGGCCCCACGCCCAGACGGTTGGCCACCACTTCGGCACCCATGCCGCCCGAGCCGTAGTTGATCATGAACGAATCGCGGGTCGGCTCCAGCACATGCCCCATCACCGGATCGGCCCAGTAACCGGGGAAGGCCTGGGTGCCGGCCACTTCATCGGCGAACTGCGAGGCGAAGTCGCGGAAGGCCTCCAGGCGGTTGGGCAGTGCCGGGTTGCGCTTGCCGATGGACTCCAGCGGGTAGGTCGACGGCGGGAAGCTGCCGTCCTGGTTGGGGCCCATGACGATGGCGTCGGTTTCGCTGCTGAGGATTTCATTGCCATCGACCATGGCGATGATCGGCTTGCCCGCCTTGCCTTCGGCGATCCACGGTTCGACCTGCGGGTAGCGGGCGTTGTAGTCGATCACCGGCTGGCCGGTGGCGGTACGGCCGGTGGTGGCCAGGCGCATTTCCTCTTCGGTCAGGGTATTGCGGTAGGTCCGCCCATTCTTGGGGACGACCACCACCTGGCCGAACAGCCCATTGGAGACGTTGCCCGCCGTGCCTTCACCGCCAAAGGTCGCGCCCTTGCTGGTGGCCGCGAAGGCGCCTTCGCGCTCGGCGTAGAGGGTGTAGCTGCGGGTATTGCCCGGGGCCACCAGGAAATTGCCGTTGCGGCCCGTGTTGGCGGCGATGTCGCTGATGCCGTTGACCGCCTGCATGCCGTTCACCTGGAACCCCACGAAGCGGTCAGTGACCTGCTCGTCGGCGACGAAACCTTCGTTCTGGGCTTCGACTTCCAGTTCCGGCCCTTCCTCGCCCTCGACTTCATTCTCCTCGGGGTCGAAGCCATGCTTGTTGGGGTTGGCCTGGTAGGCCAGCAGGTTGGTGAGGTTGACCGTCAGGCAGTCACCGGCGGCGACCCGCAGCACGATCGGCCGTGGGCGCTTGTCCGGGCGCAAGGTGACCTTGCCGGGGACAGCCGCCCCGCCATTGCTCAGGGGCACCAGGTGCTCGTCCACCACGTCCTGGCGCAAGGCGAAGATCATGCCATTGGCATTCTGTGCCCCCAGGCGGTTGAACATCAGCGGCTGATCCAGTGCCACTACGTTGGCGACCAGCGTGCGCTGGCACTGCACCGCGGCCTCGCTCACCGCTCCCCATCCCAACAGGGTCAGGGTCAGTGAGGTCAGGACGGAACCTTTCAACGGGGTCATCATGCTGCACCTCCGGGGAACACAGACGTTCTGCGCAAAGCCGGAGCAAGTGGCATGCCATAAATTTTCTATTGATTTTTCAAGGCATTAGATTGGCATTCGAAACAGATTGGGGAGGATTCCCCAGCGGATTCCCCGATTCGGGGGTAATGCGTCGAGATCGCATTGGCGTTGTTCGAGATCGCTGTGGACGTGGCGGTTCGCCAGCGCGTTCTATTCCCTGACTGCAGCGGCGCTCGAACCGACGCTTTCGCGGGTAAACCCGCTACCACAGGGGCGGCGCTGACCGGGTGGGAGCGGGTTTACCCGCGAATGGGGCCGCGCAGGTGAACACGCTAGCCCTTCATCCTCGGCATCTCGATGTGGTGCTCATGCACCCGCCGGTACAGGGTCGCTCGGGAGATGCCCAGCGCCTTGGCCGCGTCCGCCGGTTTCCAGCGATGCCGGATCAACGCGTCGAGCAGCAACTGGCGCGCCGGGTCACAGGTCATCGCCTCGGCAGCGGCAGCGACCGCACCCTCTGCGCGCACCGCCTCGGGCAGGTCCTCCCGCCTCACCTGCCCGCCGTCGCACACCGCGCAGGCATAGCGCAGTACCTGGCGCAGCTGACGCAGATTGCCCGGCCAGCGATAGGTCAGCAGCACTTCGAGCGCCGCGTCCGTCAGCCTCACATCGACGCCACAGGCCTCGGCCTCCTCGGCCAGCAGTTGGTGGATCAACCCCAAGCGATCGTGGCGCTCGCGCAGCGGTGGCAACTCGAAGCGGGCATTGGCCAGGCGAAAATACAGGTCCTCGCGAAAACGCCCTTCAGCCACCATCGCCGCCAGGTCCCGGTGGGTGGCGCAGATCACTTGCATGTCCACCCGCTGGCGGCGCGCCGCGCCCAGCGGCGCCACCTCGCCCTCGGCCAGCACGCGCAACAGGCGGGTCTGCAGGTTCAATGGCATGTCACCGATCTCATCGAGGAACAGCGTGCCGCCATCAGCCTGCTGCAACAGGCCCTGCATGCCCTTGCTCGAAGCGCCGGTGAAGGCTCCGGCCACATAACCGAACACTTCGCTCTCGATGAGGTTTTCCGGGATCGCCGCGCAGTTGAGGGTGACGAATGGAGCGTCGCGGCGCAGGCTTTGCTGATGTACCTGGCGGGCGAAGACTTCTTTGCCCACACCCGTCTCGCCCTGCACCAACACCGCCAGGTTGCAGTCCTTCACCCGCGTGGCCAGACGCAGGTGCTGCTCGATGCGCGCATCCTGGGCCTGCTGGGGCGCCGCTGGTCGGGGCCGGCGCTGGGGCGCGCTGACACGGCCATAGAGCCCGCCCCAGCCCGGCAGGCGCTGGGCGCTCGCGTCGCTGGCATGGCGCAGTTGGTCGAGGTTGAACAGCTCGCCAATGTGCATCGGCAGCCGCCCAAACCCCTCCAGCAGGCGCTGGCGGGCCAGGCTGTTGATCGCCTGCAGGCGACCGTCGGCATCCCAGGCCAGCAGGTAATCCGGTTGGCTCTCCACATAGCCAGGGGTGCCATGGGCGCGCATCACCCAGTGACCTTGGGCGCTGTGCATGAAGAACGCGTTCTCGATCTCGCGTGCGGTCTGCTCGACCAACTGACGGATCAGGTGTTGGCTGCGACGGTCGTCCGGTGATTGCAAGGCAGACACGTCCACCACGCCGAGCAACTCCCCCTGGGGATCGAACACCGGCGCAGCCGTGCAGGTCAGGCCAATGAAGGCGGCGCGAAAGTGGTCGCGCTTGTGCACCGTGATCGGCGCCTTGCTGGTCAGCACCGCGGCCACCCCGCAGGTGCCCTCTTCGCCTTCGGACCAGCACGTGCCCAGGTACAGCCCGGCCTTGCGGCAGTCGTTGCGGATGGCCGACTCGACCCGATAGTCGATGGTGCGCCCCTGGGCATCGGTGAGCAACACGCAGTAGTCAGCACCACGCACCTGGGCGTGCAACCTGGCCACGGCGTCGCTGGCGATGCTCAGGAACAGCTCGGCGCGCTCGCGGCACTCGTTGAGCACCGCCTGGGACAGGATGCGCGGCCCCTGCAAGGAACCGGGGTCCAGGCGGTACAGGTCCATGGAGCGGCGCCAGGAGTCGAGGATCAGCGTCGGTACCGGGGCCTGGGGCAGGCGCTCGGCGTTTTTCAGCACCCGGCTGACGCAATCGACATGGGCTCGGGAGTTCGCGGCAAGCATTGGGCCTCCGGTCTCGTGTTCTTGTCGTTGTGCGGCCATTAAGCGCCTCAAGGCACTGCCCGACAAGCACTGCGTGATCATCGGCCGGCCTGAGACGCTGCGTCTCAGCGTCTCGCCTGCGCCCCAGCCTGGCTGGCACCCGGCGTCTCGCCCGCCAGTGCGCAGACAGCGCCCCCAGGCAGGCAGAAACGCTCTGCCACGGGCG
The DNA here is from genome assembly GCF_002741075.1 of Pseudomonas putida. Classification (NCBI taxonomy): domain Bacteria; kingdom Pseudomonadati; phylum Pseudomonadota; class Gammaproteobacteria; order Pseudomonadales; family Pseudomonadaceae; genus Pseudomonas; species Pseudomonas putida. The sequence goes on along the minus strand of NZ_CP016634.1, from coordinate 1,489,675 downwards.
TTGGCGGTGAACCCGGAAAACCTGGCACCGCGCTTGCTCTAGCCCTGACAAACAAGAAACCGAGGTGCGCCATGACGCAACCTGCCCCGACCATCGGCATCATTGCCAACCCGGCCTCCGGTCGCGACCTGCGCCGCCTGACCGCCAACGCCGGGTTGTACTCGAGCACCGACAAGGCCTCGACCATCCAGCGCCTGCTTGCCGCCTTCGGCGCCACCGGCATCGCCAAGGTGCTACTGCCGACCGACATGACCGGCATCGCCGCCGCCGTGCTCAAGGCCAGTGTCGGGCCGGTCGCCCGCAGCCAACACTGGCCCGCGCTGCACCTGCTCGACCTGCCGCTCACCCAGACCGTGGCCGATACGCGCCTGGCCACCCAGCGCATGGTCGAGTACGGCGTGACGATGATCGCCGTGCTCGGTGGCGATGGCACCCACAAGGCAGTGGCCGCGGAGGCCGGTGATGTGCCGCTGCTGACCTTGTCCACCGGCACCAACAATGCCTTCCCCGAGCTGCGCGAGGCCACCAGCGCCGGGCTGGCCGGTGGCTTGCAGGCCAGTGGCAGGGTCCCGGCCGGCATCGGCCTGCGTCGCAACAAGCGCCTGCTGGTGCGCGTGCCCGAGCAGGGCCTGTGCGAATGGGCATTGGTGGAAGTCGCGGTATCGCCCCAGCGCTTCATCGGCGCCCGCGCCCTGAGCCGTAGCGAAGACCTGGCCGAGGTGTTCGCCTGTTTCGCCGAACCCCACGCCATCGGCCTTTCCGCGCTGTGCGGGCTGTGGTGCCCGGTATCGCGCCAGGATCGGCATGGCGCCTGGGTGCACCTGTACGCCGACAGCCAGCAGGCCCTACTCGCCCCTGTGGCTCCCGGCCTGCTGCAGGCTTGCAGCATCAGCGCCTCCGGCCCGCTGGAACCCGGCGTCGCCTACCCCTTGAGCCTCGCCAGCGGCACCCTGGCCCTGGACGGCGAGCGCGAGATCGAATTCGCCCCCCACGACACCCCCACCGTGACCCTCGACGCCAACGGCCCCCTCACGGTCGATGTCGAGGCCGTGCTGGCCTATGCCGCCCGCCATCACTTGCTGGCGATCCCTCGCGATCACCGGCACTTCGCTGCAAACCCGTGTTGAGACAACCCTGGAGAACAACAAGATGTCCACTCACCTCAGTTCCGAACAATTGCTGCATGCCTATGAAGTGATGCGCACCATCCGCGCCTTCGAAGAACGTCTGCACGTGGAATTCGCCACCGGCGAAATCCCAGGCTTCGTCCACCTCTACGCTGGCGAGGAGGCCTCCGCCGCCGGGGTCATGGCCCATCTGCGCGACAGCGACTGCATCGCCTCGACCCACCGTGGCCATGGCCACTGCATCGCCAAGGGCGTGGACGTATACGGGATGATGGCCGAGATCTACGGCAAGAAGACCGGCGTCTGTGGCGGCAAGGGCGGCTCGATGCACATCGCCGACCTGGAGAAAGGCATGCTCGGGGCCAATGGCATCGTCGGTGCCGGTGCTCCCCTGGTGGCCGGCGCTGCCCTGGCGGCCAAGATCAAGGGCCGCGATGACGTGTCGGTGGCCTTCTTCGGCGATGGCGCCTCCAACGAAGGCGCGGTGTTCGAGGCGATGAACCTGGCCTCGATCATGAACTTGCCGTGCATCTTCGTCGCCGAGAACAACGGCTACGCCGAGGCCACTGCCTCGACCTGGTCGGTGGCCTGCGATCACATCGCCGACCGCGCCGCAGGCTTCGGCATGCCTGGGGTGACCATCGACGGCTTTGACTTCTTCGCCGTGCACGAGGCTGCGGGCGCCGCCATCGAACGCGCCCGCGCAGGGCAAGGCCCGTCGCTGATCGAGGTCAAGCTCAGCCGCTACTACGGCCACTTCGAGGGCGATGCCCAGACCTACCGCGCCCCGGACGAGGTGAAGAACCTGCGCGAGCAGCGCGATTGCCTGCTGCAGTTTCGCAACAAGACCACCCGCTCCGGCCTGCTGAGTAACGACCAGCTCGATGCCATCGATGCCCGCGTGGCGGACCTGATCGAAGACGCCGTGCGCCGCGCCAAGTCCGATCCCAAGCCGCAGCCCGCCGACCTGCTCACCGACGTCTACGTCGCCTACCCGTGAGCTGCGGTTTACAAGAACAACAGGAGAACCACCATGGCAAGAAAGATCAGCTACCAGCAGGCCATCAACGAAGCCCTGGCCCAGGAAATGCGCCGCGACAATACCGTGTTCATCATCGGCGAAGACGTCGCTGGCGGCGCGGGTGCGCCCGGTGAAGACGATGCCTGGGGCGGTGTGCTCGGCGTCACCAAGGGCCTCTATCACCAGTTCCCTGGCCGCGTGCTGGACGCACCATTGTCGGAAATCGGTTACGTGGGCGCCGCGGTTGGCGCCGCGACCCAGGGTCTGCGCCCGGTGTGCGAACTGATGTTCGTCGACTTCGCCGGTTGCTGCCTGGACCAGATCCTCAACCAGGCGGCGAAGTTTCGCTACATGTTTGGCGGCAAGGCGGTCACCCCGCTGGTGATGCGCACCATGTACGGCGCTGGACTGCGCGCCGCCGCTCAACATTCGCAGATGCTCACTTCGCTGTGGACGCACATCCCGGGCCTGAAGGTGGTCTGCCCCGCCTCGCCTTACGACGCCAAGGGCTTGTTGATCCAGGCGATCCGCGACAACGATCCGGTGATCTTCTGCGAGCACAAATTGCTCTATGGCATGCAGGGTGAGGTGCCCGAGGAGGTCTACAGCATCCCGTTCGGCGAAGCCAATTTCCTGCGTGACGGCGACGACGTGACCCTGGTGACCTATGGCCGCATGGTCCACGTGGCCATGGAGGCTGCCGCCAACCTCGCGCGCCAGGGCATCGACTGCGAAGTGCTGGACCTGCGCACCACCAGCCCGCTGGATGAAGACAGCATCCTTGAAAGCGTCGAGCAGACCGGACGCCTGGTGGTGATCGACGAAGCCAACCCGCGCTGCTCCATGGCCACCGACATCAGTGCGCTGGTCGCGCAGAAGGCCTTCGGTGCCCTCAAGGGCCCGATCGAGATGGTGACCGCGCCGCACACGCCGGTGCCGTTCTCCGACGCGCTCGAAGACTTGTACATACCTGACGCGGCGAAGATCGAAACCGCCGTGCGCAAGGTGATCGAGGCCACGAGGAGCGCCGCATGAGCCAGATCCATACCCTGACCATGCCCAAATGGGGCCTGTCGATGACCGAAGGCCGGGTCGATACCTGGCTCAAGCAGGAAGGCGACGTCATCAACCAAGGCGATGAAGTGCTGGACGTGGAGACCGACAAGATCAGCAGCAGCGTCGAGGCGCCATTCAGCGGCGTGCTGCGCCGGGTGGTGGCGCAGCCCGATGAAACCCTACCGGTGGGTGCCCTGCTCGCGGTGGTGGTCGAAGGTGACGCCGACGAGGCGCAGATCGACGCCGTGGTGCAGCGCTTTCAGGCCGAATTCGTCGCCGAAGGTGGGTGTGAACAGGCCCAGGGGCCGGCGCCGCAGAAGGCCGAAGTGGGCGGTCGCCTGCTGCGCTGGTTCGAGCTGGGCGAAGGCGGCACGCCGCTGGTGCTGGTGCATGGCTTTGGTGGCGACCTCAACAACTGGCTGTTCAATCACCCGGCCTTGGCCAGCGAACGCCGCGTCATCGCCCTGGACCTGCCTGGCCACGGCGAGTCGGCCAAGGCCCTGCAACGGGGCGACCTGGATGAGCTGAGCGAAGCGGTGTTGGCGTTGCTTGACCATTTGGACATCCCCCGCGCCCATTTCGTCGGCCACTCCATGGGCGGCGCGGTGAGCCTGAACCTGACCCGCCTGGCCCCGCAACGGGTGGCGAGCCTGGGGCTGATCGCCAGCGCAGGTCTGGGCGAGGCGATCAATGGCGGCTACCTGCGCGCCTTCGTCGAAGCCGGCAGCCGCAACGCCCTGAAGCCTGCGATGAGCCAGTTGTTCGCCGACCCCGGCCTGGTGACCCGACAGATGCTTGAGGACATGCTCAAGTTCAAGCGCCTGGAAGGGGTCGACAGCGCCTTGCGCCAACTGGTCTCGACCATTGCCGACGGTGATCGGCAACGGCACGACCTGCGCGGCGTCCTGGGCCAGCATCCGGTGCTGGTGATCTGGGGCAGCGAGGACGCGATCATTCCAGCCAGCCATGCCCAAGGGCTGGAGGCCGAGGCAGTGGTGATCGCGGGCATGGGACACATGGTGCAGATGGAGGCGGCCGAGCAGGTCAACCAGCAGTTGCTGGCGTTTCTGCGTCAAGATTGACCACAGGGGCCGCTTCGCGGCCCTTTCAACATGCGGGCGAGATGACGTTGGGAGCGGCGGTTCCGAGCTCCAGCTTGCCCGCGAATATGAAGGTGGATTCACCGGCGCATTCGCGGGCACGCCGGCATCGCAAGCACGCCGCCGCCCTTGTGGGAGCGGGTTTACCCGCGAATGCGATAGTGGACTCGCCCATATGGGGAGTGGTGAACGGGTCCAGAGCGTCTTTACTTGCAGGTAACTGCCCGCAGAACGGACGCACGCCTATGAAGATCGTGATCACCAGCATCCTGGTCGATGACCAGGCCAAGGCCCTTGCCTTCTACCACTATGTACTGGGTTTCGAGCCCAAGCATGACATTCCCATGGGCCAGCACCGCTGGCTGACCCTCACCTCGCCCAATGACCCCAACGGTGTGGAGCTGCTGCTCGAACCCGATGCCCATCCCGCCGCCAAGACCTACAAGACCGCCCTCAAGCAGGATGGCATCCCCGCGACGTCCTTCGGGGTACGCGATATCCAGGCCGAATACACCCGCCTGTGCGCAGCCGGCGTGCGCTTCACCCAACCACCGACCGCCATGGGCCCGGTGACCGTGGCCGTGTTCGACGACACCTGCGGCAACCTGATCCAGATCGCCCAACGTCACTGAGACGCGCCGGCCTCCAGGCGCAAGGTCGCCCGCAGCCCGTGTGGCGCGACGTTGCACAGCTGCACGCTGCCACCCAGGCGCTCGGCGATCATGCTGACGATCGACAATCCCAGCCCCGCACCGTTGCTCGAATCCTTGGTGTAGAAACGCTCGAACACCCGTTCGAGGTCTGCTTCGTCGATACCGGGCCCTTCATCCTCCACGCAGAGCAATACCTGTTCTCCCACCCGCGCCAGCGATACGCGGATCCGCCCGCCAGGCGGTGAATGATTCACGGCGTTGGTCACCAGGTTCTGCAGGGCAATGGCCAGGGCGCCGGCGTCGGTCGCCAGGTGATAGTCGCCGGGGGCGATATCCAGCGAAGGTTCCTGGCCCTGTTCGAGTATCCAGGGCGCCAGCTGGGCGAGGTGCTCGGTCACCAAGGCTTCCAGGTCGACCCGCTCCCGGGTGCGCTGCGCCAGGCGCGGTTCCAGGCGGGCCAGGGTCAGCAGCTGGTTGACCACCCGGCCAAGGCGGTCCACGCCTGCGATCAGAAAGCCCAGCGCCTTTTGCCGCTCCTCTTCGGTGGTGGCGCCCTGGGCGTTCTGCGCATGCAGACGCAGGATCGCCAAGGGCGTGCGCATTTCATGGGCCGCGTCGGCGATGAAGCGGTGCTCGCGGCGCAGCAACTGCTCGATCTGTGCCAGCAAGCGGTTGATGGCTGCCTGCATCGGTTCGAGCTCCCCGGGCAACGGGACCAGTTGCAGCGGTGCCAGAGATTCGGCGTGCCGCGCGCGAATGACCTGGGCCATGTTCTGCAGCGGCATCAGGCCGCGACCAATGGCCAGCCAGACCAACAGCGCCAGGGCCAGGCTGCCCAACAGAAACGGCAGGAGGGTATGGCGCACGATACGCCCGACCAGGTCGTCGCGCACATCGCTGCGCTCGCCCACCCAGATCACCCAGTGCTGCTCGGGAACCGGCAGGACAAAACTGCGCCACTTGCGCCCATCGACCACCAGATCGGAAAACCCCGGCGTGCTCGGGCGTGTGACGAATGTCGGCGCGCTCGGGGTATTGACCATCACCACGCCGTCATCGCTCCACACCTGGAACGCCAGCTTGCTCTCATACGGATGCCCGACCCGATGTCGCCCCGCCTTGCCCAAGGCCGTGTCGAAGGCCTGATAAAGGTCTTCACGTCGCTGCCCGTGCAGCGGCAGGCTCAGGACCCCTTGCAACAAGCGAGCATTTTGCGCCAGGTGAGCGTCATAGACCTCCGCGATCTCGTGTCGGCTGTCATGGTAGTTGTACAAGGCCAGCAAGGCGCTGCCGAGCACCAGCACCAGCATGACCCGCCACAGGGTGCGTCGGCGCAGCGAACTCATGGCTTGCCTTCCACCAGGTAGCCGATGCCACGCACGGTGCGGATCAGCCCGTTGAACAGTTTTTTGCGCAGGTGATAGATGTGCACTTCCAGTGTGTTGCTCTCCGGTTCTTCACCCCAGCCATACAGCAGCTGGGTCAGGCGTTCGCGGGTGAACACCTTGCCCGGCTGGGCCAGCAGTTCGTGCAGCAGCCGGTACTCATTGGGCGTGAGCACCACCGCCTGGCCGTTGTAGCTGACTTGCTGGGTGGCCGGGTCCAGCTCTACGCCGGCATGCTCGATCACCACCCGGGCTCGGCCGGCGCTGCGGCGCAGCAAGGCGCGCAGGCGGGCCTTGAGCTCGTTGAGATCGAACGGCTTGATCAGGTAGTCGTCGGCTCCGGCGTCCAGCCCTGCGATCCGATCCTCGGTGGCGTCACGCGCTGTGAGGATCAGCACCGGCACCGCATTACCATCGACGCGCACGCGCCGCAGCAGTTCGACGCCATCCAGGCGGGGCAACCCCAAATCCAGCACCACCAGGTCAAAAGACTCATGGCGAAGGGCATGCAGCGCATTGATGCCGTCCTGCAACCAGTCCAGGGTATAGCCCTCCTGACGCAGACCGTCGCAGATCCCCTCCCCCAGTGCCCTGTCATCCTCTACCAGCAGCAGCCGCATACTCAGTCCTGTTTGTCCTGGATACTTTTGAGTAAAGCATCGATTTCCTGGCGTCGGCCTTTGTCAGCCAGTTCCCGACCTGGCCGCGCAGGTGCCTGCAATGCCTTGTGCAAGGCCTCGCGCGCTTGGGCATAGTGCCCTTCGCGCACCAGATGATCGGCCCAGAAGTAATTGCTGTCGATACCCTCAGGGTTGAGCGCCAGCGCCTTGCGCAGCATGGCCTCGGCCTTGTCGCTATCGCCAAAGCCGATGGGCCAGCCGGGAACCTGGTCGTACAAAGCCCCCAGACTGGTATAGGCCGAACCCTGCAGGGCAACGGGGTCCATGGCGATCGCCTTCTCCAGGCTGGCGCGGGCCGCCTTGACCTTGCCCAGCGCCCCCAGCCCACCGGTGGCCCCGGCCCAACTGCTGTTGACGATGCCGTCCCAGATCAGCGCTTCGGGCGAGCTTGGGTACTGACGCACGAACGCACCGCTGTCGGCGGCCAGTTTTTCCAGCGCATCGGCGCGTTGGGCCTTGGGCAACGTGTACTGGATCTGGGCCCAGCGCTGCTGGACATCCGTCAGGCGCTGGGTCCCGGCCGAATCCAAGGCCCAGGTGAACGGGGCAGCGACCAACAGGCCGAGGAGGATCAGGTATCTCATTTGTTCGACTCCTTGCTGTTGGCATCGCTGTAGCGGCGGATCAGCGGCAATTGCTTGCGCAGGGCCCGATCGACCAAACCCGGCAACATCCCGTTCAAGCGCACGAAGAGTTTTTCCGGCCAGCCCAGGTACAGCTCGCTGCGCTCGGCCTGTACGGCATCGAGCACGGCTTTGGCGACATCGCCTGGGTCATCCATCCCGACCTTCAGGGCTTGGTTCAAGGCGGTGGCGGCGCTGCTGTTCATGCTGGTGTGGGTCGCCCGGGGCGCGGCATACAACACGTTCACCGACGTGTCGGCAAGCTCCCGGCGCAGGGCTTCGGAGAATCCGCGCAAGGCGAACTTGCTGGCGCTGTAGGTGGCATAGCCGGGATAGCCGATCGAGCCGTAGATGGAGCCGACGTTCACCACCAATGCCCGGGGCTGCTCGCGCAGCAGCGGCAGCAGGCCACAGGTCAGTTGCAGGGTGGCCTTGATGTTGAGGTCGATCAGGTCATCCAGCGCCGCTTCGTCGAGCTGCTCGAACAGCGCGAAACGATTGACCCCCGCAGCGTTGATCAACAGGTTGGCCCCGCCCATCGCCTTCGCGGCGGCGATCACCTCCTGACGACCGGCATGGCTACGCAAGTCGGCCGACTGCCAGCGCAATTGCTGGGGGTAGCGGTTCATCAGGGCAGCCAGCGGCCCCATGTGCCGGCTGACCGCCAGCACCCGTGCGCCGGCGGCGCACAGCTGGGTCGCCAATTCCAAACCGATGCCACCGCTGGCCCCGGTCAATACCGCCGTGCATTCAGGCAGACGCATGGCGCACCCCTTGCCCGCCCGCACGTGGCAAGCCTTGGAACATCTCGGTGTACAGGCGGTACACCACCTGGGCGGCATGGATCACCGCCTCTTGGTCTTCAGGTTGGTCCAGCCTGTCCATCAGCCCGCGGTAGGTGGCCATGTGGTCCTGGTCCAGGGCGCCGTGGGAGCTCAGGTAGCTAAAGGCGTTGTCTGGCAAGGCCAGGCTGCTCTGGATGGTCCCGGCGGCCTGGGTGGCCAAGGCGATGCTGGTGCCTTCGAGCACGTTGACCATGCCGAACAACCCCACCGGGTTGCCCCGGGCGATGGTGTCGTAGAGGAACGCCACCATCAGCTCGATCGGCAGCGCCGGGCGGCTGTCACGCACCCGGTCAGGGTCGCCACCGCAGGCCTCGATGTCATTGAGAATCCAGCGTTCGTGGCCGTACTCTTCATCGATGTACTCGCACACCGCACCGCGTAGCCATTCAAGGCGCGCGGGCAGTCGTGCACCGCAGGCCATCATCAGCGGCACGGTATGGCGCACGTGATGGTAGGCCTGGGTCAAGAAGGCCACATAGCCCTCCAGGCTGACGGCACCGGCGAGTGCCTCGCGAATGACCGGCACGCCGAACAGGGCGTCGCGTTGCGGGGTGGTGCGTGCTTGCAAGGTTTCGAAGAAAGACATGACAGACCTCATGGGACATCGATAGCGGATAAAAGGCCGTGGTAACGCTGCAGGATCTCGTCCCGGCGCGGTCGGCCATTGGCGGTCAGGGTTGCGTTGGCAGCGCTCAAGGGTTCGGGCAAGCGTTTCCAGGTGTGGACACGGGCGTAATCCGGCAGGCCCGCGTTGCACTGCGCCACCGCCTGCTCGATCAGCGCGTCGTCGCTGCTCGGATCAAGCGGCCAGAGCAGCGCCAGGTTGTGCGCCAAACCCTCGCCGTGCACGAAGGCCTGGAGAATCACGCCGCCTTGGGTCAGCTCGGCCTCGACCCACTCGGGGTTGACGTTGCGCCCGAAACTGGTGATGAACTGGTTTTTCTTGCGTCCTGCCAGGTACAGGAAACCATCGTCGTCGAAATGGCCGATATCCCCCGTTGGCCACCATTGCCCGGTGAAAGGCGGCTCGCCCAGGTACCCCAGCAGGGTCGAGCCGGCCACCAATACTTCGCCGTCCTCGGCAATGCGCACCTGTACGTGGGGCAAGGGTCGCCCGACACTGCCGGGGCGTCGGGCGCCGGGTCGGTTGAGGCACACCACCGAGGCGCATTCGGACAATCCATAGCCTTCGAAGACCGGTAAGCCGACTGCTTCGGCCCGGGCCAACAGGCTCTGCGCCACGCGCGCTCCGCCCACGGCCACGAAGCGCAAAGGCCCGACCCGGGTCAGGCCGCGCTCGATGGCACTCACCAGGCCCAGCAGCAGTTGCGGCACCAGGATCAGGCTTTCGGTGCCGCTCAAGGCGATGCTGCCCAGCAAACGCTTCCAGTCGACCTGCCCTGCGCCCTGCATGCCCAGTTGCGCCTGCGGGTAGATCATCACGCAGGCGCCAGCCAGCAAGGCAGCGTAAATGCCGAGGTTCTCCAACAGCACGCCCAGGGGCAGCACTGCCAGGTACTTCCCCGGTGCTGTCGGGCGGCTGGCCGCTTCCAGCTCGCGGGCTACACGCAGCAGCGCATCGCTTCCCAGGCACACGCCCTTGGGGGCGCCGGTGCTGCCGGAGGTGTAGGTGATCTTGGCGGTGCCCGCCGGCAAGGCATGGGCCGCGCCCACCTGGCGAGACCAGAAGCCCTCGGCTTCGCTGAAGCCCGCCGCCTGCAGCGCCGGCGCAAACCCCGGCTCGGCCAGGACCAGGGTCACACCGCTGTCGTCCAGGCAATGACGGACCTGCGCCGGACTGAAGAACGGCGGCACGATCACGCAGGGCCGCTCGGCCAACAGCGCCGCCAAGTCCCAAAACAGCGCCTGGGGCCCGTTGTCCAAGGCCAGGGCGAAGGTACCGGGCGCCTGGGTGCGCAACCACGCGGCGCGCTGCTCGACCTCGCTCAACAGCTGGCCATAATCGAAACGGCCCATTGCGCCCTGCACCGCGATTTGCGCGCCGCGATCGCGGGCGTGCTGTTGCAGTATTTCGGCGAACGCCTGCACCTCATGCCGCATGGCCAGCCTCCTGTAACGTGGGGGGCAACCCCAGGCGCTGGAACACACCGGCCTGGGTCAGCGCCGCATGGCCCAGGCCGATGTTGCCGGCGAACACGTGCGGATGCTGGCTGTAGTAGCTGCCCCAATGCTCTCGCTCGCCATTGAGCCGGGTGGGATCGGCGTCGGCCAGCAAGGTGGGCACCAGGCCCAGGCGGTGAAAGCTGTTGACCAACGTCGCAGCTCCGGTGAAGGCGACCCAGTCCAGCCCTCGGGCGGCCAGCAACCAGGTCACGGCGATGATCATGATGCGCGCGCTGCCAGCGCTGAGTGCTGCCAGGTTGCCCACTTCCACCACCTGCTCCCGGCTCACCGGGCCACCGGCCAGGCGCGAGGCCGCGCGTTCCACCGGCTCGTCCAGATAGCGCTCCAGAAACAACGCGCCCTCTGCGGCCAGGCGCACACCAGCGGCGGCGATCAGACGCCCGTGGCTGTCGGTCAGGCTCAAGAGTTCCGGCAGGTAGTGGTGGACATCGGCATGGTGGACCGAGGCGAAACGCTGGTGGATGAAGTGTTCAACTTCGCTACGGCCAGGCTCGTTGGCAAGGCTCAAGGTCAGATGCGCCATGCCGCGGTCGGCGTGGGTGCCGATCGCCAGAGGAAACAAGGCGCGCCAATGTTCGTCGATCATGAGGCTCCCCCCAGGGGAAGATTCGATGGGGGGAGTATCGGCAGCGAACCTGAAGGCAGTCTGAAGACAGCCACGAGGACGTTGCGCTACAGTCAGCTGTCCCTCACAGCGCAGCCATAACAAGGAAAACCCAATGCGCTACGAATTCAGCGAAGTCCAGAACGACCTGATCGACTACTTCATCCTTGGCGATATCCAGTTGCTTCATCGCTTCAAGGAAGAGCACGCCCTGCCCGACGACCTGGCCCGGGCCTTCACCCATGGCGACAGCGGCGACCAGGCGGTGCTTGAGGGCGTCGTCCTGCCCCTGGCCGGCGTCGAGAACCTGCCCTACCGGATCATCTTCAGCCTGGGTGACGACACGCCTGCCCTGCTCGCCCCCGGCAGCCGCCTCAAGCACCGCCGACCGGGCTATGTGCTGCAGGTGGAGCATCGTTCATTGATGCTGTTCACCTGGCGCATCCTGCAGCACTTCACCCCCAAGACCCTGGGCGACCTGCTGGCACGCTACCAGCAGCCTGGGCGGCCGATCATCGAACTGGACAACGGCTGGTACCGGGTGGAGGTGCTGGCCGGCGCCGTGCTGCGCGACGGGCTGTACGAACCGGCCTTCGAGTTCGTGCTGAAACAGACCCACGCCCGAGGCGACAGCTCAGGCGTGGACATCGGCTATCGCTACGCCTTGCGCGGGTGTTTCGATTGAGGCGTGGATGATCTGCCTACGAAGGGGCGCACTGCGCCCCTTCGACTGCGTGCCCGTCAGGCGTGATGAATCTCCCGATCCTTGGTCTCCGGGAGGAAGAACGTGCCCAATACCGCCGTCATCACCGCAATGACGATCGGATACCACAGCCCGTAGTAGATATCCCCGGTCGCGGCCACCATGGCGAACGCCACGGTCGGCAGGAATCCGCCGAACCAGCCATTGCCGATGTGGTACGGCAATGACATCGAGGTGTAGCGGATCCGCGCCGGGAACAGCTCCACCAGCCAGGCCGCGATCGGGCCATAGACCATGGTCACGTAGATCACCAGAAGGGTCAGCAGCAACAGCACCATCGGGTAATGGGTCTTGGCCGGGTCGGCTTTTTCAGGGTAGCCCGCCTCCTTGAGCGCGCTGCCCAAGGTGGTTGTGAAACTCTCGCTCTGGGCCTTGAAGTCCGTCGCGGCCAACGCACCGCCCTCGAAGCTTGGAATCACCCGCTCGCCGATGCGGATCTGCGCCACGCTGCCAGGCTCGGCGCGCTCGTTCTGGTAAGGGATGGCGCGCTTGGCCAGCAAGCTCTTGGCGATGTCGCAGGAGCTGGTGAATTTGGCCTTGCCCACCGGGTCGAACTGGAACGCGCACTGGTCCGGGTCAGCGATCACCACCACTGGGTTCTGCTCCTGGGCGACGAACACGTCCGGGTTGCCGTACTCGGTCAAGGCCTTGAAGATCGGGAAGTAGGTCAACGCGGCGATGATGCAGCCGGCCATGACGATCTTCTTGCGGCCGATGCGGTCGGACAGGCTGCCGAACAGGATGAAGAACGGTGTGCCGATCAACAGCGAGCCTGCGATCAGCAGGTTGGCGGTCTGCGGGTCGATCTTGAGCGTCTGCAACAAGAAGAACAGCGCGTAGAACTGCCCGGTGTACCACACCACCGCTTGGCCGGCGGTGCCGCCGAGCAGCGACATGATCACCACCTTGAGGTTGTCCCAGCGGGCGAAGGACTCGGTCAGCGGCGCTTTTGAGGCCTTGCCTTCGGCTTTCATCTTCATGAACACCGGCGACTCGTTGAGCTGCATACGGATGTACACCGAGATCGCCAGCAGCAGGATCGACAGCACGAACGGGATGCGCCAGCCCCACGCCTCGAAGGCCTCAGAACCCAGCAGTGTGCGGCAAGCCAGAATCACCAGCAGCGAGAGAAACAGCCCCAGGGTCGCGGTGGTCTGGATCCATGAGGTGAAGAACCCACGCTTGCCCTTGGGCGCATGCTCGGCCACATAAGTGGCCGCACCGCCATATTCGCCACCCAGCGCCAGACCCTGCAGCAGGCGCAGGGTGATGAGGATGATCGGCGCCGCCACGCCGATGCTGGCATAGCCGGGCAGCACACCCACCACTGCAGTGGACAGGCCCATGATGACGATGGTGATCAGGAAGGTGTACTTGCGCCCGATCATGTCACCCAGGCGGCCGAACACGATGGCGCCGAACGGCCGCACGGCAAACCCGGCGGCAAAGGCCAGCAAGGCGAAGATGAAGGAAGTGGTCTCGTTGACGCCGGCGAAGAAGTGCTTGGCGATGATCGCTGCCAGGGAGCCGTAGAGGTAGAAGTCGTACCATTCGAACACGGTGCCGAGGGACGAGGCGAAGATGACCTTGCGCTCCTCCCGAGTGATGCCGCGCTGGGGCGCGCTACTGCCCGTGGATGTACTGTCGATGACCGCCATGGGTTGCCTCCGTCTCGAGGTTGCAGGCCGCAGGTGCCTCCCATGCAATTCACCCGTACACCCAGGCCCTAGGACTTTCAGATTGTGCGAAGCACGACAGGCGAAGCGCCCAGGATCGCAGCAGGGTCAGTTGAAGCATAATCGCCTTTGCCCGCATGGCGATGGGGCGCCGACCACAGGGCACCCGGCCAGGGGGGCGCCTTGTGGTGTCTGGACCTAATGCCGGCGCACCTGGGCCGCAGTCATGACAACGGCCCCTTGAGCTCCACCTGGTTGCCGTCCGGGTCGAAGCAGTACAGCGAGGGGCCTTCGCCCTCGGCGCCATAGCGCTTCTCGGCAGGCTCGACGGTGACGCCCGCCGCTTGCAGGTAGGTGGTCAGGGCCTGTTCGTCGAACGGCTCGATGCGCAGACAGAAGTGATGAAGGTTGTTGCCCTGCCCGTTCGACCCCGGCCCGCCCGGGCGTCCCAGGGGGCCATCGAGGGTCACCAGATCGATCATCGCGGTGCCCGCCGCCAGATGGACCATCCCGAGGTCATCGCGCGTTCGGCTCACCTGGCAGCCGAGCAGGTCACAGTAGAAGGCGATGCTGCGCTCCAGATCCTGGACCCGTAGGACGATATGATCGATGTGCTGAATGATGAAAGGTGGCATGCCGCTGCTCCTTGTGGCGGACCCTGGAAAGGTACGCAGGCAACATAGCCCATCCCAACGCCCGCCGACAGCCCCTCGTCCGCTGCCTACTCGTTGACCAGGCGCTGCAACTGGCCGGTATCGTGGCTGGCCAGCACCCGCAGGATCTGGTCGACCAGCGCCCGGTCAGGCGCCTCCAAGTGGAAGTGATGCCCCCCCGGATGCCAGCTGACCCGGGCGTGCTCGGGCAAGGCGCCCTGGCGCTGCTCGAAGCCATCGCCAGCGAACGCCCCCTGGCGCCCCAGCATCAGGTACAGCGGGCAGGCGATCTGACGCAGCAGGTCACAGGCTTCACGCTCGGTCAGCGGCATCGGCTCGGGCAAGACCAGACGCGGGTCGTGGCGCCAGCAGTAGCCATCGCCCACTTGCAGCAGGTCGCGCAGGGCCAGCAGGCGCGCAGCGTCCGAAGACAACGTACTGTCGAGGCGATTGCGCCGCTGCAGCAGCGCCGACTCCAGGTCATCGAACTGACTGCCGCCCGGCTCGGCGAAGCCCTGCAAACGGCTGCGCCGAACCATGCGCTTGAGCCGGTAGGCCCGGGCCAGGTGCTGAACACGGTCATCCGCGGCCACGGTAAAGGGCACGCCCATGCCATCGAGAAAGACCATGCTGGCGATACTGCTGGTGAGCGCCGCCAGCAACGAGGCGATGCCGGTACCCATCCCATGGGCCACCACATGAAAATGCCCAAGGCCCAGGCTCTCGACCACGGCCAGCATGTCCTCGGCGTGTTCCCACAAGTAATAGCCGCTGTCATCGCGCCGATGGTCCGACCGGCCATGGCCGGCCAAGTCCGGCGCCACCACGAAGCACCCATCGAGCAACGGTGCCAAGCGCTCGAACGAAGCGGCATTGTCCAACCAGCCGTGCAAGGCCAGCACGGGAATGCCGTCTTCCGGCCCCCAGCAACGCACGGCAATCTCGACGCCATCGAGGTCTAGCAGGTGATCCTTGGGACTGCACTGCGAACGCATGAACTCTCTCCCTTGGCTATGGCCTGGTACCTCCGCATCAGGCCGGCAGCCTACCTTGGCGCAGGCAACCTACGCTCGCTGGCCCGCGACCGACGATAACGTGTTCGACACCGACTCCTGGGTGTTATCTCTTTATCGCCCAAGCCAGGCATCGAAGCCGCTCAATGGCAGCTCTTTGCAATGGAGTTGACCATGACCACCGAGCCTTCCTTTCATCACGCGCAGATCGTTCGTTCCTTGCCGACCTGGTGCAAGGCCCTGCCCGCCCGGCGCCTGCCCGACCTGCTGAGCCGGCTGCGCAAGGACTACCTCCAGGCCGATGGCACAGTCCATGCCTGGTACGCCAAGGCCAGCGCCGAGGATCAACAGGCCCTGAACGCGGCTATCGATCTTCGCGACTTGAGCCGCAAGGCTCTGCAGGACGCGCTGAAGCCACTCAAGGGCGTCACTGAATTCTGCAAGCCACTGCTCCAACAACGCCTGGGCATCGATGACCCCGTCGACCGGGTGCAGTACCACTTCCAGCCGTTCAAGCAGGTCCGCGAGGTACTGACCGAACCGACCGCCGCCATTGCCGCACAGGCAGACAAGGCGCGCTATGAACGCGACCCCAATGGCAAGCCACGCACGCTCAGCCTACTAGAGGCGGCGCTGCACAATTTCGAAAGCGCCGATGAAGCTGGCCCCTTCAGTACCTTGCAGCGCAGCAAGACTGACGCAAGCCCTGTCACAGGTCCCGTGGCGGGGCTGACCGCCGCTGGATTCGTCAAGATCTGCCGCGACCTGGACCTTGGCCAGCAGTACCAGACGCATCTTGAGTCCCTCTATGAGGGCCCTGCCTCGGCCTCGATCCAGCGCCTGTCCATCCAGGCCAGTCGGGATGAATTATGCGTCCAGGCGTGGATCGCCCGTCTTCGCGATCGCGTGACCGTCGCAGGGCACGCTGCGCTGATGCAGTTGTGTGAGAACGCCGCCAGCCCACGCTATGGGAGCCAGGCGCTGAAATGCTGGCGGATCAGCCTGTTCGCGACGCCCCTGAACGAGGTATTGCTGATCGGCCCGGACCAGGACAATGCGACCAATCCATGCATGGTCTACATCCCCGGCGCACCCGATGCGCCCTTGCGCGAATATGCCTCGGCAAGCCAAGCCGCCAGCGACCTTGCCAAGCGCATGCAAGAGACCGACCTGCTGCGCGTGATGGTCGGTTTAGCCCCCCACACCCTGCAGGCAGACCTGACCACCAAACTGCGTCAGGCGTTGTTCGTCGAAAAGCGTCTGTTCGGTCGCAAGGTCCGGCTGAACAAAAAGGCACCCAGGCTTCTCTACGAGCGCGTGGCGCTGCCTGACAACCCCTGGATCACCCTGCACCACAACCATGTGCGCCGGCTCAAAAGCGATGCCGCCAGCATTGCCGTGCCCACCGCTGACGCCGAGGCCAAGTCGCGCCTGGAGCGTCTGGAGCACTGGCTATCGGTGGGGCTGGACGTGCTCAACGTCGCGGCGATGTTCGTGCCGCTGCTCAACCCGATCATGATGACCATCGGTGCGGCGCAGATCATGGGCAGCGTGTTCCATGGCATCGAAGCCTGGGAGGATGACGATACCGCCGAGGCCCTGGCCCAGGTGGAGTCCATCGCGGTCAACGTCGCCAGCGCAGCGGCCATAGGTGCCGGGCTCAAGGCACTGAAGGCATCGGGCTTCGTCGATGCCCTGCAATCGATCCACCACGAAGGGGGCGAACGCCTGTGGCGCCCTGACCTGGCGACCTACCAGAACCCTGTCGAGCTGTCTGGCGATGTGTCTGCAGATGCGCAAGGTCTGTATACGCTGGACGACCAGCACTATGTCCGCATCGAAGGCCAGACCTACGCGCTGGAGCAGGACGCGCACGGCGATTGGCAACTGCTGCACCCCAGCACCACCGACGCCTATCGCCCGCGTCTGACCCATAACGGCCACGGCGCCTGGCGCCTGGCCCTGGAGCAACCTCTGGACTGGAGCGACCTTCAACTGATGCGCCGCCTCGGGCATGTGACCGACGGGCTGGAAGACGCCGACCTGATCATGGCCATGGCTGCCACCGGCACCGATGCCAATGTGCTGCGTCGGGTGCACATCGATGGGCAGCGGCCGCCGGCGTTGCTCATCGATGCGCTCAAGCGCCTGCGCATCGACCGGGAGACCGACGATGTGATTGCTCGCGTGCGCCTTGCCCAGCCGCTTGCAGCCTACAAGCACTACGCACTGCCAGCCCTGCCCACCTTGCCAGGCTGGCCCGAAGATCACGTCATCCTGGCGTTCGAAGGCCCGGAGTCGGTGGGCAAGGTCACCCGCTACGGTGCAGCGCAAGCGCCTGGAGAGGTGCAAATCAAGATCACGCGCACCGAGCTGGAGCAGGGCCAACTCAGCCAGACCGTCCTCAGGCAGATGAACCCGCAAGCTGTCACCACACTGCTGTCGGTCAACGGCGCACAAGCCCAAGATGCCTCGGCCCTCAACGATATCCTGGCCAATCATTTGGCGGGCCAGCGCACTTCGGTGTTCGAAAGCCTCTACAAGAGCCGTCGACCGGCTTTGGGCGCCGCGGCCGAGGTATTGGCCCGGCAGTTTGGCGGATTGCCCGTCGATGCGCTGGAAGCCCTCCTCGACAACGCCAGCCCTGCCGAAGCACAGCGCCTGGCAGCGGGCCGTGTGCCGTTGCGCATCGCCGAGGAAGCGCGGCGTCTACAGGCCCGCGCCCGCCTGGATCAGGCCTTGCTCGGTCTGAATCGGCCAAACCTGGCCAATGCCGATAGCCAGAAGCTGGCCAATGCCCTGGCGCTGGAACAGCCTGATGCCAGCCCGGCAGAGCGTCTTGATGCCGCACAAGCAGACCGGGGCCTGGCGGCCCGATTGATCGGCCAGCAACCGATCAAACCCCGTTGGCGCTCGCCGATGCGCCTGAGCGACGGACGCAGGGGCTATCCGCTCAGCGGCAGGTTCCGTTTTTCGAACCTGCTAAGAAGCGGCCGGGACGCTACCCACACCCATCTGCAAAGCCTGTATCCGGGGCTCGACCGGGAGCAGATCCGCGCCCTGGCCCGAGACATGGCCCGTCATGGCGATGTTGCGGGGCAGATCAGGGTGCTTGGCGAGCAACGCACGACCCTGGCTGAATCGCTACAGAACTGGACCGATACCGGCCCCCAGGATGAATACGACAACCGCCGAAGGCTCAGCCGCCAGCTCAATCGTACCTGGGGCCGCGACGGTGGCCAGCACCTGCACCTGGACTACCTCGTGCTCGACACGCTGCCCTCGTTGCCCGTGTCGTTTCCCCATATCACCGAACTTTCCATGGATAGCCTGCATTTGCAGACGATCCCCGAAGACTTCCTGCAGAGCTTTCCGAACCTGCAGCGGCTGGAACTGGCCAACAACCCGCAGTTGGACACGCGCGCGCTGTTCCAGGCACTGCGCAGCGCCCCGGGGCTGCGAGCGCTGGCGATCAACCGCACACCGATTGCCCAGCTGGACGCCGCCGCGCGCGAGGCACTGGGCGCCATGCGTCACCTGCACACATTGCACATATCGCGTGCGGGTTTGAGCCTGAACGCCGCCGACATGCGGTTACTGGCACAGCTACCGCTGCAGATCCTGCAGCTCGATGCCAATGCCATCGACCTGACGCCGAACCTGGCGGCACATTTCAGCCAGATGACATCGCTACGTGAGCTGAGCCTTTCGAACAACCCGCTGGGGAACGCCCCACAGCTGGGAGAGCTGCACAACCTTGAAGGCCTCTACCTGGACGGTTGCCTCCTCACGCAATGGCCCACCGGCCTCACTGAGTTGATGGAACGGCAAGACTGCCGCTTGCGTGATCTGCAACTGAGCACCAACCACATCACCGAATTCCCGACGCTCGATCGGATCCTGCAAAGCCCCTTCGTCAACGAGCTGCGCACCGGCCGGCGCTTGATCATCTGGACCTTCTTTGACAACGGCATCCCCGAGCAGACGGCCGAACGCTTGCGTGGCGCAGGCGTCAGGGTCCTGGAAACCCGCGAGCTGCAACAACCTCAGGTACCGCAGGCAGACGTGCCCGCCGTGCCCCCTGAAGTCGCGCCGGTGCGGTGGCTGGCCACCGCCAGCGACACACAACGCCAGCTGTGGAACGATCTGTTCGAGGACGGCGCCTACCCGGACCTGCGCCAAGTCTTGGAGCGCGTCGGGCGCTCGGCACAGGCGCGAAACAGCCCACGAGCGTTGGCCCGGCAAATCTGGGCCCTACTGGAGACCGCGAGCCGCGATGAATATCTGCGTGATCATCTGGAGCAGATCGCCAGTGACTTTCCGGCCACCTGCGGCGATGCAGGTACCGATGGCCTCAGCACCCTCGAAATCGAGGTCCTGGCCTACAACGAAAGTGCCGATGGCAATATTGCGGGGCCCCATTTGTTTGGTTTTTACAGTCGCCTGTACCGCCGTGAGCAGGTTAACGAACTGGCAATGCGTATCTATGCAAGCCGGCTTCGACGTCAGGCGGGTTACCGGGCGTGGAACAACCTGTCTGCTGCCCAGAGGGGGGCTATTTCCGCACTTCCCCCGCTCGACCCGCTGGATGACATCAGCCTGGAGCAGTTGGAGCAAAGCCTTGTCGATGACATCGAGATACGCTTGGCCTTGCGCCAGGCGACAGCCGCTCGGCTCGAGTTTCCGGAGCCCAGCCACGAGATGCTCTACCGTCCGACCGCGATGATTTCCGAGCGTACCGTGGACGAAGTCGTGGATGCTGTTGAACGGTTCGAGGAAGACAAGAACAACGACCCGCTGCGACAAACCTGGATCGCCCGGCAACCCAGTTGGCAGCGGTTTATCAAAAAGCGCTTCGCCGTGGACTTCGACGCCCTGAACGAGCGCTGGCAATCGGGCCTGGACTATCTGGAGTTCTGCATGGACGCCGAGGCTGAGCCGGTCGAAACCTTGGACGGTGTCGTGATCGAGGTGCTAACGCCCGTATTGCCCGAGCCGCCGCAGGATGCAGCGGGCCAGCTGCGCCGCGTACAGATCAACGAAGGGGTGCACCTCAAAGCGACCAGCGTGTTGCTCCAGGGTCGCCAGAGCGAAGTGGAAGCCCTGCTGCTCGACTTGACCAAGCAACAGGACCCAAACGCTCACTGACCGCGTAGGTCTTCGAAGAACGCGTGCCGGCCAGCCACCTGGCCGGACGCGCGAGGCGCACCCGCCGACTCACCGTTGGCGGCCTCCACGTGCCAATAGCAGTGCCTGACCGCGCGGGTCACCGCGACATAGGCCAGGCGCTGCACCTCTTCCTTCTGCGCCGTGTCGAACGGCTGGGCGTCACCGGCACGCCCGAGGCCCGCCATGCGATAAGCCTGGTTCTTGTACGGCGAGCTGGTCAGGTACTGGCAATCGCCGAGCATGAACACCGCATCGGCCTGCAACCCCTTGGCGCTGTGGTAGGTCAGTTGACGCAGCCGGCGCTGGTCGGGCGGCAAACTCGAATCCGCTTTATATACGGACGATAAATGCTGCTCTATCAATGACTTATCAGAGCTTTTTCGAAACAGAATCATCACCGTTTCGCCGCGCTGATAGTGCTCCATCAGGGTCTCGGCCAGGGCCGCCTCGTCGCGATCGAAGACCTTGACCGGCGACAACGGCAGCTCAGCCGCCAGGCCACTGGCCCTGGCCTTCTTGCCGGTGATGGCCGGTGCGCCTTTGACCAGGTGCTCGGCGGCATCGATGATGTGCTGCTGGCTGCGGTAGTTCTCCACCAGCATTACCCGGGTGTTGGCCGGCGACGGGAACGCCTTGGTGAACTCCATGAAGTACTTCGGCGAGCTGCCCCGCCAGCCGTAGATCGACTGCCAATCGTCGCCCACGCACATCAGCGAGCTGTGGGCGGCGTTACGCCCTACATGCATGGCCGGGCCGCGCCGGCGGATCTCGGCCAGGCTCGCCCGCAGCCAGCTGACGATCTGCGGCGAGACATCCTGGAACTCATCGATCATCAGGTGCGCCAGCGGGCGCAGCAGCGGGTCGGGCAACAGACGCAGGTTCTCCGGGTTGTTCTCGCCGAACAGGGCGAACATGCGGTTATAGGTCATCACTGGCGGCGACTGGGCCAACAGATGCGCCTCCAAGGCCTTCCAGAACAACGCCAGCGCCTCGAAGAACGCCGCGTCGCTGTCATCGGGCGGGAAGCTCATGCCGGCCACCGCCGTGTTCACCTCCAGCCCCAGGTTCTCGATGAAACTGGCAGCGCCGACGAACGCATCCAGAAGCGGCGCCGGCGCCAGCTCGCCCTTGACCTTGTATTCAAAGCCCGGACCGGCCACCGCGTCACCGGCCAAGGAGGCTGCCAGGCGCTTCGCCGAAGAGTAATTATCAAGCCATATCAATGGCTTATCGCAGAAAGCTTGAAACAACGTTCGCTTTACAGCCCACTCCGCCCGCACCCCAAGCTTGGCGCCAGGGCGTTGGTACTGGGCACTTTCGGACAGGTCGAAACCAAGCACCACCCAGGCATCGAGCCCTTCCAGGCGGCCATGGACATGGAAACGGCTGCCGCGGATCTGCACCGTGTCGCGGCAGGGCTCGATGCCCTTGATCGGCCAGGCGCCCGCAGCGAACCACAGGTCCTCGATCACGTCGCACAGTTCTTCGTCACGCTGGGCGGCCAATTGGGTCACCTGCACGCGCTTTTGCACGTCGGGATGGTCAGGATCCAGGGGTTTGAGCTGCAACGCCTCGCGGCGCAGGGCACCGATCAACTCGACGAAGCGGGGGCTGGCTTGCAGCAGGTCGCGGTAGCAAAGGTTGAGCTGCTGACGCTGAGCATCGTTCAGGCGCAGGTCGAAGGGGTTGCCCTCGGCATTGGCCTCACCGCCTGCGGGCAGCTCCTGGCCCAGGGTTTCGAACGCCCTGAGCTGGCCGAAACCGGGCAGGCTGCGCACCAACGGCAGGATGCGGGAATGGAAGGTGCGCACCAGCTCGCGGGCTTGGGCTGGCTGCAGGTCGAGTTGCCACAGGGCGAAGACCTGTACCAGGCGCTTGATGAAGTCCTTGCGCGACTCGCGGGTGAAAGTCACCACGGTCATGGCGTCCAGCTCATAGCCCAAATAGTGGCGCAGCAACAGGATACGCAGCACCAGGGAGGTGGACTTGCCGGCGCCGGCACCGGCCACCACGCAGGTGGACGGCGTCTCGCTGAAGATCAGCTTCCACTGGGCGGCGCTGGGCTGGGCCGAGGCCGGCAGGCGCTGGGCTACATCAGCCTTGAAGCGCTTTTTCAGCTCGGCGGTCAAGGGCAGGCGCCAGTCATCGAACAGGTTGGCATCCTGGCCCGGGGCGGCCGCCGTATCGGGGCGCAGGTCACGGATCACCAATACCTGGCGCCCTGCCTCGTAGCCTTCCACCCGGCCGCGTTCATAGCCTTCACGCAGGCCATCTGCGTGGCCGCTGCGCTGGCCAGTGGCATGACCCAGGAACCAGGAGTCACGATGCTGTGCCTGCAAGCGGGTCAGCCCTCGCCCCAACAGGCGGGCGAACAGGCGGCGGAACCAA
The DNA here is from genome assembly GCF_002741075.1 of Pseudomonas putida. Taxonomy (NCBI): domain Bacteria; kingdom Pseudomonadati; phylum Pseudomonadota; class Gammaproteobacteria; order Pseudomonadales; family Pseudomonadaceae; genus Pseudomonas; species Pseudomonas putida. The sequence goes on along the minus strand of NZ_CP016634.1, from coordinate 1,466,774 downwards.
GGCAGTTGGGCGGGTGGCGTCAGCTCGGCCGCAGCCGGGAAATGCTCGTGGGACACAGTCACTCCGTTGAAGATCGAATCAGCGGGCCATGTTCACCCCATCTGTTAAAAATCGCCAGCGAATGCTTGCAGATCAGGGTATTAGGCGATGAATCGCATGTAGTTACGCACTCATAAAGCATCGATAAATCAGATAACAACAAGCCGATATTTACGCTTATTTTCGATCTTTGTTTGGCGCATCATGGCCCCATTCCACCCCTTCAAGGAGCACGACCATGCTGCAACTGCGACCGTTCGAAAGCCTCGGCCACGCCAACCACGGCTGGCTCGATGCCCATCATCACTTCTCGTTCGCCGAGTACTACGACCCGGCGCGCATGAGCTGGGGCAACCTGCGCGTGTGGAACGACGACCTGATCGCGGCGGGCAGCGGCTTCCCGCCTCACCCGCACCGCGACATGGAAATCATCACCTATGTCCGCGAAGGCGCCATCACCCACCAGGACAGCCTGGGCAACAAAGGCCGTACCGAGGCTGGGGATGTTCAGGTGATGAGCGCAGGCACCGGGATCGTGCACAGCGAATACAACCTGGAAAAGGTCGACACCCGGATCTTCCAGATCTGGATCATGCCGGAGCGGGTTGGCGAAGCGCCGTCCTGGGGCACCCGGCCCTTCCCCAAAGGCGAGCGCGACGAAGGCTTCGTGACCCTGGCCAGTGGCCGGGACGGCGATGAGGACAGCCTGCGCATCCGCACCGACGCCCGCCTGGTGGCCGCCACCTTGCGTGCCGGTGAGACCGCCGAATACCGCTTCGACGCCGGACGCAGGGGTTACCTGGTGCCGGCCAAGGGGCTGGTCGAGGTCAATGGGCTCAAGGCCAAGGCACGCGATGGCGTGGCCATCGAGCAGGAGGAAGTGTTGCGGGTCACTGCGATCGAAGACAGCGAAATCGTCCTGGTGGATGTCGCCTGACTACCCGCCCTCGCCCGAAATAGGCCGACGGTGAAACCCCAAGCGTTCGGCGGAACATCGCGCTGAACGCGCTGGGGCTTTCATAACCCAGGTCCAGCGCGACCTCCAGCACCGACTGCCCCGCCGCCAGCGCATCGAGACTGGCCAACGGGTGCATGCGCCGCAGCCACTGAAACACGCTCAAACCCGTTTCCCGCTGCAAACTGCGCGTCAAGGGACATGCAAGGCCATTACTGGCAATACGATTCGGTAGAGGATCGTCGCGAAATGCACACCCTTGCCCTGCTCATCGCTTCGAAGCGGACGTACCCGCGAAACACTCAGTGCGCCTGCAGAAAACCCACAACCTGCTCGGCCGCAGATGCGGGGTCTTCCTGCATGAAGCAGTGGCCACCCGGCACCTGCAGGGCAGTCACTTGGTGGTTCAATGCCGCCAGACGCTGCACCGAATGGGGCACGAAGGGATAGGTATGTTCGCCATAGAGGATGCGGGTGGGGGTCTGGATGCGCGCCATTTGAGTCCACATCCGCGCAGGGAACGAACTGAAGATTTCCACCTCACGGCTGGGCCTGCATTTGAGCACCACCCCCTCGCCGCACTCACCGATGGCATGTTCCACGTAGGCGTGCAGCGACGCATCGGCCCAGCCCTTGAAAATGCCCCGCCCTTTGAGCGAGACCAGCGCCGCTTCCCGATCCGGCCAGTGGCTGCGGCGGGTCGCAGCCTTGCGTGCCAAAGCATGACGACGGTGCAATCCGACCAGCGCGGCGGCGCCCATCATGCCGATCATGCGCCGACTGAACAGCACCGGGTCGAGCAGCACAGCGCGCTGGAACAGGTGCGGCTCGCGGGCCAGGACCAGCCCGGTCAGCACCCCGCCAAAGCTGTGCCCCACCGCAAAGCGGGGCACGTCGCCGAACTCGCCACGGCCGGCCTCGAACGCCTCCACCGCCAGCGCGGCGCTGCGATTCCATCCACGGAAGACCCCGCCATGGTCACTGTCGCCATGCCCCTGGACATCGCTCAGCCACAGGTCGAAGTGTTCCCCCAGGTGCATCAGCAAGGGCTGGTAGGCCAGGCTGCAGAAACCGTTGCCGTGCAAAAAGTGCAGCAAGGGCCGCCCGCTGGCGGGCGAGTGCCAGCCACGCAAGGTGAAACCTTCGGAGCTTTCGTGGGACCAGGGAATCAACTGCATCGGCCTTTTGTACTCAACGGTTCAGGAAAACGCCGATTCTACAAACAGCAGCGGGTACAGCGAAATCACCAGCAACAGGGCCATCAGGACATTGAACAGCATCAGCCAGCGCGGGTTCTGCAGGAAGTTGCGCAAGGCACTGCCGAACATCACCCAGATCCCGACACTGGGCAGGTTGACCAACGCGAACAAGGCGGCGATGACGATCACATTGAGCACATAGCCTTGGGCCGGCGTATAGGTGGTGATCGCGCCCACTGCCATCACCCAGGCCTTGGGATTGACCCATTGGAACGCGGCTGCCCCCCAGAAGCCCAAGGGCTTGCGGGTGTGGCTGGCATCGCTGGAGATCGGCCCGGAGGTGGCGATCTTCCAGGCCAGGTACAACAAATAGGCGGCGCCTGTGTAACGCAGGATGCTGTACAGCGGCGGCCAGGCCGTGAACAACTGGCCCAGGCCAAAGCCCACGGCCAGCACCATCACCATGAAGCCGATGCTGATACCCAACGCATGGGGGATCGAGCGGCGCACACCGAAGTTCACGCCCGACGCCAGTAGCATGGTGTTGTTCGGTCCCGGCGTGATCGATGAAACGAAGGCAAAGAGCACGAAGGCGGTGAGCAGATCGACAGATCCGAGCATGGCAAGGCTTCCACAAAGGGTTGTTGTGTTGTCACACTAGCGGAGCGCTGTTCTTCGCAACCCGTACAGTTAAGTGAAATTGCACCGATACACATGACTGTATCGCTCTCGTCCGCCTACCCTACCCCCTCAAGGATGTCTTGCCCATGAGCCTGATCATTCGTCCTGCCGTGCGCGCCGATGCTGCGCAGATCCTGGCCTTCATCACCGAGCTTGCCGATTACGAACGCGCCCGACATGAAGTCGTGGCCAGCGTCGCCGACATCGAACACAGCCTGTTCGATGAGGGCAGCACCGTCCACAGCCTGATCTGTGAGCGCGACGGTGTGGCCATTGGCTTTGCGGTGTACTTCTACAGTTACTCCACCTGGCTTGGGCGCAATGGCATCTACCTGGAAGACCTGTACATCACCCCCGAACAACGCGGTGACGGCGCTGGGCGTCAGTTGCTGCGGCACATTGCCCAGGAAGCGGTCGCCAACGGCTGCGGGCGCCTGGAATGGAGCGTACTGGACTGGAACGAGCCGGCTGTTGGCTTCTATCGATCCCTCGGTGCCGAACCGCAGGACGAATGGGTCCGCTATCGGCTCGATGGCGAGCGCTTGGCTCAATTTGCTGCACAGGTCTGAAGGCCCAGGGGCCGCGTTGCGGCCCATCGCGGGCCCCGGCCCCACCAGCGCAAAGGACACCACACGCCTGCCGGGTTGGGCCCGCCCTGGCAGCGCCAACATTAACGCTGAATGAAATAGAAATAATTTGAACGACACCCCCGGATAGGTTTCGAATGAGAGATACCTCTGCGAACCTTCCCAGGAGCCCGCCATGTCTCCCATTCAGCTGTGCCAGCCATGAAGCCTTTCTACCGCGCTCCCTGCGCCTGCCTGGAGCTGGACTTCGTCCGCGATACGCTGTTCGGCCCAGTGGCCCAGCGTGTGGAATGCCAGGTCCAGCTTGCCGCCCTCAACCTGCAAGGCAGCCCGGCCTTGCGGCTGCACATCGACCCACCCCTGCCGGAGAAACTCGACCGCGCCCACAGCGTGGCCTTCGTCTGGGATGGGCGCAGCTACCACGGCGTGGTGCGAGACCATGCCAAATGCGGCGACGGGGGCATGAACCTGGTGCTAGAACTGCAATGAAGCGATCAACGGCCCCCAGATAACCTGAACCCTAGACGCTCGGGCTTCTCCATAAAAAGAGGACACGCTTGCCCTTGAGGAGAACGCCATGAACAGTCCTTTGCTCAAGCTCTTCACCCAACCCGGCGCCGCTTGGCTGGACATCCGCCGCGCCGAGGAAGCCCATCCCCAACAATACCTGCCACGCCTGCTGGCCCTGGCGCTGATCCCGGCCGTGTGCCTGTTCGTCGGCACTACCACCTTCGGCTGGAGCCTGGCCAGCGAAGACCGGGTGCGCTTGAGCATGCTCAGCGCTGCGCAGCTGGCCGGCCTGCTGTATGCGACGACCGTGGTCGGCGTGATGCTCATGGGGGTGATGATCCGCTGGATGTCACGGGGCTTCGACGCCCAGCCCACCCTCAACCAATGCATCGGCTTTGCCGCCTATTGCGCCACGCCGTGGTTCGTCGCGGGGGTGGTCGGACTGGTGCCGATGCGCTGGTTGGCCGTGGTCGCCCTGCTGGCGGCCTCGGCCTACGCCACGGTGTTGCTCTATGGCGGCTTGCAGACGTTCCTGCGTCTTCGCAAGGAACAGGCCATGCTGTTCTCGACCTGTGTCTGGGGTGTGGGACTGCTGTTGCTGGTGACCATCCTGGTGGCGATGATCCTGTTCTGGTCCAATGGATTGATGCCTGAATACGTGCGCCCGGCCAGCGTTGGCTGACCGGGTCGCGAAAACCCGTCAGGCCATGGCCTTGGTCACCCCGTGCGAGTGGCCCAGGCGCTGCTCCTTGCGCAATTGGTTCACCAGTTCGTGCAGGTCTCGACAACTGTTGAGGCTGTCCAGCGCAATGCCGGTGACCGTCAGGCAATCGTCCAGCCCCTGCTCGTTGCCCAGACGAATGGTCAGGCTGACGCCGTCCGGGCAACTGACCTCGCAGCAGTCGGGCAGACAGGCCTGCTCGATCAGCTGGCGCATTTCCAATAGCGAAACCCCTATCAGCGACATGGTTCGACCCTCTCTGTACTGGATGGCCTGTTGTGTGTGAGTACGCCCTGAAATGGCGCAGTGCCAATTGATATTGCGCATGTTCAAGCGGCAGCTCATTTGCTATCGCAATGATGCCGCACAATCCCTCTAGCACCTTAGAAGAAGAGCCCGGCCAGACAGGGGTGTTCGATCCGATTGAGCAGGCTCGCGACAGACGGTCATGGCCCTGCCGCTGGTCAGTCGAGCGCGATCGTTTTAAAACTTTTACCCCTTAGGCAGATTCCCACGGATAGGCCTCATGTATGGCCAGCCTGCGCTGCTGCGCAAGGGATGGGGACCGATGATCGATGCCAAACTCTTCGTGATCGACTACGACCTGCACGGGCAACACAAGTCGTTCGTGATCCGGGCCGAGCGGATGGACAATGCCGAAGCCTGGCATTGGGCAAGTTGCGATGCGGGAGTGGCCCGTATCGGACGCTACGGGCGCGAGAAGGTCAAGAAAGTCAGCAAGCCGGTGGCCGAGCGCTACGGGATCAGTGACGTGCACTGGCGGCAGACCGGTTGAACGGCTGCCGCTCAGCGGCCCATCACCTCAATGCCGAGGGCCTTGCGCCCCAAGCATCTGCCCGAATCGCCCGGCCTGGAAGTCCTCGAACGACTCGGCGATCTGCGCCTGGCTGTTCATCACGAACGGGCCATAGCCGACGATGGGCTCGTCGATAGGCTCGCCACTGAGCAGCAACAGACTCACGTCTTCCATTGCCTGCACCTGCACATGCTCACCGTCGCGCTCCAGCAGCACCAGACTGGCCGGCCCCGCCTCACGCTCGCCATTGACCCGCACATTGCCGCGCAAGACCACCAACGCAGCGTTGCGCCCCTGGGCGATGGGCAGTTGCAGGCTGGTACCAGCAGCAAGGTGCAGGTCCCAGACATCCATGGGCGTGAAGGTCTGCGCCGGGCCCTTGTGACCCTGGTAGTCACCGGCAATCACGCGCAGGGTGCCCGCATCGCCTTCGAGCTTCACCACCGGGATGTCACTGGCCAGCAGCGTCTGATAGCCCGCCGCAGCACGCTTGTCACGCGCCGGGAGGTTGACCCACAGCTGCACCATTTCCAGGGTGCCGCCACTGCGGGCGAAGGCTGGCGAATGGAACTCCTCGTGCAGGATGCCGTTGGCAGCGGTCATCCACTGCACGTCACCGGGGCCGATCAAGCCCCCGGCGCCGGTGGAGTCGCGGTGCTCCAACTCGCCCTGGTAGACAATGGTCACGGTCTCGAAGCCCCGGTGCGGATGCTGGCCGACACCGCGACGCGCGGTGGTCGGGGTGAAATCGTGCGGGCCGGCATAGTCGAGCAGCAGGAACGGGCTGATGTGACGGGCCAGGTTGTCATAGGTGAACAGGCTGCGGACCGGGAAGCCATCCCCGACCCAGTGGCCTTGGGGGCTACGGTGGACACCCAGAATCTTTTTCATGAGAAGTCTCCTCTCTCAGATGGCTGGGTATCACACTACCAATGAGCACAATAATCCGGTAGCTAGCAAAAATGGCCCGAATAGTTCCAACAATAGAACAGTGACAACAGGCAAACCGGCGTACATTTTCTGCACCGTTAACCCGTTCCCACAGGGTTGACGGTGATCCTTGTTACCCGCGAACAAGCCGCCCCTGTTCATTGCACCGTGGCCGCCCGCAACCGCTGCCCCAGTCGCGGCCCGAAGACGTTGATCAGCAGGCCCGCCATCACCAGCAACGCGCCCCAGCCTTGCACCGCGCTCAAGCGCTCATCCAGCAGCCAGGCCGACGAACTCAGGCCAATCACCGGCACCAGCAGGGAGAACGGCGCCACCTTGCCCGCCGGATGGCGAGACAACAGCGTGCTCCAGAGGCTGTAGCCCAACATGGTGGCGACGAACGCCAGGTACGCCAACGCCAGCACCGAACTCAAACCGAGGTTGGCCAGTGCATGGCCAATCCGCTCAGGGCCTTCGAGCCACCAGGACAGGGCCAGAAACGGCAGCGGCGGGATCAGCCCGCCCCAGATCACCAGGGCCACCAGGTCCACCGAGCCAAAGCGCCGGGTGATGATGTTGCCCATCCCCCACATGGCCCCCGCGCACAGGGTCAGCAGCAGCGCCAGCAACGGCACGTGGCTGCCGTCCTCACTGCCGATCAGCACTAAACCACCCGCCGCCACCAGTAGCCCCAAGACACTGGCCACGCGCAGGCGTTCGCCCAAAAACAGCGCCGCAAAACCGAGGGTGAAGAACGCCTGGGACTGCAGCACCAACGAGGCCAGCCCCGGCGGCATGCCGCTGTACATGGCCTGGAACAGAAACGCGAACTGCCCCAAGGAAATGGTTGCCCCATAGGCGATCAACCAACGCCAGGGCAGCTTAGGTCGCTTGACCAGCAGGATCGCCGGAAAGGCCACCAAGGCGAAGCGCAAGGCGCCGAGCAACATGGGCGGCAAGCCATCGAGGCCGACCTTGATGACGACGAAGTTGACTCCCCAGGCGATGATCACCACCAGTGCGATCAGCAGGTCCTTGAGCGGCATTGCGGCTTCCTTCTTCAGGCTTTCTAGACATATTTAGTTACAGCATAAGGCCATTCTTTTTTCGCCGACCAGCACAGTTGGCCTCCGACCTTGCGCAACAGTCGCTCAAGCGAAGCGTCTGGCACGCGAGTGACCGTCCTGTCAGAGGTTGTCAAGCTTCACTTGACCGAACTTGTCTATACATGCTCACATCTCAGCACAGCCGTCCCCTGCCGATGGCTCACCCGCCCCTCACAAAAACAAACACGCGGAGTGCCCATGTCCAACAAACCCGTGATCGAACGGCGCTCGATCGACTATATCCCCGAAGCTGAACGCCATGGACGCGTGTACAGCCAGTTCACCCTCTGGCTGGGAGCCAACCTGCAGATCACCGCTATCGTGACCGGCGCCCTGGCCGTGGTGCTCGGTGGCGATGTGTTCTGGTCGCTGATCGGCCTGCTGATCGGCCAACTGGTCGGTGGCACGGTCATGGCGCTGCACGCTGCCCAGGGCCCACGCCTGGGCCTGCCGCAGATGATTTCCAGCCGTGTGCAGTTTGGCGTCTATGGCGCAGCCATTCCCATGGCCCTGGTGTGCCTGATGTACCTGGGCTTCACCGCCACCGGCACGGTGCTCTCCGGCCAGGCGATCGGCCAGTTGCTCAGTGTGAGCGACAGCGCCGGCATCCTGATCTTCGCGGGCGTGATCGTGCTTGCCACCCTCGCCGGCTATCGGGTGATCCACTGGATCGGTCGGTTGGCCAGCGTGCTGGGGATCATCGCCTTCGTCTACCTGTTCAGCCGCATCATGATGCTGGCCGACATCGGCCAGTTGCTGGACAACCGCCACTTCACCTGGGCGTCGTTCCTGCTCGCCGTTTCGCTGGCCGCGTCCTGGCAGATCGCCTTCGGCCCCTATGTGGCCGACTATTCGCGCTACCTGCCCAGCAGCACTTCGCCGATCAAGACCTTCCTCGCCGCCGGCCTGGGTTCGGTGATCGGCGCCCAGGCTTCGATGATCCTCGGTGTGTTCGCCGCCGCCATCGCCGGTGGTCAGTTCACCGGCCATGAAGTGGCCTACATCGTCGGCTTGGGTGGCGTGGGTACCACTGCGGCGCTGCTGTACTTCAGCATCGCCTTCGGCAAGGTGACCATCTCGACGCTGAACTCCTATGGCAGCTTCATGTGCATCGCCACCATCATCAGCGGGTTCCGCGGCCATCTACAGATCAGCCGCCTGCAACGCCTGGTGTTCGTCCTGGCCATCGTCGGCGCCGCGACCCTGGTCGCGCTGCTCGGCCAGCACTCGTTCCTGAGCGCGTTCAAGTCGTTCATCCTGTTCCTGCTGACCTTCTTCGTACCGTGGAGCGCCGTGAACCTGGTGGACTACTACTTCATCACCAAGGAACGCTACGACATCCCTGCCCTGGCCGACCCCGAAGGTCGCTATGGCCGCTGGAACTGGCCGGGGATCATCGTCTACACCGTGGGGGTGCTGGTGCAGATGCCCTTCATCGACACCAAGCTGTACACCGGCCCCATGGTTGCCCACCTGGGGGGTGTCGATGTGTCCTGGCTGATCGGCCTGGTCGTGCCGAGCGTGCTGTACTACTGGGTCGCCCGTGGCCGTGCCGCGCAGGCACCGGCCCACATCATCGTGCCGGACGCTCGCTGATACAGCCGCTCGTGCCTTGGGGCTGCTTTCGCAGCCCATCGCAGGCTCACCAGCGCCTACACGGATTGAGTTGTACGTGTAGGAGCGGCCTTTTGCCACGAAAGCGTCGCGAAGCGGCTCCAGGGTGTTGGAGCCGACGCTGGCGTCTCAGTCGCGATAATCCGGCGCCACCCGCTCCAGCAGCCGCAGCAGGGCCTGCCAGGCCAGTGCATTGCCATCCGGGTCCGACAACTCCCCTGCTTTCAACGGCCGCGCCGGAGCATTGAACTGGCGCTCGGTATGGGCGCACACCTCGTGCGGCGGCACGATCACCTGTCCGGCCTGCAAGGCGGCCAGCTGGATCTCGCAAGCTTTCTCCAGGTAGTACATGCGCATGAAGGCCTCGGCCACGCTGCTGCCGACCGTCAGCAGACCATGGTTACGCAGGATCATCACCGAATGCTCGCCCAGGTCCGCCACCAGACGCTGTTGCTCGTCCATGTCCAGGGCGATGCCTTCGTAGGCGTGGTAACCGACCCGACCGTAGAACTCCATGGAGATCTGGTTGAGCGGCAACAAGCCACATTCGAGCGCCGCCACCGCGCAGCCTGCCCGGGTGTGGGTGTGCAGCACGCACTGGGCGTCTTCGCGGGCGCCGTGAATGGCACTGTGGATGACGAAACCGGCCGGGTTCACAGGGTATGGCGTCGGCTCCACCGGATTGCCCTGCAGGTCGATCTTCACCAGTTTCGAGGCGGTGATCTCATCGAACAGCAAGCCGTAGGGGTTGATCAGAAAATGATGCTCAGGGCCCGGCAAGCGCACGGAGATGTGGGTGAAGATCAGATCGGTCATGCGAAAGTGCGCGATCAGCCGGTAGCAGGCGGCCAGTTCCTGGCGCAGGGTCCGTTCGGTGGGGGTCATTGTTGTTGTCCTGGTTCGAGAATGTGGGAGGCCGAAGTCTGTTCGGCGCTCCGATTTACCCACGAAGGCCGCGAAGCGGCCTTGGGGAATGAATCTACCTTACTTGCTGGCCCACGCGTTAAAGCGCTGTTCCAGTTCCTCGCCATGGTCCACCCAGAACTCGACATTCATCGCCAGCGCACCCTTGAGGTTTTCCGGCGAGGTCGGCACCCAGCTGGCCAAGGCAGGGTCGAGCTTGGCCGCAGCCAGGGTGTTGGTCGGGCCATAGGGGATCTGCTCTACGTAACGCACCTGGGTATCGGGTTGGTTGGCGTAGGCGATCAGGCGTCGCGCCTGGTCGACATGCTGGGAGCCCTTGATGATCGCCCAATAGTCCATCCCATACAGGCTGCCCGGCCAGACCACCGCCAGGGGGCTACCCTGCTGGGCGGCGACGGCGATGCGGCCACTGTAGGTGGAGGTCATCACCACATCACCTGCGGTGAGCCACTGGGCCGGCTGGGCGCCGGCATCCCACCACTGGATGTAGGGCTTGAGTTCGGTGAGTTTGGCAAAGGCACGCTCGACGCCGGCTGGGGTGGACAGCACCTTGTAGACATCCTCGACCTTCACACCGTCGGCCAACAGCGCGAACTCCAGGTTGTACACCGCGCGCTTGCGCAGTCCACGCTTGCCGGGAAACGCCTTCACATCCCAGAAGTCCGCCCAGGACGTAGGCGCCTTGGCCAGCTTGTCGCGGTCATAGGCAATCGCCACGCTCCACACCAGCGCCGCCGAACCGCACGCCTGGGCCGCGTCCGGGATCAGTTCCTTGGCATGGCCCATCTGCTGCCAGTCCAGGCGCTCGTAGATGCCTTCGTCACAGCCGCGCATCAGGTCGGGACCTTCGATCTGCACCACATCCCAATCGACATTCCCGGTATCGGCCATCACCTGGATCCGGGCCATCTCGCCGTTGTACTCGCTCTGGATCAGCTTGCTGCCATCCTGGGCACTGAAAGGCTGGAAGATCGCCACGTCCTGGGCTTTCTGACCCGCGCCGCCATAGCCGACCACGACCATCTGCGGCGCCGCCTGCGCGCTGCCCAGGCCCAAGGCCAGAAGAACTGCGCACAGTCCGGTCCTGCGGGGAAATGCTTGCATCGCTGGTTCCTCCTGCCGGTGCCTGGCCGGTGCAGCGCAGGCCCCGCTTTCTTGTTGTTGTGAGAGGTGCCCCTGAGCCAGGGGTCGAGGGGAACGCTAGACGCCAGCAAGTAAAAAAACAAGTTGATTTTTTACTGGCGCTACACTTTCATGAGAAAAACAAAAACGATCACCAACCGGAGCTGCGCGCATGTCGACCGCCTTCACCCACCTGTTCGAACCGCTGCAGATCCGTGGCAAACGCCTGAAGAACCGCATCATGTCCACCGGGCATGACACCTGCCTGCCCACCGACAACTTGGTCAATGACAAGCTGATCGCCTACCAGCGCGCCCGCGCCGAAGGCGGTGCCGGGCTGATCGTGCTGCAGGTCGCGGGGGTGCACGACAGCGCCCGTTACACCTCCCATGTACTGATGGCCACCGACGATGCCTGCATCGACGGCTACCGTCGCCTGGCCGAGGCCTGCCATGCCCACGGGACCGTCGTGCTGTCGCAGCTGTTCCACCCAGGCCGGGAGATCATGGAGACGGCCGATGGCCTGCTGGCGGTGGCCTACTCGGCCTCGGCGGTGCCCAACGAGCGCTTCCGGGTGATGCCCCGGGCGTTGGATCAGACGATGATCGACGAAATCGTCCAGGGCTACGCCAGTGCCGCCCGCCGCCTGCATCAGGCCGGGCTCGACGGCGTGGAAGTGGTCGCCAGCCACGGTTACCTGCCGGCGCAGTTCCTCAACCCGCGGGTCAATCGCCGTAGCGACGGCTACAACGGTGGCCTGGAGCAGCGCCTGCGCTTTGTACGCGAAGTGCTGGCCGCCGTACGCGCAGCCACTGACGAACACTTCATCGTGGGCCTGCGCATCAGCGCCGATGAGCGCGACCCTGAAGGCCTGACCGAAGACGAATCCCTGGTGGCCGCCCAGGCCCTGCAGGGCGAGATAGACTACCTGCATATCGTCGCCGGCACCTCCGCCTCCCAAGGCGGTGCGGTGCACATCGTTCCGCCCATGGCCATCGAGCCTGCATACCTTGCCCGCGAAGCCGGCACGTTCAAGGCACGCCTGGACATCCCGCTGTTCGTCACTGGACGCATCAACCAGCCCCAGGAAGCCGAACTGATCCTGGCTCGCGGCCAAGCCGACGTCTGCGGCATGACCCGGGCTCTGATCTGCGATCCGCAGATGCCGGCCAAGACCGAGCGCGGTCAGGTCGAGGACGTGCGCGCCTGTATCGCCTGTAACCAGGCCTGCATTGGCCACTTCCATCGCGGCCTGCCAATTTCCTGCATCCAGCACCCGGAAACCGGCCGCGAATTGCAATACGGCACACTCGTCCCCACCTCGGCGCCCAAGCGCGTGATGATCGCAGGCGGCGGCCCGGCCGGCATGAAAGCCGCAGCGGTCGCAGCGGCGCGTGGCCACGACGTGACCCTGTACGAGGCCGGCCCACAGCTCGGCGGCCAGGTGCAATTGGCCCAGTTGCTGCCCCGTCGCAGCGAGTTCGGCGGCGCCAGCACCAACCTGCAACGGGAGATGGAGCTGGCCGGCGTGCGTGTGGTGCGCAATACCCGTGTCGACCGCGCTCTGGTCGAGCGCGAGCGCCCAGACGTGGTGATCGCGGCCACTGGCGCCACCCCGTATTGGCCGGCGTTCGAACGCAGCGGCGACCTGCAAGTGGTCGACGCCTGGCAAGTGCTGCGCAACCAGGTCACGCTGGGCAGCTCGGTGCTGGTGGTGGACTGGCGCAGCGACTGGATCGGCCCCGGCATTGCCGAGCGTCTGGTGCGTGAAGGCCACCAAGTACAGCTGGCGGTCAACGGCACCCACTGCGGCGAAAGTCTGCCGCTGTACGTGCGCGACCAGATGGCCGGCGAGCTGCACCGCCTGGGCATCGCGATCACGCCTTATGCACGGCTCTACGGCTGCGACGACAACACCGTCTACCTGCTGCATACCGCCAGCGGCGAGCCGATGATCTTCGAAGGGATCGACACCTTGGTGCTGTGCCTGGGCCATCAACCGGTGGACACCTTGGCCGAGGAACTGGCCGGTCTGGTCGAGGTGCAGCGCATTGGCGATTGCCTGGCGCCGCGCACCGTCGAAGAGGCGATCCACGACGGCCTGACGGTTGCCTGGGCGCTCTGAGGCTCGTCATACTTCTGGCTTTCCCGATGGACCGACGCGCATGAGCCAGCAACCCCAGACGCCGCCCGCCGCCGAAGACGGCGGCGCGGCCCCGCACTTTCTCGGCACCCGCATCCGCGGCCTGCGCAAGCGCCGCGGCATGACCCTTGCCGAGCTGGCCAAGCAGAGCGAACTGACCGCCGGCTACATCAGCCAATTGGAGCGCAACCTCTCCTACCCGTCGATCCCGGCGCTGTTCAACATTGCCCGCAGCTTGGGCGTGACCATCCAGTGGTTCTTCGCCAGCGAGGCCAGCACCGCCCCGGAGGATCAGGGCTACGTAGTGCGACGCAACAGCCGCCTGAGCGTGCATTATGAGGACGGCATCGTCGATCAACTGCTCACCCCACAGCCCAATCGCCAGCTGGAGATCCTCCACTCGCGCTTTCCGCCGGGGACCTACAGCCAGCAGAGCTACAGCCACGAGGGCGAGGAAGCCGGCTATTTGCTGTCTGGCTGCTTCGAGCTGTGGGTCGGGGACCGATATTTCCAGCTCAATGAAGGTGACAGCTTCAGCTTCTCCAGCCAGGAGCCGCACCGCTACGGCAACCCCGGGGAGGTGGATGCCGTAGTGATCTGGGTGATCACGCCGCCTACGTTCTGATCGAGCCCACAAGCGTTTTTACAGAGGATGCGCAGACTGAGGGGCGCGGGTTCACCCGCGAAGGAGGACGCTTCGGTCCTCAAGCCTCTCGCACTGTCATCTCCCGTTCACGCCACTGTCGTAATCTGCAGCGCACCTTTATGCCACAGGTCTCCGGCATGCCTCGCCTGCTCGCCTTGCTGTGCTGTCTGCTCCCCTTATCGGCCCTGGCCGGGCCTGCGCAACTGCGCATCCAGGGCTCCAACACCATCGGAGCGGCCCTGACACCTGCGCTGGTCCAGGGCCTGCTGGCGGCCCAAGGCGCCACGGCGGTCACGCAGACCCCGGGCCACCAGCCCAACGAAACCGAAATCAGCGCCCGCAATGCCGAGGGCCAGCCCCTGCGCATCACCATCGCCGCCCATGGCTCGAGCACCGGTTTCACCGCCCTGGGCGATGGCCAGGCAGACCTTGCCGCCGCATCCCGGCCCATCACCCAGGACGAAGCCCAACGCTTGCGAGCGCTGGGCGATCTGCGCGGCCAAGGCGCCGAACAGGTCATCGGCCTGGACGGCGTGGCCGTGATCGTCCATCCAGACAACCCGCTGGCCCAACTGACCACCGCACAACTGGCCCAGGTGTTCTGCGGCCAGGTTCGGCGCTGGGAGCAGCTCGGCGTGCCCGGCGGGGACATCCGCCTGTATGCGCGTGACGATCGCTCCGGCACCTTCGAGACCTTCAAGGCACTGGTGCTGGAGCCACGCCAGCAGACGCTGGCCGCCCAGGCGCAACGTTTCGAGTCCAGCGAAGCCCTGGCCGAGCGGGTCAAGGCCGATCGCCAGGCCATCGGCTTCAGCAGCCTGGCCGCCGTGCATGGCGCCAAGGTCCTGGCCATCGCCGAGGGCGACGCGTCGGCCATGCTGCCGACCCCCGCCCTGGTCGCCAGCGAGGACTACCCGCTGTCGCGCCGTCTGTTCTTCTACCTGCCCGCCCACGCCACACCACTGGCAGTGGCCTTGGCTGATTTCACCCAGAGCCCCGCCGGCCAGGCCATCGTCGCCCGCCAAGGCTTCGTGGCCCAGCAGGTCAAGGCCCCGCCTGTGCCCGCCCAGCCCGACATGCCGCCGCGCTACCGAACCCTGGCCGATGAAGCCCGGCGCCTGACCGTGAACTTTCGTTTCCAGCCAGGCAGCGCCAACCTCGACAACAAGGCGCTGCGCGACGTGCGCCGGGTGGCCGACTACCTGCGCCAAGCAGGCAAGTTGCAGCACAAGGCGGTGCTGGTGGGCTTTGGGGATCCTAAGGAAACCCCAGGCCGCGCCGCTCTGCTTTCCCGCCTGCGGGCCATGGCGGTGCGCCGCGAGCTCGCCCGCAGCGGTGTGGAGGTAAAAGAGGTGACCGGCATGGGCGACGAACTGCCGGTGGCCGACAACGACCAGCAACGAGGGCGGCTGCGTAACCAACGGGTGGAAGTGTGGGTGTACTGAAAGACTGCGCAGCACTGCAAAAAAATGTAACAGCGCGCCATTCGGCAGGGTCCCGGATCGGGACTACGCTCAAACCCATGTGATACCGGGCCCCTCTGACGGCTGCCAAGCCGCCATGTCGGATCACTGTTGCCATGCAACGTCGACATTCAAGGAGGGGCTCACGATGGCTCTGCAGACATTCCTCACCACCCCGTTCCTCGGCACCAGCGCCTGGCTGTGGCTGGTCTTCATCGCAATCGTCATCGGCCTGCTGGTTCTGGACCTGGGCGTGCTGCACCGCGAAAACCGCGAGATCGAGATGCGCGAGAGCCTGTTGCTGTACGCGGGCTATTTCAGCGTCGGCGTGCTGTTCGGCGCGTGGGTCTGGTACGAGCTCGGCGCGCAGTCGGCCCTTGAGTTCTACACCGGTTTTTTGGTCGAGCAATCGCTGTCGATGGACAACGTGTTCGTCATGGCGATGATCTTCGGTTTCTTTGCCATTCCCCGCCGTTATCAGCACCGGGTGCTGTTCTGGGGCATCCTGGGAGTGGTGTTCCTGCGGGCGATCATGATCGGCGTGGGTGCGGCGCTGGTGCAGCACTTTGCCTGGGTACTCTACCTGTTCGGCGCCTTCCTACTGTTCACCGGGGTAAAGATGGCCCTGTCGCGCCAGGAGAGCCACCCGGACCTTGCCAACAACTCGGTGCTGCGCTTCGTGCGGCGGCACATGCGGGTCACCGAGCAGATCCACGGCGCGCACTTCTTCGTGCGCCTCACGCCTCCCGGGCAGCGCACCGCCCTACGCCATGCCACGCCGCTGTTCCTGGCCCTGGTGCTGATCGAACTGGCCGACCTGGTGTTCGCCGTCGACAGCGTACCCGCGATCTTCGCCATCACCCAGGACCCGTTCATCGTCTATACCTCCAACATCTTCGCCATCCTCGGCCTGCGCTCGCTGTACTTCGCCCTGGCAGCGCTGATGCACCGCTTCGTCTACCTCAAGTACGCCCTGGCGCTGGTGCTGGTGTTCATCGGCTGCAAGATCTTCTACCACGGCCTGGTGGGCAAGGTGCCGGCCCTGCTATCGCTTGGCGTGACCTTCGGCTTGCTGCTCGGCGGAGTCCTGTTGTCACTGTTCAAGACCCGGGCCCGGCACGACGACTCGTCGCACGACCAGCCTGACCAGCCCCGTAGCGCTGAGAAAGACGAACGCGTCAGCTCACCCCGATCTCGTCCATGAGCCACGGTCAGCCCGCCTCGGGGCCGCCTGGGCGGCCCCCATTCAGTGCCCGCTACGCAGCAGCTCCTTGGGCACATGCTTGCCGATTTCGTACTTGCCCACCGCCGCCCGGTGCACTTCATCCGGCCCGTCGGCCAGGCGCAGGGTACGCTGCATCGCATACATGTAGGCCAGCGGGAAGTCACCGCTGACCCCAGCCCCACCGTGGATCTGGATCGCCCGGTCGATCACCTTCAGCGCCACGTTAGGCGCCACCACCTTGATCTGGGCGATCTCGCTGCGCGCGACCTTGTTGCCGACAGTGTCCATCATGTAGGCAGCTTTGAGCGTCAGCAGCCGTGCCATGTCGATCTCCATGCGCGAATCGGCGATCTTGTCGACGTTCCCCCCCAACCGGGCCAGCGGTCGGCCGAATGCAGTGCGCTCGACCGCACGCTTGCACATCAGCTCAAGGGCCCGTTCGGCCATGCCGATCGAGCGCATGCAGTGGTGAATACGACCAGGGCCCAGGCGGCCTTGGGCGATCTCGAAGCCGCGTCCCTCACCCAGAATCACGTTTTCATAGGGCACCCGCACGTTCTCGAACAGCACCTCGGCATGGCCATGGGGGGCATCGTCGTAGCCGAATACCGGCAGCGGGCGGACGATCTTCACGCCCGGCGTGTCGGTGGGCACCAGGATCATCGAGTGCTGCTGGTGACGCGGCCCTTCGGGGTCGGACAAGCCCATGAAGATCATCACCTTGCAGCGCGGGTCGCAAGCACCGGAAGTCCACCACTTGCGCCCGTTGATCAGCCATTGGTCACCCTCACGCACAGCCGTGGCGGCCATGTTGGTGGCGTCGGAAGATGCGACATCCGGCTCGGTCATGGCGAACGCCGAGCGGATCTCCCCGCGCAGCAAGGGCTCCAGCCACTGGCGCTTCTGCGCCTCGCTGCCATAACGTACCAGCACTTCCATGTTGCCGGTGTCCGGCGCCGAGCAATTGAAAGGCTCCGGGCCCAGCAGCGAGCGGCCCATGATCTCGGCCAAGGGGGCGTATTCGAGATTGGACAGACCCGCGCCGTACTCCGATTCAGGCAAGAAGAGGTTCCACAGCCCCTCCGCGCGGGCCTGGGCCTTGAGCTGCTCCATGATCGCAGTGGGCTGCCAGCGATCGCCCTCGGCGACCTGGCGTTCGAATACCGGCTCGGCTGGGTAGACATAGGCGTCCATGAATGCAGTGACGCGCTCGCGCAACGCCTGGACCTTGGGCGAATAGGCGAAATCCATCTGAGGCTCCCTTCACAGGCTGAAGAACATGGGCCAGAGCCTAGAGCACCCAGACGGTATCCACCTAGTCTATTTTCCGCGTGTATTAACATTCATAAGCAATATATGATCGGCCGATAATTCCTATAAAGAGCCGTGCCATGAACCTCAGCAAGGTCGACCTCAACCTGTTCATCGTCTTCGATGCGATCTACACCGAAGCCAATCTGACCCGTGCCGGGCAGATCGTCGGCATCACCCAGCCTGCGGTGTCCAATGCCCTGTCGCGCCTGCGCGAAACCTTCAACGACCCGCTGTTCGTGCGCACCGCCCAAGGCATGGTGCCCACCCCTATGGCGCAGAACATCATCGGCCCGGTACGCAACGCACTGGCCCTGCTGCGCACCTCGGTGCAGGAAAGCCGCACCTTCAACCCGCAACAGGCCAACAAGACTTTCCGCATCAGCATGACCGACCTCACCGAGGCGGTGATCTTGCCACCGTTGTTCCAGCGCCTGCGGCGCCTGGCCCCGGCGCTGATGATCGAAAGCTTCCTGTGCAAGCGGCGCGAAACCACCAAGGAGCTGGCCGCCGGCCACCTGGATTTTGCCGTGGACGCGCCGCTGAACACCGACCCGCAGGTGCGCCACGTCAAGCTTATGCAGGACCGCTTCGTCTGCGCCCTGCGCCCGGGGCACCCGCTGGCCGAAAGCAAGCTCTCCCTCGACAGTTACCTGGCCTTGACCCACATCCATATTTCCAGCCGCCGCAATGGCCTTGGCTATGTCGACCTGGCCCTGGGCAAGATGGGTGTGCAGCGCAAGATCGCCCTGCGCTCGCAGCATTACCTGATGGCGTCCCAGGTGCTGCAGCAGACCGACATGGTGATGACCGTCCCCGAGCGCTTCGCCCGCCGCCATCAGTTGCGCCACTTGCCGCTGCCGGTCGAAGTACCGCCGCTGGAAACCCACTTGTACTGGCACGAAAGCACCGATCAGGACCCAGCCAACCGGTGGATGCGCGAGCAGATCATCGATCTATGCGAACGGGTGGTGGAGGAAGAAGAAAAGCAGCGCATGACGGCCTGACGCCCTATGCACCCAAGGCCAAACCTACCGCTTAGAGAAAAATTTCCTACACGGAAAGCTCAATAGGAAAAACTTTTCCTCAGGCCGCTGCGCACTGGGCCAACAAGGTAAAAAGCATCTCCAGAGCGCTGGGTACGATGGATCCATCGATCGCCACTCCATGACGACCCGCACGGAATCCCATCATGCCCAGCGCCCCACTCTACTTCGACTACGCCGCCACCACCCCTGTCGACCCTCGCGTCATCGAGACCATGATCACCTGCCTCGGCCAAGAGGCGCATTTCGGCAACCCGGCCTCCAGCGGCCATGCCTATGGCCAGGCCGCCCGCGAACTTGTGGAGCAGGCCCGTCGCCAGGTAGCCGAGCGCGTGGGTGCCGACCCGGCTGATTTGGTCTGGACCTCCGGCGCCACCGAATCGAACAACCTGGCGCTCAAGGGCATCGCCCAGGGTGCCGGCCAGCCGGGTCACCTGATCACCAGCCAACTGGAACACAAGGCGGTGCTGGACACCGCGGCCGAGCTCGAACGCCTGGGCTGGGCGGTCACGCGCCTGGCACCGGATGCGCATGGGCTGATTCAACCGCAGGCGGTACAGGCAGCGCTGCGTGAAGACACCCGCCTGGTGTCGCTGATGGCGGTCAACAACGAGCTGGGCACGGTCACCGATTTCGCCACCATCGGCGAATGCGTGCGCGCCCATGGCGCCCTGCTGCACGTGGATGCCGCCCAGGCCGTGGGCAAGGTCGCCCTGGACCTGACCTGTCAGGCGGTTGACCTGATGTCGTTCTCGGCCCACAAGGTGTATGGCCCCAAGGGCATCGGCGCACTCTATGTCGGCCCGCGCGCGCGCACGATGCTGCGTGCCCAGATGCACGGCGGTGGCCATGAGCGTGGCCTGCGCTCCGGCACCCTGGCAACCCACCAGATCGTCGGCATGGGCAGTGCCTTCGCACTGGCCGGCGGGCCCGGCGACAGCGAACACCAACGCATCGCCCTGCTCAGCCAGCGCCTGCGCCAAGGGCTACTGGCCCTACCCGGCGTGAGCCTCAATGGCTGCGCCCAACAACGCATCCCTCACACCCTGAACCTGTGCATCGACGCCAAGGGCTTCAACAGCGCGGCTCTGGCCAGCGAGCTGGCCCTGTCCTCCACCTCGGCGTGCAACTCGGCGAGCAACGCCGCGTCCCATGTGCTGCTGGCCCTGGGCCTGGAAGATGCCCAGGCGCGCAACAGCGTGCGGATCAGCCTGGGACGCTTCACTTGCGAGGCCGAGGTGGACAAGGCCATCGACGTGTTCGGGCGAGTGGTGAGCGCCGCGTCTGTCGCCTTGTGGTGACGGTCCCGGCCTATTGGCGGGTGAACCCTCTCCCACAAAGACCGTGGTGTTATCGACGTCGCTGAAGTGAACTCCGCCCGCTGAAAAGGGCTCCACTGCCAGGCACATACCGCCAGCAGACCGGAGCCCACCCTGGTGAACCAACCCTCGCTCCCCACCTCGGCCGGGCGCCTCTACCACACCGACATTCCCGCCCGCCTCGACCGACTGCCCTGGACCCGCTTCCACACCCTGCTGGTGATGGCCCTGGGAATCACTTGGTTGCTGGACGGGCTCGAAGTCACCCTGGCGGGTTCGGTGTCCGGTGCCCTCAAGGACAGCCCGGCGCTGGCCATGAGCAACACCCAGATCGGCCTGGCAGGCGCCGCCTACATCGCCGGGGCCGTGCTTGGCGCCTTGTTCTTCGGCTGGCTGACCGACCGCCTGGGTCGGCGCAGGCTGTTCTTCGTCACCCTGGCGCTGTATATCGGCGCCACGGCTGCCACTGCGTTTTCGTGGAACCTGGCAAGCTTTCTGCTGTTTCGGTTTCTCACCGGGGCAGGCATCGGCGGCGAGTACACCGCCATCAACTCGACCATCCAAGAGTTCACCCCCGCCCGCTACCGCGGCTGGGTGGACCTGGTGATCAACGGAACCTTCTGGCTGGGGGCAGCCCTTGGGGCGATCGGCGCGGTGATCCTGCTCGACCCGGCACGGGTCGGCGGCGATCTGGGTTGGCGCCTGTGCTTCGGCATCGGTGCGCTGCTGGGTTTGGCGATCCTGCTGATGCGCCTGTGGATCCCGGAGAGCCCGCGCTGGTTGATGGTCCATGGCCAGCCCGAGCGCGCCGAACGCATCGTCACCGATATCGAACGCCAGTTGCTTGCGCGCGGCATCGCGCTACCTGCCATCGATACTCCACCGTTGCGCCTGCGCGCCCGCGACCACACGCCCTTGGGCGAGATCATGCGCTGCCTGTTCGTCGCGCACCGGCGTCGCGCCTTGGTAGGCCTGACCATGCTCAGCGCCCAGGCGTTCTTCTACAACGCCATTTTCTTCACCTATGCGCTAGTGCTCACCGATTTCTACGGCGTGCCGTCCGAGCGTGTCGGCTGGTACGTGCTGCCGTTCGCCTTGGGCAACTTCTGTGGTCCATTGCTGCTGGGGCGATTGTTCGATGTGCTGGGTCGCCGCGTCATGATCAGCGCCACCTACCTGATATCCGGTGCACTGCTGGCCATCAGCGGGTATGGATTCGAGCAAGGCCTGCTCGATGTCACAGAGCAAACGGCGGCCTGGATGGTGATTTTCTTTTTCGCCTCCGCCGCCGCCAGCTCCGCCTACCTCACCGTGGCCGAGACCTTTCCCCTGGAGATCCGCGCCTTGGCGATCGCCGTGTTCTATGCCTTCGGCACAGCCCTGGGCGGCTTGATCGGGCCGGCGTTGTTCGGCGTACTGATCGAGACGGGTGAGCGTATCAACGTGCTGTATGGCTACCTGATCGGCGCCGGCCTGATGATCATCGCCGCGCTGGTGCAAGCACGCTGGGGCACCGCAGCCGAACGCCGCTCGCTGGAGCATGTGGCCAGGCCCCTGTCACAGGCGCCTGACGACTAGCCCGTGCGGTTCAGAGGAAAGTGAACACCGTCGAAGCCGGCAGGCGCGATTTGTTGAGCCCGGCATTGAAGTCCTGTTCGCTGCGGTAGCCCAGGCTCAGCAGCACCACGCTGGTGAAGCCCTGCTCACGCAGGCCGAGCTCTGCGTCCAGCGCCTTGCTGTCGAAACCTTCGATGGGAGTGGCGTCCAGGCCATGGGCGGCTGCGCCAAGCAACGCGGTGCCCAGGGCCAGGTAGGTCTGTTTCTCCATCCAGTGCTGCAGGTCCTTCTGGTCGAAGCGGTGCAGGTTGACGTAGCCGCGACGGGTCACGTCCTGACCTGCCTTGGCCTGCTCGGTGTGGAACCGGCCATCGGCGGCCTCTTGAGCCAGCACCGCCTCCAGGTGCGCCTCCGGCATGTCGGTGCGGGCAGCGAAGACGATCACATGGGAGGCATCCAGGACCTTCGGCGTGTTGTAGGCGAACGCCTCGGTCGCCTTGGCGATGCGCGCCTTGCCTTCGGCGCTGTCGGCGACGATGAAGTGCCAGGGCTGCGAGTTGACCGACGAAGGGCTGTGGCGCAGTTGTTCGAGCAACGCGTCGACAGTGGCCTGGGGAATGCGCCGGGCGGCATCGTAGGCTTTGGTGGTGTAGCGGCGCTTGGCCAGGGCAACGGTATCCATCTAGACAACTCCTCAAGAGAACGGATTTGTCGCGCATCTTATCTTTCCCGTTAAAAAGAAAAACCCGCACAATGCAGCAACACTTTCATCCCTGGAGTGAAAATGCTGCGTCTTGCCGATCTCGAACTGTTCCTGCGCAGCAGCGCGCTGGGCAGCTTCACTGCCGCCGCCCATGAGGCGGGTCTGCTTCCGGGGCAAGTGGCGGCGGCGATAAAGCGCCTGGAGCGCGAGCTGGATGTGCGTCTGTTCGCCCGCACCACCCGTAGCCTGCGCCTGACCGCCGAGGGCGAGCTGTACCTGCCCACCGCCCAGAGCGTGCTCGACACCCTGCGCCAAGGGCGCGACAACCTGCACGGGGCCCACAGCAGCCTGCGAGGTGTGCTGCAGGTGTCGGCGCCTTCGGACCTTGGGCGTAACATCCTGCTGCCCTGGCTCAGTGCGTTTCGCCGCGAACACCAGGATCTGAGCCTGCGGTTCTTTCTCTCCGACCAGGTCGCCGACTTTTCCCGCGATCCGGTGGACGTGGCCATCCGCTACGGCCTGAACGCTGAGGCCAACTACATCGCCCTGCCCCTGGCGCCCTGGAACCGTCGCGTGCTGGTGGCGTCTCCCAGCTACCTGGCACGCCACGGCCGCCCGCGTACACCCGAGGAACTCCAGCAGCATGCCTGCCTGCTCTACCTGCAACTGGGGCGGGTCTATGACAAATGGCGCCTGGGCAACCGCACCGTGCAGGTGCGCGGCCCGCTGTTCAGCGATGATGCCGACGTGGTGCGGCGCTGGGCCCTGGAGGGTGAAGGGATCGTCTACAAGTCATGGCTGGATGTGAGCGCCAACGTGGCGGCGGGCGAGCTGGAGATCCTGTTGCCCGAGCACCCCGGTGAGCTTACGCCCGTGACCCTGGTATGCCCCCACCGCAAGCAGCTCTCGCCTGCGGTGTCGCAGTTGCATCTGTGGCTGCGCGAGCGCTTCGCGGCATTGCAGCCCGCCGATCATTGATTCAACCCGCCTGCTCGGGGCGTCCTCTTCGCAGGTAAACCCGCCCCCACAGGAATTACACGAGTCTGAGAGCGGAGCAATTCCGTTGGGAAGCAGGTTTACCCGCGAAGCAGGCACCGCTGATTTTAGGGGCTACTTGCCCAATGCCGTGCGAAACCGCCCAGTGCTCGCCGCCGCCAACACCAAGCCCACCACCGCGACGCTACCACCGACCAGGCCGATATAGGCCACATCCAGCTGGCTGCTGACGATACTGCCCAGCAGGGCACCGCCGCCGATGCCGATGTTGTAGATCCCCGAAAACAGCGCCATGGCCACGTCGGTGGCGTCCGAGGCCAGCTTCAGGGTCTTCGATTGCAACGACAGACTGAAGCTCAGGATCGCCACGCCCCAGACCATGCTCAACGCCGCGAACGCATAGAAGTTGCCCGACAGCGGCAGCAACAGCAGCAGGCACGCGGCCAGAGATGCGATGGCCGCCACCAGGAACCCATGGGGGAAGCGGTCGCTGTAGCGGCTGAACAGCAGCGAACCGAACACCCCTGCACCACCGAACAACAGCAGCAGCAAGGTCGTACGCTCGCCGCCAATCTGCGCCACATGCAGGGCAAACGGCTCGATATAGCTGTAGGCGGTGAACTGCGCGGTGATCACCAGCGTCACCAACAGGTAGGTGATAACCAGTGCCGGGCGCTTGAACAAGATCGGCAGGCTGCGCAGGGAGCCGGAGTTCTGGCTAGGCAGCAGTGGCAGCGACTTCACCAGGCACAGCAGGGTGGCCAATGCCACGCCGGCAATGCTGAGGAAGGTCACCCGCCAGCCCAGGGCCTCACCCACCACACGCCCCAGCGGAATGCCCATGACCATGGCCAAGGTGGTGCCGGTGGCCAGCAGGCCCAGAGCCTTGGCCTGCTGGCCAGGGGGCGCCACGCGCACCGCCAGCGACGCGGTGATGGCCCAGAACACGGCATGGGACAGGGCAATGCCGATACGGCTGACCAGCAGCATGGCAAAGCTCTGGGACAGCCACGAGAGCAGATGGCTGACGATGAACACCAAAAAGACGAACAACAGCAGGCGCCGGCGCTCGATGTTGCGGGTGATCAACATCATCGGCAGCGACGCCAGCGCCACCACCCAGGCATAGATGGTGAGCATCAGGCCGACCTGGGCGGTGCTCATGTCGAAGCTGTGGCCAATGTCGCTGAGCAGCGCCACTGGCACGAATTCAGTGGTATTGAAGATGAAGGCGGCCAGCGCCAAGGCGATGACACTGAGCCAGCTGCCGCTTTGCGCGGTGGTGGGTAAGACGTTTGGGGTAGGTCCGTTCATGGATGGGTTGTTGATCTCCGTAGACAAGACGAAAAGCCACACGCCACGTGCCGATGCTGGCCAGTGCCGTGCGGTTTGTTATTGAAAGGAATGCACGGCATGGTACGCGCCAGCTCCGTGTCTCACAACCACGACGCACAGGCTGGCTTCAGCCCTCCAAGGGCCACTCGGCCAGCGGCCAATAGGCGCCCTTGCGCGACTCGTAGAGGGTGAACGACCGTGCGGCAAGGAAGAACTCCGGCGCCGTGCCAGCCTCCGGCACCTGGCTGCGAAAGTCGCGGGACAACGTCAGGTGCGGCCGGTACTCGCGGACCTGCTCGGCGATCCCCAGCGGCAGTGCCGCCTGTTGCAGGGCATAGACCAACTGGCGCAAGGCCGGGGGCGTCTGCTGTGGCTCCAGCACCAGGACACTGGCCCGCGGCCATACCTGCAGGCGATCCAGCACCAGACGTATCGGTGCGCCCGGGCGCTTGAGCTGATCGACGGCGGCGCACAGGGCCGGCACCTGGGCAACATCGACATCGCCCAGAAACAGCAACGTCAGGTGGAAGTTCTGCGCCGGCACCGGCTTGCCACTGCGCAGCGCCAATGCACGTCGCCACTGGGCAATGGCCCGGCGCTGGGCATCGCTGACCGACAGCGCGAAGAACAGGCGCTTGAAGGGCTGGACCTTGTCGCGTTCATCGAATGCCATCTGTCATTCCCTCCTTGAAATCGTCTAGGCCGGGGCACACAACACGGACGGGGGTTATCGTACGAATGTCTGCCTGGCAATGTGAGATTAATCCTATAAAGCCAACGCATGATTGTTTATGCTGGCGGGCTCAAGCCATGAAGCATGGCCATCTTGACAAGCAGCCGTCCATGAAAATTGCATTAGTACTTCTTTTCGTCCTCTCGATCGCCTATGTCCACCTGCGCGGTCGGGTTCGCCACAAATTGACCCGCCAACTGGGCGATCACTCCAGTTTCCTGGCCCCGGTCAATGCCTTCCTGTACCTGTTCTCCAAGCACCCGGCCAAGCCCTACCTGCCGGTGGAGGCCTTCCCCGAGCTGCAGCCGCTCAAGGACCACTGGCAGGAAATCCGCGAAGAAGCCCAGCAACTGCTGCATGTCGGTGAAATCAAGAAGTCCGACAACTATGACGATGTCGGCTTCAACTCCTTCTTCAAGACCGGTTGGAAGCGCTTCTACCTGAAGTGGTACGGCGAGAGCCACCCATCGGCGATGAAGCTGTGCCCGCGCACCACCGAGCTGCTGCAAAGCATCGGCACGGTCAAGGCCGCGATGTTCGCCACCCTGCCGCCAGGCGCCAAGCTCGTGCGTCACCGCGACCCCTATGCCGGCTCCTATCGCTACCATCTGGGGCTGGACACGCCGAACGATGATGGCTGCTACATCGACGTCGATGGCGAGAAGTACTCCTGGCGTGACGGCGAAGCGGTGGTGTTCGACGAGACCTACATCCACTACGCCGCCAACACCACCGAGCACAATCGCATCATCCTGTTCTGCGACGTCGAACGCCCACTCAAGTACCGCTGGGCGACCGCCTTCAACCGCTGGTTCAGCCGCAACGTCATGGCCGCCGCCGCCGCACCCAACGACGCCAATGACAAGACCGGCGGCATCAACCGCCTGTTCACCCGCATCTACAAGATCCGTGAACGTGGCAAGGCGCTGAAAAAGCGCAACCGTACCCGCTACTACCTGGAAAAGTGGGCGGTGGTCGCGGCCTTGGTGCTGTTCTTCATCTACATCTGAAAGCCTGAACCTTGGGCCGCAGCGCGGCCCATCGCGACACCAGGCCGTGCCCACGAGAAAACTTCGACTAGCCTGAAAGCTCCTGTTGCCAACCTCACAAGGTGAAGACGATGAGCATGATGGACTGGGACGCCTACCGTAAGCAGTTGATGGCCGGCATCGGCGATCTCAAGCAGTTGTCTCCGGATACCGTGGCCGGCTACGTGACCGCCAGCGGCGCCGGCGCCAAGACCAACCACCTCGATGCCAAGACCCGCGAACTGATCTCCCTGGCCGTGGCGGTGACCACCCGCTGCGACGGCTGCATCGCCGTGCACTCCCAGCAAGCGGTCAAACACGGCGCCACCCGCGAGGAGATCGCCGAAGCGCTGGGCGTTGCGGTGGCGATGAACGCCGGCGCCGCGCTGGTCTACTCGGCCCGCGCCATGGACGCGGTGGGCAAGGCCGGCAATTGACGCTGAGCGGCGCCGTCGCCCTTGCGCGGCGGCGCCAGGCCACCCAGACTTGGCGGCTCAGCCAGCAGGAGCCGCCATGATTCAGATCCGCCCCATGACCCCGGAAGACTTCGAACGCTTCTGGCCCACCTTCCAGGCCATCGTCCAGGCCCGCCAGACCTACGCCTTCGACCCCGCGCTGACCTTCGAACAGGCCCGCCAACTGTGGCTGGAACTGCCTCTGCGCACCTTGGTGGCCGAGCAGGATGGCGAGCTGCTCGGCGCCTACTACCTCAAGGCCAACGCCGCCGGCCCCGGCAGCCATGTGGGCAACTGCGGCTACATGGTCAGCGAGGCCGCCCGTGGCCGCGGCGTGGCTCGCTTGATGTGCGAACACTCGCAGAAACTGGCACGCCAGGAGGGTTTCCTGGCGCTGCAGTTCAATTCGGTGGTGGCCACCAATGAAGTGGCCGTGGCGCTGTGGCACAAGCTGGGCTTCGAGACCGTCGGCCGCCTGCCCAAGGCGTACCGCCATGCCCAGCTGGGGCTGGTGGACTGCCTGGTGATGTACAAATGGTTGGCGGACGAGCCCGTGGTGGAAAAGCCCGCGCTGCTGATCGGACGCAAGAACATCGAAGCGCGGGTCTCGCGCCGACGCGGGCGCTGAGCCCTCGCCGTTGCCCCGCGCATTGACTCCCCACCCGATCAATGGTCAGATGCCCGCCAGTTTCAGGTGTCCTGCGCCGCCGCGCGCAGGGTGAAACGGGAAGCCGGTGCGTCGTTCACACGACAAGTCCGGCGCTGCCCCCGCAACGGTAAGCGAGCGAACCCTTCGACAGACCACTGTGCGCATGCATGGGAAGGTGAAGGCTTCATGACCCTCGCAAGCCCGGAGACCGGCCTGGAGCTTCACGTTGGCAAACCCGCGGTGGGCGGGCGCAGGCCGGTCTTCGCGCACGCCCCTTGCGTGCGCGTTCGCTTGTCTTTGCGTTGTTTCCACCGGGATCCATTCATTCCTGCAGCAGTGGAACGACATGTCCCGTACCTACACGCTTCATACCTTGGCGGCCTGCCTGGCCGTTTCCCTTCCGGTCGTGGCCGATGAACAGCACAACCCGGTGCTGGCCCTGCCCTCGACGACCATCACCGATTCCCATGACGCATCGCCCGTCGACCTGGCCACCCCGACCGATGCGGGATCGCGCCTGAACCTGAGCGCCCTGCAGACTCCGGCCAGCACCAGCACCCTGAGCGCCGAACAGATCCAGCAGCGTAACAACCTCACCGTCCAGGACGCCGTGACCCGCTCACCGGGCATCACCTTCACCGGCAGCCCAGGTGATGGCGGCACTGGGCTGTCGGCCCGGGGCTTCGAGGGCCACAGCTCGGTGATGACCCTGTTCGATGGCTCGCGCCTGTACAGCGGTGCCGGCACGCTGACCTTTCCGGTCGACCCATGGATGGTCGAGCGCATCGACGTGATTCGCGGCCCGGCCTCGGTCCTTTATGGCGAAGGCGCCACCGGTGCAGTGGTGAACGTGATCCCGAAAAAGCCTTTTGCAGGCGAGGTGCATAACCAGCTGCGCCTGGGCTACGGCTCCTGGGACCGCCAGCAGCTCGGCCTGGACAGCGGCGGGAGCCTGAGCGAGCGCCTGAGCTACCGGATGACGGTCAACCAACAGGGCGGTAACGGCTGGGTCGACCGCACCGACTCACGCAGCCTGGCCCTGAGCGCGGCACTGCGTTTCGACGCAACAGACGACCTGAGTTTCACCCTGGCCCACGAGCGCGGCGACGCAGAACCGGCCAACTACTATGGCACGCCGCTGATCGACGGGCGTTACCGCAGCAGCCTGCGCAAGAAGAACTACAACGTTCAGAACGACGTGCAGCGCTACCACGACGAATGGACCCGCCTGAACACCGACTGGCGTATCAGCGACAGCGTGTCGGCCAGCAACCAGCTGTACTACATCAAGAGCCGGCGACATTGGCGCAATGCCGAGACCTACGCCTGGAATGGCGATGATGATCGGCTGGAGCGCGGCAGCTTCCTGGAGATCAAGCACAACCAGGAACAGATCGGCGATCGCCAGCGCTTCACCTTCGACCATCAGCTGTTTGGCCTGACCAGCAAGACGCTGGTCGGGGCCGAGTACAACAAGATCCGCTTCAACGTCGACAGCAACGCCCCCTACGACGATGGCATCACGGACCCGCTCGACCCTTGGCATCCTGCCCCGGGCGGGTTCCATAGCCTGTCGCCGACCCGCCCTCAAACGTTGTCCACCACGCATACCTTCGCCCTGTTCGCCGAGAACCGCACCGAGTTGACCGATCGCCTGTCGCTGGTGACCGGCATCCGCCGCGACCAGAACCACATCGAGCGCAACGATCTGGTCAACGACACCCGCAGCGAGCGCAGCCTGCCAGGCGGCAACTGGCGCGCCGGGCTGGTATTGGCCGTCACCGACGAGCTGTCGCTGTATGGGCAGTACTCGACCAGCGAGGATGGCGTGGGGGATCTGTTGACCCTGCGCCCGGCGCAGCGCTACGACCTGACCGAAGCCAAGCAGACCGAGCTGGGCCTCAAGCAACGGTTCTGGGAGGGCCGTGGCGAGTGGACGCTGGCGGCCTACCACATCGTCAAAAAGAAGCTGTTGGTCGCCGACCCGGTGAACCATGGCGTACAGCAAGCGGGCCAACAGACCTCCGATGGCCTGGAGGCGACCGTGGAGCTGGCCTTGGCCAACCAGTGGCAGGTCTCGGCCAACGCTGCGGTGGTGCGCGCCAAGTTCGACGATTACCTCGAAGACACAGCAGAGGGCGTGGTGGATCGAGCAGGTAACAGGCCGGGCAATGTGCCCCGTCGCACGGCCAATCTGTGGGTGAGCAAAGGGTTTGGCCAACGGGTCGATGCCGGCCTTGGCGTGCGCTATGTGGACCAGCGCTACGACAGTGCGGCCAATGAGAACAGCGTGCCTGGCTATACGGTGGTCGATGCCAATCTCGGCTGGCAGGTGCTGCCGGATGTGCGCCTGGGCGTGCAGGTGAACAACCTGTTCGACCGCGAGTATGCAGCGTCCTACGTCTATACCAGCGACCAGTGGCTGCTGGGGGCGCCGCGGTCGTACTTTGCGACGGTGGATTACACCTTCTGACGGCAGGGCCTGCTGCGCAGCCCCATCGCGACACGAGGCCGCTCCTACATGGATCGGTAGGGCGGCCCTCGAACACCAGAGCATGGTTAAATACGCCTTTTCCAGCCCAAGGCCCCTCCTCCATGCTCCACGCCCTGGTCATCGGCCAAGCCTGGCCCGAACCTCGCTCCTCCGCCGTCGGCGGCCACATGATGCAGATCCTCGAAAGCTTTCGTGCTCGCGGCTGGCGCATCACCTTCGCCAGCGCCGCAAACGTCGCCGAGCACAAGGCCGATCTCACGCCCCTGGGCATCGCTGAACAGCTCATCGACGATCACTTCGAGCACTTCATCGCCGAACTGGCGCCGAACATCGTGCTGTTCGACCGTTTCGCCATGGAGGAGCAGTTTGGCCCGAGCGTCCAGAAGCACTGCCCCAACGCCCTGCGCGTGCTGGAAACCTCTGACCTGCAAAGCCTGCGCGAGGCCCGACATCAACTGCTGCGTCGACGCCTGATCGAAGGCCTGGATCCCAACGATTTCCGCGCCCTGTTCAACACCAGCGGCCCTGAGCTGTTCCGCCAGATGGCCCCCACCGACCTGGCCCAACGCGAGCTGGCGGCCATCTATCGCTGCGACCTGTCGCTGATCATCTCGGACGTGGAAACAGACCTGTTGGTCAATGGCTTCGGTGTGCCGGACTACCTGTTGCACTGGTGCCCGCTGATGCTCGACCCGACCGCCCAGACGTTGCGTCCTTTCGCCGAGCGCGAGCACATCGTGACCATCGGCAATTTCCGCCATGCGCCGAACTGGGATGCGGTGCTGTGGATGAAGCACAACCTCTGGCCGATGATCCGCCGTCGCCTGCCCGAGGCCCAGTTGCACATCCATGGCGCCTACGCCACACCCAAGGCCCTGGCCTTGCACAACCCCGAAGAGGGCTTCCACCTGCTCGGCTGGGCCGAGGATGCGCTGCAGGTGATGAGCAACGCACGCCTGTGCCTGGCGCCACTGCGCTTTGGTGCTGGCATCAAGGGCAAGCTGGCCGACGCCATGCTTTGCGGCACCCCCAGCGTCACCACACCCATCGGCGCCGAAGCCATGCATGGCGCCCTGCCCTGGCCGGGCGCCATCGCCGGAACCGCCGAAGCATTGGCACAGGCCTGCGTGCGGCTCTACAGCGATGAAGCGGCCTGGCAGCAGGCCCAGGCGGCCTGCGCGCCTCTGCTCAAGACCCGCTTCGACCGCCACCGCCATGCCGCCGCCCTGACCGCGCGGATCGAGCACAGCCTGGCGCACCTGGACGAACAGCGCCTGTACAACTTCACCGGGGCCATGTTGCGTCGACGTTGAAACCAGGGCCGCAAAGCGGCCCTAGATACCCCATCTGGCCTACGTCAGCACTCGCGCCGCAGCAGGTAGGTGTCCATGATCCATCCCTTGCGTCGCCGCAACTGATCCCGCAGCTCGACGATCTGCGCCTTAACCCCCTGCAGCGGCCCGGCGACCAGGATCTCGTCCTCGGTCCCAAGGTAGGCGCCCCAATAGATCATCAGTTGCGGATCGTCCAACGCGGTAAAGGCACACTGCCCATCGAGCATCACCACCACGTTGTCGATCCGCGTCTGCTCGGCAA
Organism: Pseudomonas putida; assembly: GCF_002741075.1. NCBI lineage: Bacteria > Pseudomonadati > Pseudomonadota > Gammaproteobacteria > Pseudomonadales > Pseudomonadaceae > Pseudomonas > Pseudomonas putida. The sequence continues at coordinate 1,434,870 of NZ_CP016634.1, read as the reverse complement.
GCCGCCGGCCTGGCAGCACAGTCAGGGGCTCACCGATACGATTGAGGGGGATTTGATGCCGCGCGGCCAGGGCCTGCACGCTGCTGATGCCGGGGATGACCTCCAGGGCCAAAGCCAGGCCTTGTTGGCGAACAAGGTCGAGTATGCGCAAGGTGCTGTCGTACAACCCAGGCTCGCCCCAGAGCAGGAACGCGCCGACATCGTCAGCGCCCAACTGGTCCTCCAGCAACTGGCCGTACAAGGCCGCACGCTGGCGATGCCAGCCCTGCACAGCGCCGAGGTAGTCCGGTGCCTGGCCATCGCGCTGCGGATCGGTCACCTGCACCAGCCGATAAGCGCCCTGCGGCACATAGCGCGCCAGGATGTCTCTGCGCAGTTGTACCAGTTCATCCTTGGCCTGGCCTTTGTCCAGAACGAAGAACACCGTGGCACGCCGTAGCGCCTCCACAGCCTCGTAGGTGATCTGGCGCGGGTCGCCCGGACCGATGCCGATCAGCAGCACGCGTTTCATCACCCTGCCCTCATGCCAACCAGCCACCATTGTCGAGCGACCGGCGGTATTTGGCAAAACACTAGAGGATCGAGAAGTTGTAGCTCACGATAACCCGCGTCTCGTCCATGTCCCGCGCCCACTTCTCGTAGTTGCTGCGATAGGTGGAGTTACGCAGGCGCACGCTCACGTCCTTGAAAGTGCCGCTCTGTACCTGGTACTTGAGCTCGGTGTCACGTTCCCATTCCTTGCCTTCGGCGCTGCTGCCAGGGACCTTGATATGGTCACCATTGATGTAGCGGGTGAAGAACGTCAGGCCCGGTACGCCGAGTGCCTTGAAGTCATAGTCGTAGCGCAGCTGCCAGGAGCGCTCCTGGGCGGCGGCGAAGTCATTGACCTGGGCGTAGTTGACCAGGTACGGGTTGCTGCCGTCGAGGTACGGCATGGCATTCTCGCCATACATACGTTGCCAGCCAGCGCTCACCTTGTGCCCGCCCAGGCTGTAACCGAGCATGCCGCTGAAGGCGCGGTGATCGATATCGCCCGCGCGGGCGTTGCCGATATCCTCGCTCTTGATCAGGCGCAGGTCGGCCGACAGGCTACCCACCGCCAACGGCTGGCTGGCCACCAGGCCCAGGAACTGCTGCCGATAGATGTTTTCCAGGCGTGAGACCTGGTACTGACCGCTCAGACGATCACTGAAGCGGTAATCGACGCCGGCCAGGTCGAAGTGGTCGGCCTCGATGTCGCAGGCATACCGCTTGTTCTTGCAGTGGACGCGGATGTCCTGGCGGTCGGTGGAGTCCCGTGCGGTGTACTGGTTCAGGCGGGCCAAGGTGAACTTCAGGTCGCGCACCTCTTCGGAGGTCAGCATCGCGCCGTGGAACATGGTCGGCAGCAGACGGCCATCGTTGTACTTGAGCAGCGGCATATCCGGCATCATCGAACCGTAACGCAGCACGGTCTCGGACACCTTAACCTTGCCGGCCACGCCGAGCTTGGCGTATTGATCGGCCGAACCGCGCGGGTCATGCCCCGACGAGGGCAGCAGGCCGCTGTTGCTGTCCGCCGGGCTGGAGTCTAGCTTGAAGCCGACCATGCCCAAGGCATCCACACCAAAGCCCACCGGGCCCTGGGTATATCCGGACTGCATATTGAGTATGAAACCCTGCGCCGCCTCTTCGCGTTTGGATGCGCCCTGACTTGAACTGCTATGCCCATCACGAAAATCCCGGTTGAAGTAGACAGTGCGCGCTTCGACCTTGGCGCTGCTGTCTTCAAGAAAACCGGCGGCCTGGGCATGGGCACCGACACACAGGAACAACAGGCCGGTAAAACGGCGCCCACGGGCTGGGGAAAACGGGGGAAACATGCGAAAGGAACATCCAGGAAGAAGGCGAAAAACGATCCAGGGCAGCGTTTCACCCCGGCACTACGGAGCAGCCGACAACTACGCCGACCCTCATCTTGAATGATCGCGAAGACGCTCTATTTCGCACCATTGGACGATGGTCTAAGCACCTCTGAAGAGCAGACTTCAACGGGTTGTGAATAAGGCGCGAAAAACTAACAAAGTTCCGTGATTACTTATAAAAAGTTTACGGTTTACCCAATAGGAGTCGGCGACTACAATCGATATCAGCGAACAGCTGTACCCATCCCCGTGGCCGGCGTTTATTGCTTTTTGTATGTTCGTCACGCCCTGCCACGACACTTACAGGAGTGATGACAGTGTCCAGACTTGCAGAGTTTCGTGCTGCCGAAAAAGCTCTCCAGGAACAAATGGCGCAACTGGAGGCGATGAAAAAGGACGCCGGCCTAAAACGCGAAATCGAATTCGAGCAGAAACTAGTCGGCCTGATGAAAAGCTATGACAAGAGCCTGCGCGATATCGTCGCCATCCTCGACCCGAAGGCCGTGACCAAGGCACCGGCCATGGCACCCAAGCAGCAGCGTCGCCCCCGCGTGGTGAAGGTGTACGAGAACCCGCACACCGGCGAGCTGATCGAGACCAAAGGCGGCAACCACCGCGGGCTGAAGGCCTGGAAAGAGCAGTACGGCGCCAAGACAGTGGAAAGTTGGGTACGCCCATGAAACGTCAACACCCACTTCACACTTTTTTCACATCGACACGCGCAGTATCGAACCAGCTAAAGGACTAGCGACCCCATCACGCGCCCGCACATGCGGGCCTCTAATTCCAGCGCCCTGCACTCGTGCAGGGCGCTTTCGTTTGCGCTCACGCCTCACTGCCGTATCATGGCCCACCTGTCTTTTCTGCTGGGGCCTGGTGCCCTGGCCTCTCTTCTGGAGTACCCATGAGCCTGCACGATCTGCACGCCCTGCCCGGCGTCACCGCCACACCGGATGCCGCCACCACCAACTTCGTGTTCAACCACACCATGCTGCGTGTCAAGGACATCGAAAAGTCGCTGGACTTCTACACCCGCGTGCTGGGCTTCAGCCTGGTGGACAAGCGCGACTTCCCAGAAGCCGCCTTCAGTCTGTACTTCCTGGCCCTGGTGGATCCCGCCCAGATTCCAGCCGATGACGCCGAGCGTCACCAGTGGATGAAGTCGATCCCAGGCATCCTGGAGCTGACCCACAACCACGGCACCGAGAACGACGCCGAGTTCGCCTACCACGATGGCAACACCGATCCCCGCGGTTTTGGCCACATCTGCATCTCGGTGCCGGATGTACGCGCCGCCTGCGAGCGTTTCGAAGCCTTGGAAGTGCCGTTCCAGAAGCGTCTGTCGGACGGCCGCATGAAGCACCTGGCCTTCATCAAGGATCCGGACGGCTACTGGGTCGAAGTGATCCAGCCGACCGCGTTCTGAGCCTCGACCGCCAGGGCACGCTCGTCGGGTCGGGAACTCCCGGCCCCTCGCTGTGGTATATGGAATAGACCGCTTCCACGCCACAGCGAGGTAAAGGACGATGCAAACCCTTCACTGTGAATACCGCGACCACACCATCACCGCGAGCGTCATGACCCACCCCGGGTCGCCGCTGCCGTTCGCTGCCGGCTGCCTGATCACCGATCCACAAGGGCACACCAGCCGCCGTCTGTCGCTGCCGATGAAGATGGCCTTCCTGTCCGACCTGGGGAACGCCCAGCACGCCGCGCTGGCCCATGGCCGCTGGCTGGTCGATCAACAGCTCGACGGCGATCACCAGGTGTTCTGAGGACTCGAAGCTGATGCTCCCGAGGGAGCGAGTTCACCCGCGAATGCATCGACGAGTGCACCACCGCTTTCGCAGGGAGACCCGCTCCCATAGGGCGCGTGCCGAGGCTAAACCTCCCGCGCAAACGCCACCGCCGCCGCCACCTGCTCATCGCTCGGCCGCACCCCCGTGTACAGCACGAACTGCTCGAGCGCTTGCAACGCGATCACCTCCAGGCCGGTAATCACCGGCTTGCCCAGCGCCTCGGCATGGCGGATTAACGGCGTGCGCGCCGGCATCGCGACCACATCGAACACTTGCTGCGCTGCTGCGATGGCGTCCGAGGTGAACGCCAGCTCATCTGCCTCAGGGCCGCCGGCCATGCCGATCGGCGTCACGTTCACCAGCATCGGCGGGCAAAGGTCGCCCAGCTCCGGCAGCCAGCGATAGCCACACACATCCGCCAGTTGCCGCCCGGCCTGCTCGTTGCGCGCCACGATGATGCCTTCGGCGAACCCGGCATCGCGCAAGGCACTGGCCACCGCTTTGGCCATGCCACCACTGCCGCGCAGGGCGAACGCGGTGCCAGGGTCTACCTGGTGGCGTTCGAGCAACTGGCGCACCGCCAGGTAATCGGTGTTGTAGGCCTTCAGGTACCCGCCTTCGTTGACCAGTGTATTGACCGACTCGATCGCCGCCGCCGAGGGATCGATTTCATCGACCAGGGCCATGCAGGCTTCTTTATAGGGCATCGACACACCGCAGCCGCGAATCCCTAAGGCGCGGATCCCTGCCACGGCGGCGGGCAGATCCTGGGTGGTCATGGCCTTGTAGTAGTAGTCCAGGCCCAGCTGCCGGTAGAGGTGATTGTGGAAACGCACCCCGAACGTACCGGGACGACCGGCCAGGGAAATGCACAGCACGGTGTCTCTGCTCGGTGGAATCGTCATTGCCCCGCCCTCCTAGGCTGAATCGTTTACGTAGCGTAACAGAGGGACTGCCTCGTACCTGAGTTAACGTTGATATAACTGATTAGCACTATTGAGGAAGTTGATTTCAAGCCGAGTCGGATGCCCGATAAGGTAGCCCCATGTCCCACAGGAGGTTCCCCATGGCCACTATCCAGATCATGTCCGTCATCGGCAGCGCCGTCCCGGCTACCCTGCGAGAACAGGGATTGCTGGCCTGCTGGTACCTGACCCGCAATGGCGAGACCGTCAGCGGCCCGCTGATCTCCCGTGCCACCGCCCAGGCCCTTGCCGAGCGCCTGCAGGCCGCCAGCCTGCTGGCCTGACCGAATTTGTTGTGCGTTGCTCCCCCAAGCCTCTGTTGCCCGCCTCCTTGGCGGGCTTTTTTTGCCCGTCGTAAATGCCATCACTGCGCAGCCCCTGTGTGCGGGTTTACCCGCGAAATCATCTGTGGATCCTCCAGCCCTTTGCGGGTAATCCCCATACAGCAATAGGCATCCAGCCGACGGACGGAGTGCGCGGAACCGTTCCAGCATGAAGGTTTTTTCATTTCGCCCCCCGCGCTCAACGAGCAATCGACAGCCGTTCGGCCATACTCCAAAATGCATCGGTTTTTTGGGGGAAACCCTTGCACAGCCAACGACATACCAACTTTTAGTGAGCCTCAACGTGAAAACTTCCCTGTCCATCCTCAGCCTGCTGCTGTTGCTCACAGGAACCGCGACCCTTCCGTCGACCGCTGCTGCACAACCCCCGGCCCAGGTACAACGCGATCCCGCCAAGCTGCACCTGGCCTCCGGCAGCGCCCTGCTGATCGACCTGAATACCAATCAGGAGTTGTATTCCAGCCATGCCGACCGCGTGGTGCCCATCGCCTCGGTCACCAAATTGATGACCGCCATGGTGGTGCTGGACGCCAAGCTGCCCATGGATGAGATGCTCACCATGACCATCGCCAACAACCCGGAGATGAAAGGCGTCTACTCTCGCGTACGGCTCGGCAGCCAGCTCGACCGTCGCGAGACCCTGCTGATCACTCTGATGTCCTCGGAGAACCGTGCGGCCAACAGCCTGGCCAACGCCTATCCGGGTGGCTACGGAGCCTTCATCAAGGCGATGAACGCCAAGGCTCGCAGCTTGGGCATGGCGCACACGCGCTATGTCGAGCCCACCGGCCTTTCGACCCAGAACGTTTCCACGGCACGTGACCTGGCCAAATTGCTGATGGCCTCGCGCAAGTACCCGATGCTCAGCGAGCTGTCCACCACCCGCGAGAAGACCGTGGCGTTCCGCAAGCCCAACTACACGCTGGGCTTCCGTAATACCGACCACTTGGTCAACAAGAGCAACTGGGACATCAAGTTGACCAAGACCGGCTTTACCAATGAGGCTGGGCATTGCCTGGTGCTGCTGACCAAGATGGACAACCGCCCGGTGGCCATGGTGATCCTGGATGCCTTCGGCAAGTACACCCACTTCGCCGATGCCAGCCGTATGCGCCAATGGCTGGAGACTGGCAGCGCCAAGCCGGCGCCAGCGGTGGCCATGCAGTACAAGGCAGACCGCCAGAGCCGCCCGCGCCTGGCCAACGACTGATCCGCGATGCTCAAGGCGCCCCTTGGTTGGGGGCTGAGCGGCCATGCAAGGCTGCAAGGGCGTGCCAACCTTGTTTCGCGGGTAAACCCGCTCCCACAGGTATAGCGGAGTTCTTGAAAGCACCGCAGAACCTGTGGGGGTTTACCCGCGAATGCACAGCCTCGGTTTCCGGCCTGGCTACTCCCACAGGAATGGCGGGGTTCTTGAGAGCACCGCAAAACCTGTGGGAGCGGGTTTACCCGCGAATGCGCAGCCCCGGTTTCAGGCCTGGGTACTGACCATGCCGCCGGCGCTGCTGCCGCCGGTTTTGCTCAGGGCTTCCAGCAGTTGTGCGGTGGCGGCCTGAATCTCACCGCTGATCGTGGCGATGCTCGCCTGCTTGGCGGTGATCGCTGCCAGCTTGCTGGTTTCGTCCATGTTCTGGGCCGCCAGCTGCGCCAGTTGCTTCTGCTCCTCGGCCAGCTGCTCCTGCAGCTTCTTGATCATCTCCCGCAGTTGCTTGATGTGCGGCGGCTCACCGCTGTCTTCGGCGCTTTGCGCCTGCTTGGCCTGTTTGGCCTGCCCGGTTTCACGCAGCCCGGAAAAATCGGCCTGCACGCTCGCCGGCTTGCCCTGTTCGGCCTTGTCCGCCTCGGCCGCCTGAGTGGCCGTGGCCAGCGAAGGGGTGGCGATGTTGATCCCTGTGATGCCTACCATGTGTTTCTCCCTGCCCCTGGGGGCTATTTCGACGCAAGTACTATCGACCGCCCGGCGCATTTCTTGAATCGCAGCCCTCGGCAATAAATTTACCGCCCTGCCACTCGTCCACCTGATACCCGAGCCCTGCCCTGGCCCATACCTGCCCGGCACCTCGCCCGATCAGCCCCACAACGAGATGGCAATGACCACGACCCGTTCCCGCAAAGCCCTGTACATCGGCCTGCCCCTGGCCCTGGTCGCGGCCCTTGGCGCCGCTGGCTACTTCCACTGGTTCGGCCAGGCCCCTGGCTACCCACGCCCCATCGTCGAACAGGCCAACGCCCTGCACGAGCACATACTGTCCTTCGACAGCCACGTGACGGTGCCACTGGACCTGGGCACAGCAGGCAATGAGCTCGACAAGGATGGCCCCGGCCAGTTCGACCTGGTCAAGGCCGGCCGTGGCCGGCTCTCTGGCGCGGCGCTGACCCTGTTCGGCTGGCCGGAGATCTGGAACGGCCCCAACGCCCCGCACCGCCCCACCCCAGGCTTCGTCGACGAGGCCCGCCACCAGCAGGAAGTGCGCTACAAGATCATCACCGGCATGGTCCGCGACTTTCCCAATCAGGTCGGCATCGCCTACACCCCCGAGGACTTCCGGCGCCTGAACGGCGAAGGCAAGTTCGCCATCTTCATCAGCATGCTCAACGCTTACCCCCTCGGCCATGATCTTTCGCAGCTCGACCTGTGGGCCGCGCGTGGCATGCGCATGTTCGGCTTCAGCTACACCGGCAACAACGACTGGGCCGATTCTTCACGCCCGCTGCCGTTCTTCAACGACACCGCCGACGCCCTGGGCGGTCTGTCGCCGCTGGGCGAGCAGGCAGTCAAGCGCCTGAACGATCTGGGCGTGATCATCGATGTGTCGCAGATGTCCACGTTGGCCCTGAAGGACGTCGCGCGCCTCTCCCGTGCCCCGATCGTCGCTTCCCACTCGGCGCCACGGGCGCTGGTGGACATCCCGCGCAACCTCTCGGACAAAGAGATGCAACTGATCAAGGACAGCGGCGGCGTGATCCAGGTGGTCGGCTTCGGCCAGTACCTCAAACCGCTGGGCAAGCCGGTGCTGGACAAGCTCGACGCCCTGCGCGCGCGTTTCGACCTGCCGCCCTTGCAGGGCCTGGCCAACGCCCTGATGCCGGGCGATGCGGTGATCGCCATCTGGCCCGAGGCCCGCTTCGGCGAATACGCAAGCGCCCTCTACGGCATCCTCGACGAAGAACCCAAGGCCACCCTCAAACAGTACGTCGATGCCATCGACTACACCGTCAAGAAAGTCGGCATCGACCACGTCGGCATCAGCTCGGACTTCAACGACGGCGGCGGCCTGGAGGGCTGGAAGGACGTCAGCGAAATCCGCAACGTCACCGCCGAACTGCTGACCCGCGGCTACAGCGAAACCGACATCGCCAAGCTGTGGGCCGGCAACTTCCTGCGCGTGTGGGAGCAGGTGCAAAAATCCGCCCACCCCGTCGCCACCCGCTGATCAAGGCCAGACCGCTCATGAGCAACCGCCGCACCTTCCTCAAGCAAGCCGGCCTGCTGGCCGCCAGCCTGCCGATGATGCCCCACGCCCTGGCCAGCAGCGCGCCTGCGCTGCCGCTGACCGGCCAGGACAAGTGGCGCCAGCTGCGCACGCTGTTCCCCCAGGCGCCGGACGTGATTCACCTGTCCAACTTCCTGGTGACCACTCACCCCCGCCCGGTGCAGGAGAGCATCGACCGCTACCGCGCCGAGCTCGACCGCAACCCGGCGCAGTGGATGGACTGGCACAGCCAGGCGGTGTGGAAACGCGAGGCCGACGTGCGCGAATGGGCCGGGCGCTACCTGGGCGTGAAGCCGCGCCAGATCGCCCTGACCGGCAGCACCACCGAAGGCCTGGGGATGATCTACGCGGGCCTGAAAGTGGCGTCACACCAAGAGATCCTGACCACCGAGCACGAGCACTACTCGGCCAACACCAGCTTCGATCTGCGCCAACGCCGCCAAGGCACCCAGGTGCGCAAGCTGCGCCTGTTCGACGAGGCCTGGAATGTCAGCACCGAACGCATCCTGCAGACCCTCGACCGCGCCATCGGCCCCAACACCCGCGTACTGGGCATGACCTGGGTGCACTCGGGCAGCGGCGTGAAACTGCCCATCGGCCAGATCGGCGAGCTGGTGCGCCGGCACAATCGCGACCGCGACGAGCAGGACCGCATCATTTACGTGGTCGACGGCGTGCATGGGTTTGGCGTGGAGAATGCGCAATTCGCCGACTTCAACTGCGACTACTTCATCGCCGGTACCCACAAGTGGATGTTCGGCCCACGGGGTACAGGGCTGATCTGTGCCGCCAGCGAAAAACTGCAGGACCACCTGGTGCCGACCTTCGCCACCTTCTCCGAGGACGAGGACTTCGCCACCATCATGACCCCCGGGGGCTACCACAGCTTCGAGCACCGCTGGTCGGTGGGCAAGGCCTTCGAGCTGCACCTGCAATTGGGCAAGGCCGACGTGCAGGCGCGCATCCACCAGCTCAACGACTACTTCAAACAGCGCCTGGCAGAAATCGACCAACTCCAACTGGTCACCCCGCAAGGCAACACCCATTCGGCCGGGTTCACCTTCTTCCGCGTCAAGGCCCAGGAAGACCAGGACCGCTTCGCCAACTACCTGATCGAGAACCGGGTGATGGTCGATGCCGTGTACCGCGACGCGGGCCCGGTGATCCGCACCGCACCGGGGCTACTCAACAACGAGCAGGAGATCGACCGCACCCTCGCACTGCTCAAGCGCACGCTTTGACCGCCACAGGAAGGAACCCACGATGCCCACGAACCTGCTACGCCCGTTATCCCTACTCGGCCTGCTCGGCTGCCTGCTCGCAGGCCCGGCGCAAGGCGCCCACGACCATAAGCCCGGCGAGGTGTTCCAGGACTGCAAGGACTGCCCGCAGATGGTGGTGCTGCCAGCCGGCAGCTTCCAGATGGGCACCCCGGATGACGAGCCCGGTCGCCAGGCCGATGAAGGCCCGATGCACCTGGTGACCCTCGACAAGCCCTTCGCCGTCAGCCGTTTTCACGTCACCGCAGGCCAGTGGCAGGCCTACCTCAAGCAGACCGGCACTGTCATCGCCGACGGTGACGATCGCCCAGGCCGGCGCTGCACCAACAGCGTGCCGAGCTACAAGCTCGACCCCAAAACCGCCGACCGCCACCCTGCCGTGTGCATGAGCTACAAGGATGTCGAGACCTATGTCGCATGGCTGTCGAAAAAGACCGGCCATACCTACCGCATGATCAGCGAGGCGGAGCGCGAATACGCCGCCCGTGCCGGCAGCACCGGGCCGTTCCCCTTCCCCCTGGACCCGGATGCCGCGTACGAAATCACCCGCCATGCCAACGTCTACGGTCCCAAGGACGGCTACAGCTACACCGCCCCCGTGGGCAGCTACCCACCCAACGCCTTTGGCTTGTACGACATGCACGGCAATGTCTACGAGTGGACCGCCGACTGCTACCACGACAGCTACGTCGGCGCCCCCAGCGATGGCAGCGCCTGGAAGGAGCCCAACTGCGAGCTGGTGCAACTGCGCGGCAACGACTGGGGCGAGGCCCCGATCTTCTCGCGTTCAGGCAACCGCAATCAGACCTATCCAGATGACCGTGGCGACTGGATCGGCTTTCGCGTCGTCCGTGAACTCGAGAACGAGAAGAGTTCTAAATTGCACGGCTGACGGCTCGTTCTATCGGTGTACATGCGCAGGACCCGGGTGCCGTCACGGCACCCACCTTCGACAGACCCCGAGGAATCGTCAACCATGAGCCAGCACCCTACCTCCGAGCCCCTTCACGACCTCATTGGCGTCGGCTTCGGCCCTTCCAACCTGGCCTTGGCCATCGCCCTGGAAGAACTCGCCGACACCCACGGCTACGCCCTCGATGCCCTGTTCATCGACAAGCAACGCAACTACCGCTGGCACGGCGACACCCTGGCCACCCAGAGCGAACTGCAGATCTCCTTTCTCAAGGACCTGGTGTCCCTACGCAACCCGACCAGCCCCTACAGCTTCGTCAACTACCTGCACCAGAAGCAGCGCCTGGTCGACTTCGTCAACCTGGGCACCTTCTACCCCTGCCGCCTGGAGTACAACGACTACCTGCGCTGGGCGGCCGATCACTTCGCCACCCAGGCCGCCTATGGCGAGGAAGTGGTACGCATCGAACCGGTCCTGGAAGCCGGGCGCATCCAGCACTTGCAAGTGATCTCCCGCGACGCAGCCGGCCAGGAGCGTCGCCGTCTGTCCCGCTCGGTGGTGGTCGGCACCGGCGGCACGCCGAAAGTGCCGGCGACCTTCGCTGCGTTCAAGGGTGATCCGCGGGTCTTCCACCACTCCACCTACCTCAAGAGCCTGGCCGCCCTGCCCTGCAGCGAAGGCAAGCCGATGCGCATCGCCATCATCGGCTCTGGCCAGAGCGCGGCGGAGGCCTTCATCGACCTGAACGACAGCTACCCGTCGGTGAAAGTCGACATGATCGTACGCGCCTCGGCCCTCAAGCCCGCCGACGACAGCCCGTTCGTCAATGAGATCTTCGCGCCGCAGTACACGGACCTGGTGTTCAACCAGAGCCAGCCCGAGCGCAAGAAACTGATCGACGAGTACCACAACACCAACTACTCGGTCGTGGACATCGACCTGCTCGAGCGCATCTACGGCATCCTCTATCGCCAGAAGGTCGCCCACCAGTTCCGCCACGCCGTGCTCTGCCGACGCCAGGTCGAGGCGGCCACCGCCACCGCCGAGGGCATCGAACTGACCCTGCAGGACCTGGCCACCCACCAGCAACAGACCCACCGCTACGACGCGGTAATCCTCGCCACCGGCTACGAGCGCCGTTCGCACCGCGAACTCCTGGCACCACTGCAACAGCACCTGAAGGACTTCGTGGTCGATCGTGACTACCGGGCCCTGGCCAGCGACGACCTGCAGGCGGCGGTGTACCTGCAAGGCTTCTGCGAAAGCTCCCATGGTTTGTCCGACACCTTGCTCTCGGTGCTGCCGATGCGCGCCAGCGAAATCGGCCAGTCGCTGTACCAGACCCTGGCCGGCCAGCGAGCCGGGCTGCGTGAAGCCGTCGCCCTGAGCCGCGCATAACGCGCGGCCCTTTCCTGAGGACGCTTCATGAGCTCGACAACGGCTACATCCCGCGAACTGCTTTCGATCCTGCGCCCGCTGCTGCCCACCCTGGCCATCTCCATCGTACTGGGGATCGTCGGCGGCCTGAGCGTGACGGCGCTGCTGGCGCGGATCAACGCCCTGATGCACAGCGAGCAGGCCATCGCCAGCGCGGTCATGCTCGGCTTTGCCGGGTTGTGCGCGCTGGCTTTGGGTTGCGCCATCGCCGCGAACATCGGCACCAACTACGTTGGCCAGCATGTGATCGCGCGCCTGCGCATCTCCCTGGGCGGCAAGGTGCTCTGCGCCCCGATCGAGCAGTTGGAGCGCTACCGCAGCCATCGCCTGATCCCGGTCCTGACCCACGACATCGACACCGTGAGCGACTTCACCTTCGGCCTGCCGCAGCTGATCGTCTCCCTGACCGTGACCCTGGGCTGCCTGGGCTACCTGGCAATGCTCGATGGGACGATGTTCCTGATCACCGCCAGCGCAGTGGTGCTGGGCTGCATCGCCCAGTACGTGGCACGCAGCCATGGCATGGGCGGCTTCGAAGCGGCGCGGGAGGAAGAAGACCAGTTGCAGAAGTATTACCGCAGCATGGCCGAGGGGGCCAAGGAGCTGCGCATGCACCGCCAGCGCCGGCACACCCTGTACCGCGAACAGGTGATCCCCACCGTGCAGCGCATCGCCGCCTTGCAGATCCGCTCGGTGAACATCTTCCTGAGCGCCAGCACCTTCGGCTCGCTGCTGTTCTTCATGGTCATCGGCCTGTGCCTGGCCCTGCAGACCTGGGGCGTACCGGTCGAAAACAACGTGCTCAGCGGTTTCATCATGACCTTGCTGTTCATGAAAGGCCCCATGGAGTCGGTGCTCAGCCTGCTGCCGCTGATCAGCCGCAACGCCGTCGCCGTCAAGCGCATCGCCGAGATGAACGCTGCCTTTGCCACACCCGAGCCGTTCCTGCTGCCCAGCACCGAGAGCGGCCCACGCCCTGTGTTCAAGAGCCTGGAACTGCGCGGGCTGACCTATGCCTTCCCCAGCGTCGACGGCCTGCCTGCCTTTGGCATGGGGCCGCTCGACCTGAAGGTCATGCCGGGCGAGCTGCTGTTCATCGTCGGCCAGAACGGCAGCGGCAAGACCACCCTGATCAAGCTGTTGCTGGGCCTGTATGAGCCCCACGGCGGCCAGGTGCTGCTCAACGGCCAAGTCATCGGCCCTGCCCAGCGTGACGACTATCGCCAGTTGTTCACCACCGTGTTCGCCGACTTCTTCCTGTTCCAGGAGCTGCTCGCACGCAAGGGCGTGCTGCCCGAGCATACCCAGGCCTACCTCGAACGCCTGGAGCTGGCGCACAAGGTGACCATCCGCGACGGCGCGTTCTCCACCACCGATCTGTCCACCGGCCAGCGCAAGCGCTTGGCCCTGCTCCACGCCTGGCTCGACGAGCGCCCCGTGCTGGTGTTCGACGAGTGGGCCGCCGACCAGGATCCAGCGTTTCGCAAGGTCTTCTACACCGAGCTGCTGCCGGACCTCAAACGCCAGGGCAAGACGGTGATCGTGATCTCCCACGACGACCGCTATTTCGACCTGGCTGACCAGCTCATCGACATACGCAGCGGCCAACTGCATCCCTTGACTGAACGCGCCTGAACCTCAGGCGCGCCACTTTTCTAACGGCCTGAAAGAATTTTTTCCGGTTTTCAGAAGGCTATGCGTCTTCTTCTTGAATACGAACAACTCTCATTAACCCCAAAATTACAAGTTCCCTCGAAGGAAACACGATGTCTGTCAAACACGCACTGTCACCGCTGGCCCTGGCTCTCATGCTGCCTTGCGCGGCCATCGTCCAGGCCCAGGAAGTCCAGTTGAACATCCCGTCGCAACCGCTAGGTTCGGCGCTGCAAGCCCTCGGCCAGCAGACCAACCTGCAGATCCTGTTCAGCCCCGAGACGGTCGGCGGCAAGCGCTCCACCGCGGTCAACGGCCGCCTGGACCCGCAACAGGCCCTGCGTCAGATGCTGCAAGGCACCGGTGTGCGCTACAGCATCGACGGCTCTCAAGTCACCCTGCAGGGCCCCTCGGCCGGCGACGCTCTGGAGTTGGGGAACATCCAGATCGACGGCAAGGCCCTGAGTGCCACCTCCGAAGGCACGCATTCCTATGCGGCCCAGGCAGTGACCATCGGCAAAGGCACCGAACGCCTGAAGGACATCCCGCAGTCCGTGACCGTGGTCACCCGCCAGCGCATGGATGACCAGAACATGAACAACCTGCAGGACGCGATGCGCCAGGTCACCGGCGCCACCATCAAGACCTACAACACCGGCTCCAGCCTCAACGACGTGTACATGCGCGGCTTCTTGGTGGACCAGGTGCAGGTCGATGGCGTCTCGCAGATCACCGGCCAAGGCGACATGGCCACCAGCTTCGACCTGGCGATGTACGACCGCGTCGAAGTGCTGCGCGGCCCGAGCGGCCTGTACGCGGGCTCGGGCGAGCCTGCCGGGACCATCAACGTGGTGCGCAAGCGCGCCCTGGACACCTTCGCCCTGAACGGCGAAGTGGCCGCAGGTTCCTGGGATCGCTACCGCACCATGGTCGATGTCACCGGCCCGCTGAACGCCGAAGGCACGATCCGTGGTCGTGCGGTCACCGCCTACGAGAACAACAAGTCGTTCGTCGACTACGTCGAAAACGAACGCCCGATGTTCTACGGCCGCCTGGAAATGGACCTGGACCCGAGCACCACCCTGTCGTTCGGCGGTGCCTACCAGAAGAACGACTCCACCCCGGCGTTCGGCCTGCCGGCCTATGCCAATGGCAAGCTGCTGGACGTGGGCCGCCACACTTACATCGACGCCAAGTGGAACACCCTCAAGGAAGAGACCTGGGAAGCCTTCACCGAGCTCGACCACGCGCTGGACAACGGCGGCCAGTGGAAGACTTCGCTGACCTACCGCGACGCCCGCACCCCGACCCGCGAGTTCACCTGGACCACCGACGGCGTGGACCCGGCGACCAACACCGCCATGGCGTCGATGTACTCCTACTACACCCGCATCAAGACCCTGGGCCTGGACAGCTTCGTCACCTCGCCGTTCACCTTTGCCGGGCGCACCCACGAGTTCACCCTCGGCGGCGAATACCAGCACCTGGACAAAGCCTTCACCTACGGCACCGCGGACCTTGACGGCGACGGCTGGGCGGACGGCTTTCCGATCGGCATCGGCGGCGCCAACGACCTGCCGCACCTGGACATGCCCCACACCAACTTCAACTACTCCAAGAGCGAGC
The DNA here is from genome assembly GCF_002741075.1 of Pseudomonas putida. Lineage (NCBI taxonomy): Bacteria > Pseudomonadati > Pseudomonadota > Gammaproteobacteria > Pseudomonadales > Pseudomonadaceae > Pseudomonas > Pseudomonas putida. The sequence continues at coordinate 1,419,455 of NZ_CP016634.1, read as the reverse complement.
AGTACGGGATCTACGGGCGTACCAAGCTCAGCGTGACCGACGAGCTGGACGTGATTCTGGGCAGCCGTGTGACCTGGTTCGAGGCGCACGCGAAGAACGCCAACACCTTCTTCAACAACTTCGGCAACCCGTCCACCGAGACCAATGCCAAGGCCATCCCCTACGGCGCCATCGTCTACAAGCTGACCCCCGAGCTTTCGGCCTACGCCAGCTACACCAGCGTGTTCAAGCCACAGAGCGAAACCGACGCGACCGGCAAGCAGATGGTCGGCCCGCGCAAGGGCAAGCAGTATGAAGTGGGTCTGAAGCAGGAACTGCTCGATGGACGCCTGAACGCCTCCCTTGCGATGTTCCAGATCTTCGACGAGAACCGTGCCCAGTGGAACGGCGTCAACGGCTACGAAGCCAGCGGCAAGGTCCGCAGCCAAGGCTGGGAAACCGAGCTGACCGGCAACCTGACCGACAACTGGAGCATTGCCACGGGCTATGCCTTCACCATGACCAAGCTGCTGGAGGACGACACCACCAACGGCGTGAGCAAAGGCAGCCAGTTCAGCACCATCACGCCCAAGCACAACTTCAACCTGTGGACCAAGTACGAGTTCCTCGACGGCGCGCTCAAAGGCTTCCATGTGGCCGGCGGTACCCGTGTGGTCAGTGAGACCTCCTACACCCGTGGTGCCGTTGACTTCGTCCAGGGCGGGTACGCGGTCACCACCGCGCAGGTGGGCTACAAGTTCAGCGAGAACCTGAGCTCGACCCTGACGGCCAACAACCTGTTCGATCGCAAGTACTACGATCGGGTCGACAGTGCCTGGGGGTCGAACTTCTATGGCGAGCCACGGAACCTGACCTTGACCTTGCGCGCCAGTTATTGATTGTCGCCAGGCAGGACCAGAAGGCCGGAGCCGCTTGATGTGGGCTCCGGCTTTTTCGTTGGGGCTGTGTTGGTTCTGAGGTTCGTGGGCTTATCCAATGAATTGGGTGACCACGCTGCTCTCAAGGACACCGCCGAACCTGTGGGAGCCGGTTCACCCGCGAACACCGGCAACGCCGGTGCCATCCACCACGCAACCTGCTCCGCGGGCAACCCACGCCCGCAAGGCTGACGATGACTCCTGTGGGAGCGGGTTCACCCGCGAACACGGGCGAAGCCCGTGCCATTCACCGCAAAACAGGCGCCCTGAAAGAATGCAATTTGGTGGAAGCCTGCGATGGGCCGCGCAGCGGCCCCAAGGCGCTCAGAGTCGCCGCTGGATTGCCTGCGCCAGCGTCGTCAGCATCCCAGGCACTTCCCCTACCACTTCGCCCATGCGCGCAAAGTCGTGGGTCATGCCTGCCTTGACTTCGCATGCGATCTCAAGCCCAGCCCCGCGCACCCGTTCGGCATAGGCCAGGCCTTCATCGAGCAGCGGGTCGAACTCGGCCAGCCAGAGGATCGTCGGCGCCAACTGCGCCGGCAACTCGGCATAGATCGGTGAGAAGCGCCAGTCCAGCCGGTCCGCTACGTCGCGCTCGTACTGCCGGTAGAACCAGCGCAGCGACTGCTTCTCCAGCAGGTAACCCTCGGCGAAGCGTTCCAATGAGGGCCGTTCCACCGCCGCATCCAGTACCGGGTACAGCAGCACCTGAGCCTTCGGCCGTAACGTCAGTTGCTCGGGGGCCGAAGCGGCGCGGATCGCCAGTGCGGCCACCAAACTGCCGCCGACGCTGTCGCCGACCAACGCCACCCGTTCGGCATCCAGGCCATGCCGGGCGCCTTCGTTCAACAGCCACAGCACCACGTCCTCGGCATCGTTGAACGCGGTGGGAAACTTGTGCTCCGGCGCCAGGCGGTAGTCCGCCGACAGCACCACGAAATCCCCCGCCAGGGCCAAGCGACGGCACAGGATGTCGTGGGAATCCAGGCTCCCCACCACATAGCCGCCACCATGAAAGTACACCACCACCGGGCGCAATTGTTCCCTGCCCTGGGCGCGCTGATAGGTACGCGCCGCCAGTGGTTGGCCATCGCGGCTGGTAATCGTCAACTGGGTGATTTCCAGGTTGCCGGTCGGGGCGCTGTCCAGCAGCTGTGAGGCCAGGTCGAACTGCTCGCGTGCCTGTTGCGGCGAGAGCTCATGCATGGGCTGGCGCTTGCCGGTCAGGCGACCGGCCTCCACCAGCTCGAGAAATCCTTCAATATCGGGGTGCAGCGGCATCGATCGGTCTCCAATAAAAAACCACGCTCGACTCACTAACGTAAGCCGAGCGTGGCTATTTACTGCGAACCGCCAGACAAGCCGGTCAGACTTGCGTCAGCCGCCCCTCCTCCAAGGTCGCCAGCAGCCCTTCGAGGCAGTCGGCGCTGTGCAGGATGTCGTAGTGGCTGGCACGCACCACCTCGGTCTGGGCGATACGTGGTTGCTGCGCTTCGAGCGCCGCGCGCTCTCCGGTCGGGTTGGCACTGGCCCACCAGCAATGCAACCCGGCCTTGACCACCGGCAAGGCCGGCAGCTCGCGCGACAGCTGCTTCAGGCGCTGGCTGACGATGAAGGTGTGCGCCAGTTCATCGGCGCCCAGCAAGGCATAACCGGCCCCTTGCTGTGGCTGGCGCGCGATCACCCCGGCGATCAACCCGCCCACTTGCTCAGCCTCGATCGCCCCGTGCCCGTCGAGCACCGGCTGCACCGCCTCCGGTTCCATCCCCAGGGTGGCGCAGAGGAAGGCCTGCAGGTCCTCGCGCACGTCTTCGTCCTGCCCACTGGTATCCAACGGCACGTAGCTGTCCACCAGGCCCAGCCAACGCACGGTCTGCCCTTGGGCCTCCAGGGCCTGGGCCACCAGCAGTGCCAAGCTGCCGCCGAGCGACCAGCCGAGCAACTGATACGGCCCCTGGGGCTGCCGGGCGCGGATGGCGGCGGCGTAGTCAGTGGCCATCTGCTCCAGCGACAGGTCCTGCCACTGACGGTCGAGCAGCATCCGGCACTGTACGCCATACACCGTGCGCAGCCCGTCCAGGCGGCGCGCCAAGGGCTCGTAGTCGAACACCGTGCCGAACCCTGCGTGCAGGCAGAACAGCGGCGCGGCACCCGCCACCGGCCGGTTGAGCAGCAGCAACGGCTCGGGCGCCTGGCCCTGGTCGGCGGTCAGGCCTGCAATGGTCGGGTTGGCCATCATGTCGCGCAGCTTCAGTTCGAAGCCCAGTGTCGGCATCGCCCGCACCCGGGAGATCACTTTCAAGGTGCGCAGCGAATCGCCGCCCAGCTCGAAGAAGTTGTCGGTGATGCCCACCTGCTCGACACCCAGCACCGCTTGCCAGACCTGCGCCAGCGCCGCCTGCAAGGGCGTGCGCGGCGCGACGTATTGGCGAGCGCCGAAGTCAGGGTCCGGCAACGCCTTGCGGTCGAGTTTGCCGTTTGGCGTGAGCGGGAACTGCGCCAGCACCACCACCTGGGCCGGCACCATGTAGTCCGGCAGGCGCTCGCGCAGGGCCGCCAGCAGGCGTTGGCGCAGGTCCTGCCCCGGGCCCTGCTCGGCGGCGACCACATAGCCGATCAACTGGCGGCCTTGCGGGGTATCGCGCACCACCACCAGGGCGTCCTTGACCCCGGACTGCTCGCGCAGCCGCGCCTCGATCTCGCCCAGCTCGATCCGGAAGCCTCGCACCTTGACCTGGTGATCGACCCGGCCCACGTAATCCACCACCCCGTCAGCGCGCATACGCACCAGGTCGCCCGTGCGGTACAGCCGTGCACCCGGCGCGCCGAACGGATCGGCGACGAAGCGCTCGGCGGTCTGGCCAGCGCGGTGATGATAGCCGCGGGCAACCCCCTCGCCACCGATGAACAGCTCACCGACCAGGCCCGGCGGCAAGGGGTTGAGGTCGCCATCGAGCACGTACAGGGTCCGCGCGCCCACCGCCAGGCCGATCGGTGCGTACATCGCCTCGCACTGCCCGCTCACCGGCGTCTTCCACAGCAGCGGCGTGACCACGGTCTCGGTCGGGCCGTAGCCGTTGACCAGGTACTGCGGCGCCAGGCTGCGCTTGACCCGCTCGAAGCTGGCGTCCGGCACTGCGTCACCGCCAAAGCAGTAGATGCGCACGGCCGGCGCCTCGCCTTGGCGTTCGGCCTGCTCGGCCAGCTCCAACAGGTAGGCCGGAGGGAAGCAGGCAATGCTGATGCGCTGCTCCTTGAGCACCTGCAAGGTCTGCTCGGCGGTCCACAGTTGGTTGTCGCGGATCACCAGGGTGCCGCCGCTGATCAACGTGGTGATCCAGCGCTCATGGGCGCCATCGAAGGCGAACGACATGAAGTGCAACTCGCGGCTGCTGGAGTCCATCTCGTAGAGCTGGGCGATGGCCTGCACGTGCATGCTGATCGCGCCATGGGCCACGGCGACGCTCTTGGGCTTGCCGGTGGAACCGGAGGTATAGATCAGGTAAGCCAGGCCCAGGTCCTGGACGCTTGGCAGCGCCGAGGCATCGACCGCCTCGTCGAGCACCCGCGTATCGACCGCAAGGCAGGTCACCGACGCGTCCAGTGCCACGCGATCCTGCAGGTGGTGCTGGGTCAGCAGCACGGCCATGCCGGCGTCGGCCATCATGTAGCGCAGACGCTCGGCCGGGTACTCCGGGTCCAGCGGCACATAGGCGCCGCCGCTCTTGAGCACCGCCAGCAGCGACACCACCAGCTCCGGCGAGCGCTCCATGAACACGCCCACCACGGTCTCCGGCCCCACCCCCAGCGCCCGCAGGCGCACGGCCAGGGCGGTGGCACGGCGGTCGAGGGTGGCGTAGTCGAGCACCTGCTCGCCGAGCACCAACGCCGGGTGGTGCGGCAGCTCCTGGGCCCGGCGGGCGACCAGCTCATGTACGGGGGTATTGACCACCGCAGGCGCCGCCTGCAACGGACGCGACGTGCCCTCGACCAGGCCCAGGCATCCGACCGGCTGCCGGGCATCGTCGCACAGTCTGCGCAGCAGGCTTTCCATGTGCTCGCGCAGTCGCTCGACGGTCGCGACATCGAAGTGCGAGCGCTGGTGCATGTATTCGATGCGCAGGCCGCCATCATCCACGCTGACCATCAGGTCCATGGCGAAGCTGGTCAGGCCGAAGTCCGACACCTCTTCAAAGCGCAGCGACTCGCCATCCCACTCCCGCAAGGTGCGGTCGACCGGTTGGTTCTCGAACACGATGATGCTGTCGAACAGCGCCTGCCCGCCTTGTCCGGCCCAGCGCTGGATATCGCCCAGCGGCGTGTGCTGGTGATCGCGGATGCGCAGGTTGTACGCCTGAAGCTCCCGCAACCAGTCACCCACCGCCTGGGCAGTCGGCACGTGGCCGACCACCGGCAAGGTGTTGATGAACAACCCCAGCATCTGCTCGGCGCCTTCGAGGGTCTCAGGGCGTCCCGAGACGGTAGCGCCGAAGGTGACCGTGCGCTGGCCGGTGTAGCGCTGCAACAACAGCAGCCAGGCCGCCTGGACCAGGGTATTGAGGGTGACCCGCTGGCCTTGGGCGAACTGCTGCATGCGCGTGGTCTGCACTGCATCGAGGTGGGTATAGAGCGCGTGATAACCGGCCTGGGGCTGCTTGACCGGCATGGCACGGGCAAGGTGCGTCGGCCCTTCCAGCGCCGCCAGCGCAGTCTTCCAGAACGCTTCGCAGGTGGCCGGGTCCTGGCGCTGCAGCCAGCCGATGTAATGCCGGTACTCCGCCACCGATGGCAGCGCCTGGCCACTGTAGTGGCGCAGCACGTCACCGATCAGGCGCGAGACACTCCACCCGTCCATGAGGATGTGGTGGTAGGTCCAGATCAGCCGGTAGCGCTGCTCATCGATGCGCACCAGCAGCACCCGCAGCAATGGCGCGCGGCCCAGGGCGAAGCCCTGCTCGCGCTCGGCATCGGCCAGCACGCGCACGGTCTCCCGGGCGTCGGCGCGCTTGCGCCAGTCGAGCACTGTCAGCAGCGGCGCCGCCTCACGCAGCACCACCTGCAACGGCTCCTTCTCGCCCTCCCAGAGAAACGCAGTGCGCAGGATCGCGTGCCGGCGGGCAACCGCCTCCCAGGCCGCGAGCATGCGCTGCGGATCGACGCCGACCACGCCCACTTCGATCTGGTTGACGTACAGGCCGTCGTCGGCGTCCTGCACCGCATGGAACAGCATGCCTTGCTGCATGGGCGACAGCGGGTAGGCGTCCTCCACCTGCGCGGCCGTGAGCCCGAGCGTGGCCAACTGCGCGTCGGACAGCGCCACCGAAACCGGCTGCATCGGCGCCTCAAGCACCGGCACCGTTGCGGTGGCGACCTCGGCCAGCGCAGCCAGAGTCGGATGACTGAACACATCCTTGGGCGTGATCGAAAGCCCCGCCTTGCGCGCCAGGGCCACGGCCTGGATCGACACGATCGAGTCGCCACCGAGCGCGAAGAAGTCATCCTCCACGCCGATGTCATCGCGCTCGAACAGCGCCTGCCAGACCGCCAGCAAGCTGGCTTCCTGGTGCGTGGCCGGCGCACGGCCCTGGCCCGTGCGGGCCTCTGGCGCCGGCAGGCGACGGCGGTCGAGCTTGCCGTTGGCGGTCACCGGCATGCAGTCGAGCACCATCAACTGGGCCGGCTGCATGTGCTCGGGCAGGCGTTCGGCCAGGGCAGCCTTGAGCGCCGAGGTGTCGATGGCGCCTGCGGTGGGCACCAGATAGGCCACCAGTTGCGTGCTCTTGCCAACCTCCAGCGCAAGCACCACGGCTTCGGCGACAGCGGGCTGTTCGAGCAGCGCAGCCTCGATCTCGCCCAGTTCGATGCGCAGGCCGCGAATCTTCACCTGATGGTCGATCCGGCCGACGTATTCGATCACCCCGTCGACGCGGTAGCGGGCCAGGTCACCGGTGCGGTACAGCCGCTGGCCGGCGTGGAATGGCGAGGCCACGAAGCGCTCGGCCGTCAGCCCTGGGCGCTGGTGATACCCGCGCGCCAGTCCCACCCCGCCCAGGTACAGCTCACCGACCCGGCCGATGGCCTGGGGCTGCAGGCTGTCATCGAGGATGTAGGTGCGCAGGTTGGCGATCGGCCGGCCGATCGGCACGCTGTGTCCGCCGTCATCGCGGCAAGTCCAGTGGGTCACGTCGATGGCCGCCTCGGTGGGGCCATACAGGTTGTACAACCCGGCCTTGGGCAGCACACGCAGCACCTGGCGTTGCAGCTCGGCGGGCAGCGCCTCGCCACTGCAGATCACCTGGCGCAGGCTGTGGCAGGAGGCTGCGCCCTCGTCACGCACGAAGGCCTGCAGCATCGACGGCACGAAGTGCAGCGTATCGACCTGGTGACGATGGATCAGCGCCACCAGTTGCGCCGGGTCGCGATGCGCCCCGGGCTCGGCGATGGCCAGGCGGGCACCGACCATCAGCGGCCAGAAGAACTCCCACACCGAGACGTCGAAGCTGAACGGCGTCTTCTGCAGCACCGTGTCCCCCGCGCCCAGCGGGTAGGCCGCCTGCATCCAGGCCAGGCGGTTGTACAAGGCGTCGTGGCGGTTGCCCGCGCCCTTGGGCCGGCCGGTGGAGCCGGAGGTGTAGATCATGTACGCCAGCGAAGCGCCGTCGATGGCCAGGTCCAGGTTGTGGTCCGGGCCTTGGGTCAGGTCCAGCTGGTCCAGGCACAGCACCTGTACCCCGTCAGTCAGCGGCAGGCGTGCTTGCAGGGCGCTTTGGGTCAGCAGCAGGTCCACACCGCTGTCTTCGAGCATGTAGTGCAACCGATCGTTCGGGTAGTCCGGGTCCATCGGCACGTAGGCGCCACCCGCCTTGAGGATCGCGAGCAGGCCGATCACCAGTTCAAGGGAACGCTCGGCGGCGATGCCGACCAGCACCTCCGGGCCCACACCCAGCGCGCGCAAGCGGTGCGCCAGGCGGTTGGCGCGGCGGTTGAGCTCGGCATAGTCCAACTGCTGGTCGGCGAAGACCAGCGCTGGCGCATCTGGCGCCCGTTCGGCCTGCATCTCGAACAGGCGTTGCACCGGCTGCATGGGCGCGAAGGCCACCTGGGTGTCATTCCAGGCCAGCAGTTGCAAGTCGCGCTCCGAATCCCCCAGCAGCGTCAACCGGCCCAATGCCTGCTCAGGCGCTTCGGCCATGGCCTGCAACAGGTTGCACAGGTGCTCGTGCAGGCTGGCGATGAAGGCGTCGCCAAAGGCGCTGCGGGCATAGTTGTAGCGCAGTGAGAGGCGCGCGCCGAAGTCGGCCGAGACGGTGAGCGGGAAGTGGGTCTGCTCGCGGCCCTGCACATCGAGGATACGCAGCCCCGTGTCCGGCCCTTGTTGCAGCGCTTCGGCCAGCGGGTAGTTCTCGAACACCAGCAAGGTGTCGAACAGCGTGCCCTGGCCCGCCAGGCGCTGTACCTCGGCCAGCGGGCTGTGCTCGTAGTCGCGCAGGTCCAGGTTCAGCGCCTGGATCGCCTGCACCCAGTGCGCCACCGATTGCCCAGGCTCAGGGCGTGCGATCACCGGCAAGGTATTGATGAACAGCCCCAACTGCTGCTCGATCCCCGGCAGATCCACCGGACGGCCAGCCACGGTGGCGCCGAAGGCCACGCAGGCTTGCCCGCTATAGCGCTGCAACAGCAACAACCAGGCCGCCTGTAGCAGGCTGTTGAGGGTGACCTTGTACTGCCGGGCGAACGTCCCCAGACGCTCGCTGGCTACCGGGTCGAGGACCTGGAAGTACTCGCCAAAGCCCACGGCGTCACGCTCGGCCTCGGCACAGTTGGCCAGCAAGGTCGGCTCTTCGAGCGGCGCCAGCTGGGCGCTCCAGAAGCCTTGGGCGGCCTGGGCATCCTGGGCGGCGAGCCACTCCATGTAGTCGCGGTAGCGCCTGGCGCTGCGGGCCGGCGTCTGGCTGGCATACCGCTGCATGACCTCGCCGAGCAACTGCGACGTGCTCCAGCCATCGAGCAGGATGTGGTGATGGGTGACGATCAGGTGCTGCCGACCCTCAGCGGTGTCCAGCACGCTGACCCGCAGCAGCGGCGCCTGGGCCAGATCGAAACCGCGCTGGCGGTCGGCCTCGGCGAAGGCCTCCAGGGCGCTGCGTGGCTGGCCGCGATAGTCCAGCCGTTCCAGTGGCAGACGCACCTGGCGCCCGATCGCCTGCAGCGGCTGGCGCAGCTCATCGCCCCAGAGAAAGCTCGCTCGCAGCGTGTCATGGGCGTCCAGCGCCCCCTGCCAGGCCGCCCGCAGGGCCTCCACGTCCAGGCCTTCGACGTCCAGGCGCAACTGATGCACATAGGCGCCCGGCTCATCGTCATAGAGGCTGTGGAACAGCATGCCCTGCTGCATCGGCGACAGTGGGTAGAGGTCTTCGATGTCGCAGGCCGCGAGGTTCAGGGCATCGAGCTGGTCCTGGCGCAGTTGGGCCAGCGGGACATCGGCCGGCGTCAGCCCGCCGTCGCTCGCCAGGCAGTGCTCGACCAGCGCGCGCAAGGCCTGGCCATAGGCGTCGGCCAAAGCCTGCACCTGGTCCTGGGCGAACCGGCGCGGGTCGAACGACCAGCTCAGGCACAGCTCGCCCGCATAGACCTGCCCGTTGATGCTCAAGCCTTCAAGCACTGTGCTGCCTGGCGCCTGCTCATCGCCGCCGCGCTCGCGCGCCGGTTGCCAGGCCGCCTGCGCATCGAAGCTGGCGTCGAACTGGCCCATGTAGTTGAAGGTGATGGCCGGTGCCGGCAGCGCCCCCAGGCCGACATCGGCCAGGTAGCGCAGGATGGAAAAGCCGATGCCCTTGTTCGGCACCGCGCGCAGTTGCTCCTTGATGCCCTTGATGCTGGCGTCGGCGTCCTGGGCCGGGGTCAGCTTGACTGGGAAGATCGAGGTGAACCAACCCACCGTACGGCTCAGGTCGATGTCCTCGAACAGGTCCTCGCGGCCATGGCCTTCGAGCTGCACCAGGGCCGAGGCCTGGCCGGTCCAGGCGCAGATCACCTGGGCCAGGGCGGTCAGCAACAGGTCGTTGACCTGGGTGCGGTAGGCCGCCGGGGCCTGTTGCAGCAGTTGGCGGGTGACATCCTGGTCCAGGCGGGTCTGCACGGCGCGGATCTCATCCGCCACCGGGGTGGCCACGGCCTGGCTCGGCAAGCTGGGCGTCACGTCCTGGTATTGGGCGTGCCAGTACGCGGCCTCGGCCAGCAATGTCGGGCTTTGCGCCTGCTGCACCAGGCGCCGGGCCCATTGCTGGTAGGCGCTGGTCTTGACCGGCAGGCGCGGCGGCTCGCCAGCGATCACATGCTGCAGGGCCTGTTGCAGGTCCTCCAGCAGCACACGCCAGGACACCCCGTCCACCACCAGGTGATGGACCACCAACAGCAGGCGCTGACCGCCCTCAGCCATCTCCACCAGCAACGCGCGCAGCAGCGGGCCCTGGGCCAGGTCCAGGCTGGCCTGGGCCTGGTTGCACCGCTCAAGCAGCTCCTGTTCATCACGGGCGGTCGCCTCCTGCAGCACGTCAAGCTGCGCGCCGTCCTCGGCATGCCATTGGCGCCACTGGCCCTCATGCTGCGCGAAACGCAGGCGCAGGGCGTCGTGCTGGCGCATCACGCAGGCCAGCGCTGTGCGCAGGTGCTGCGCATCGACCGGCTGGCGCACGTCCAACAGCACCGACTGGTTCCAGTGGGCGCGACGGGCCACGGGCTGCTCGAAGAACCACTGCTGGATCGGCGTCAGCGGCGCCTCCCCGGCTACCGGTGCCTGGCATCGGGCCAAGGCATCGCTGCGCACCGCAACCCGCGCCAGGCTCTGCACGGTCTGGTGCTGGAACAGGTCTTTGGGGCTGAAGCGGATGCCTGCCTGGCGGGCACGGCTGACCAACTGGATGGCAATGATCGAGTCGCCACCGAGTTCGAAGAAGTTGTCGTCGATGCTGATCGGCGCGCGCTTGAGCACCTGCTCCCAGAGCGTGACCAAGTCGGCCTGCAGCGCATCCTGCGGTGCTTGCCAGGCCCCTCGCGACAGCTCCAGGCCCGGCGCGGGCAGCGCCTTGCGGTCGAGCTTGCCGTTGCTGGTCAGCGGCCAGGCATCGAGCACCATCAGGTGCGCAGGCACCATGTAGTCGGGTAACTCGCCGCGCAGGTAGTCACGCAGCCCCTGGCCGAAGGTGCTGCTGCCGGCCTCGACGCCGGCCTTGGCCACCAGGTAGCCGACCAATTGCTTGCCGGCGCCGGCCTCGTGCACCAGCACCAGGGCCTGGGCGACTTGCGGATGTTGTTGCAGGCAGCGCTGGATCTCGCCCAGCTCGATGCGAAAACCGCGAATCTTCACCTGGTGGTCGATACGACCGATGTACTCGAGGCTGCCGTCGGCGCTGTAGCGGGCCAGGTCGCCCGTGCGGTACAGGCGCGCACCGGGGCGCTCGGTGAAAGGGTCGGCGATAAACCGCGTGGCGCTCAGGTCGGCCCGCAGGTGGTAGCCCCGCGCCAAGCCCGCGCCGCCGACGTACAGCTCGCCCACGCAGCCCTTGGCCACCGGGTTCAGACGGCTGTCGAGCACGTACCACGACAAGTCGCCAATCGGCTCGCCCAGCGGGCTGCTGTTGCCAGAGTCCAGGTCCGCCCAACCCAGTGGCCGGTAGCTCACGTGCACCGTGGTCTCGGTGATGCCATACATGTTCACCAGTTGCGGCTGGCGATCGCCGAAGGCTTCGAACCACGGCCGCAGGTCGGCCACCTCCAGCGCCTCACCGCCGAAGATCACCGTGCGCAGGGCCAGCGGCCCTTGGTCACGGGCCGCGCAGGCTACCTCGATCAGCGGGCGGAAGGCCGAAGGCGTCTGGTTGAGGACAGTCACGCCCTCCTCGCGCAGCAGGCGGTGGAAGTCCTGGGGCGAACGGCTGGTGGCATAGGGCACCACCACCAGCGTGCCGCCATGCAGCAGCGCGCCGAAGATCTCCCACACCGAAAAGTCGAACGCGTAGGAATGGAACAGCGTCCACACATCGTGCTCATCGAAGCCGAACCAGCCCTGCGTGGCCTCGAACAGGCGCAGCACATTGGCATGGGGCAACAAGGTGCCCTTGGGCTTGCCCGTGGAGCCTGAGGTGTAGATGACGTAGGCGAGGTTGTCAGGGTCGGTCAGGTTGGGCAGGTCGTGCTCGGGGGCCTCGCTCAGCCAGGCACCGGCCTGGTCGAGCAACAGCGTCTGAAGGCCCTCGACCTGCGGCAGGCGCGCGGCCAGCGGCGCCTGGCTGATCAGCAAGCGTGTGCCGCTGTCTTCGAGCAGGTAGGCCAGGCGCTCTTCGGGGTACTCAGGGTCCAGCGGTACATAGGCGCCCCCGGCCTTGAGGATCGCCAGCAGCCCCACCAGCATGTCCAGCGAGCGCGGCAAGGCGATGCCCACGCGCACATCCGGGCCCACGCCTTGCGCCCGCAGGTGCCAGGCCAGGCGGTTGGCCCGGCGGTTCAGTTCGCCATAGCTCAGGCGCTCGCCCTCGCAGACCACCGCGGTGGCCGCTGGGCGCGATGCGGCCTGGCGCTCGATGCGCTGGTGCAGGCACTCACGCACCTCTAGCCGGGCCGGCTTGGGGTTCCACTCGACCAGGGTGGCAGCCTGCTCGGCGGCATCGAGCATCGGCAACTCGCCCAGGGCCGTGGCCGGATCGCGCACGATCCCCCGCAGCAGGTTCAGCCAGTGGCGGGCCATGCGCTGGACGGTGGTGGCGTCGAACAGGTCGGTGGCATAGGTGAACGCCGCGCTCAGGCCCTCGGGCCCTTCAACGGTGTCGAGCATGAGGTCGAACTTGGTGCTGCGCTCATCGACCGCCAGCACTTCGACCTCCAGCCCCTGCAACGACCAGCGGGCGTTGCCTTCGGCGGCGGCCTGCTGATGGTTGAGCATCACTTGGAACAGCGGGCTTTGGTTCAGGCTGCGCTCCGGCTGCAGCGCATCCACCAACTGCTCGAACGGCACATCCTGATGACTCTGGGCCCCCACTGCCGCGACCTTGAGCGCCTCGAGCAGGCTCAGGAAGGGCTGCTCGGGCTGCGGCTGGCTGCGCAGCACCTGGGTGTTGATGAAAAAGCCCAGCAGCGCCTGCACGTCCTGACGCGTGCGGTTGGCCACCGGCACGCCGACGAGGATGTCCTGCTCGCCGCTGTAGCGGTGCAGCAGCGCATGCAACGACGCCATCAGCACCACGAACAGGGTGCAGCCCTGGTCGCGGGCCAACTGGCGCAAGCCCTCCAGGGTCGCGGCGGGCACCTCGACGCTGACGCAGTCGCCCTGCTGGCTGGGCAAGGTCGGGCGCTTGCGATCCAGCGGCAGGCTCAGCAGCGGGTGCTCATCGCCCAGTTGCTGGCGCCAGTACTGCAATTGCCGCTCGCCCTCGCCCGCCTCCAGCCACAGCCGCTGCCACTGGGCAAAGTCGGCGTACTGGATTGGCAAGGCCTCGACCTGCGGCGCCTGGCCACTGGCGAACGCCGCGTAGTGGCGGGTGAACGCCTCGATCAGGATGGGCAGCGACGCGCCATCGGTGACGATATGGTGCAGCGTGAGCAGCAGCACATGGTCCTGGGCACCCAGCCTGACCAACCGCGCCCGCATCAGCGGGCCATGGGTCAGGTCGAACGGCGCTTGGGCGGCACTGGTGATAGCGGCCTGAAGGCCTGCTTCGTCGGCCTCGACCTGCTCCAGCGGGCAGGCCATGGCGGCGTGGATCACCTGCTGCACCGCCCCTTCCTCCAAGCGGAAGGTGGTGCGCAGCACTTCATGGCGCGCCAGCAGCGCGGCCAGGGTCTGCTCCAGGGCCGCGTGGTCCAGCGGGCCGCGCAGGCGGAAGGCACCGGTCAGGTTGTAGGCGCTGGCCTGTGGCTCCAGTTGCCAGATGAACCACAGCCGTTGCTGGGCGTAGGACGCCGGCAGCACCTGCAGGCCCGCCGCACGTGGCGGGATCGGCAGGGCTTCCAGGGTCAGGCCCTGCTCGCGCATCTTGCCTTGCAGAGCCTGCCGGGCCTCGGCCGACATCCCTGCAAACCGTTGCGCCAGCGCCAGCATTCTGTCCGGTACCGCATTCATAGAGCTTCAACCTCGTCGAACAGCGCCTCCAGGGAGTCCACTGTGTTTTGCTGATTACCGGCTTGCTCGCGCAATGCGTCGATCTCCTGCGCCAGGCGCTCAAGGGTCTCGCCCTCGAAGAACACCCGCAGCGGGATCGTCAGGCCCAGTGCCTCCTGGATCCGGGTACGGATGGCGGTGGCCAGCAGCGAGTGGCCGCCCAGCTCGAAGAAGCTGTCCTGCACACCGACCTTGTCCACCTGCAGGGCCTCGGTCCAGATACCGGCCAAGGTCCGTTCAAGCTCGGTGCGCGGGGCGATGTACTGACGGCGTCGGCTGTCCAGGGCCAACAGGGCATTGCGGTCGAGCTTGCCATTGGGGGTCTGCGGGAAGCGTTCCAGCACCCGGATGCGCGCCGGCAGCATGTGCTCGGGCAGCACCTGGGAGAGGTGGCTGTGCAGGTCCAGGCCCAGTTGCTCGTGACCTTCCTGAGTAGAAACGACGAAGGCCAGCAATTGTTTACCCACCGCTGTGTCATGGGCGATCACCAGGGCATCGTCCACACCACGCCCGGCACGCAGGGCGCTTTCGATTTCGCCCAGCTCGATGCGAAAACCGCGCAGCTTCACCTGGTGATCCAAGCGCCCGAGGCAGTCCAAGGTGCCGTCGACCCGGTAGCGCGCCACATCGCCGCTGCGGTACAGGCGCTGCCCCGGCGCCTCGGCGAACGGGTCCGGCAGGAAGCGCTCGGCGGTCAGCGAAGGCCGCGCCAGGTAGCCACGGCACAGGCCATCGCCGGCCACATGCAGCTCACCTTCGGCACCCGGAGCCACTGGCTCGAAGTGCGCGTCCAATACATGCACCCGCAGCCCCTGGACCGGCTTGCCGATGGCGATGCCGTGGCCGTCAGCCGGGTCCAGGTAGGTGGCGGTGGACCACACAGTGGCCTCGCTCGGCCCGTACTCGTTGACCAGCGAAACCCCCGCCAGGCGCTCGCCGTGGCGCCGCGCCAGATCCTGGGTGCAGGCCTCGCCGGCGACGATCACGCAGCGCAGCGTCGGCGCGTCGAGGTAGTCGAGGATTTGCCCATGGAACGAGGGCAGCGTCAGGTAGTGGGTCACGCCCTCGCGGGCGATCAGCGCGGCCAGCTGTTGCGGGTCCTTGTAGCTGTGCTCGTCCGGCAGGGTCAGCGTCGCGCCCTGGCTCAGCGCCCAGAAGACACCGGCCACGGAGCTGTCGAAGGAAAACGACGACAACATCAAGAAATTGCCCAGCGCTTCGCGGTAGAAGCGCCCGCGGGCCAAGGTCGAGGCCACGGCGTTGGCGTGGCTGACCATGACCCCTTTGGGCTTGCCGGTGGAGCCCGAGGTGTAGATCACGTAGGCCAGGTTGTCGGCATCGCCCAGCGGCGCCGGGGCCTGCTCGCTGGCCGACCACACCGGCGCATCGGCAGCCAGGGAGGTGACGGTCAGGCGCTGTTCCTGCTGCCAGGCCTCGGGCAGTGGCAGGCAAGCCAGCACCTGATCGGCACCGGCGTCGGCGAGCATGAAGGCCAGGCGCTCGGCCGGGTAATTCGGGTCCAGCGGCAGGTAGGCGCCACCTGCCTTGAGGATGCCCAGCAGCGCCACCACCAGCTCGCGGCTGCGCTGGCCATACACCGCCACCACCTTGTCCGGGCCTGCGCCCTGGGCGCGCAAGGTGTTGGCCACCTGGTTCGACAGGCGCTCCAGCTCGCCATAGGTCAACCGCTCGCCGCCCACGCTCAAGGCGATGGCCTGGGGCTGGCGCTCGGCCTGCTCGGCGAACAACCCTTGCAACTGCCGCGCCTGGCGCAGCGATGCGGCCTGGGGGTTGAAGCCCTGCAGCACCTGCCGGCGTCCGGCCTCATCGAGCAGGCCGGCCTCGGCCAGGTCCTGCGCGGGCGCGGCCAGGGCCTGGCCGGCGAAGTGCAGGAACTGCCCCAGCAGCATCTGCAAGGCCTCGACGCTGAAGGCAGCGGCATCGGCATCCAGGCGCACCTGGCCCTCGCCCAGCACCAGGCGCAGGCGCTCGGCCGGCCCTTCGGCCTCCAGCGCCAGCACGCCTTGCGCAGCGGCGCTCGGGCGATGGACGAAGCCGTAGCGGCACAGCCCCAGGTCGAACTCGTTCAGGCAGTCCAGCCAGGAGCGCGACTGTTCGAGGCGGGTCGTCATCTCAGCGCACAGTCCTTCGAGACTCGCGCCCTGGCGGTTGTCGAAGGCCACCGGCAGGGCCCGGGCGTACAGGCCGCAGGCGTCCTCCAGGTCTTCATTGCGCCCCTCCACCTGCAAGCCGATCAACAGGCGATCCTGCTGGCTGACACGGGCCAGGAAGGCGCCCCACAGCGCCAGCACCCGGGCCTCGCCGCCGTCGCTCGCCAGCACCGCTTCCAGCGCATGGTCGGCACGGCTGGCCTGGTGGCGCGCATTGGCGTGGCCTGGGGTTTCGAAGGCCAGGCGGTGATTGACCTGGTGACTGCGCACCAGCGCCTCCCAGAACGCCGCGCCCTGACGACCCAGTTCATCCTCGCGCAGTTCCTGCTGCCAGGCAGCGAAGTCGACGTACTGCAACGCCTCCTCGTTGCTGGCCAGCACGGGCCCCTCGCACAACGCGGCCAACTCGCCCGCCACCCTCAGCAGGCTGGCGCGGTCGAGGCTGGCCGCACTGCCCAGCAGCAACAGGCGCGGCTGGCCACCGGCCAGGGCGCTCACCGCCAGGCTGCACGTGCTGGCCGCCCCCACCTGGGCCCGCGCCCAGGCCAGGGCCTGTTCCAGGTCGTGGTCAGCCTCGGCGTGCACGGCGCCGGGCACCTGCTCCAGCACTGCTTGCAGCGGCCAGGTCATGCCCGGTAGGCGGCGGTAAAGGGTACGCAGCACTTCGTGGCGCGCACCTAGGGTGGCCAGGTGCGCGGACAGCTCAGCGGC